>NZ_CP015029.1:0-305186 GCF_011455495.1 Frederiksenia canicola
CAACTAAAGGGCCACGTCCTGTGTTGATTAAATAAGCGGTTGGTTTCATCATCGCCAACGTTTCCGCATTGATTAAATTTTGGGTGGTTTCGGTGAGCGGGCAATGCAATGTCACAATATCTGCTTGCTTTAATACGTCTTCAAATGGCGTATAGCCATCACGCACTTGAGTGGCATTGCGATGTTCTGCATAAAGCACGTTCATGCCTAATAATTCTGCTAAACGCCCCACTTCTGTCCCTAAACAGCCTTTGCCAAACACGCCTAAAGTGGCACCACGCACATCGGTAATCGGATAATCGGTGTAACAGAACTGTCCGCACGTTGCCCAACGATCTGACGTAATTTGATCTCGGTGATAGCCAATTAAACTATGTTTTAGTGCAAAAATCATCCCTAAAACATGTTCAGGCACCGTTACGCTCGAATAACCTGTGACATTTTTCACCGTAATACCAAGTTCTTTCGCCGCAATTAAATCCACATTATTTGTACCTGTTGCCGTGATCGCAATTAGTTTCAGCTTTGGTAGTTTTTCCATCAACTCACGGTTAAATATCACTTTACTGGTAACCACAATATCAGCATCTTTCGCTCGCTCAAATGTTTCATCCGCAGAAGTTCGGTCATATTCAACCCAATTATGTGGAAAGGTTGGACGGGGAATGTTATGGCTGGCTGGAATGCCTGTGCGGTCTAGGAAAACAATATTAATCATATTCACTCCTTTACGGTTTCTTTTGTTTGGGAAAACTATATAACAAGCGGTCAGATTTGCAAAACGTTTTGCTGATCTGACCGCTTGTTGATTAGTTGGATGTGTCTAACTCAGGGAAGGATTTCACCAAATCATCAATCGCCTTCATTTGGCTGACGAAACCCTCTAATGCCGATAATGGTAAAGCGGAAGGGCCGTCGCATTTGGCGTTATTTGGATCAGGGTGAGCTTCTAAGAACAAGCCCGCTAAGCCAACGGCCATCCCCGAACGAGCGAGTTCAGTCACTTGTGAGCGGCGACCGCTTGATGCTGCCCCGAATGGATCACGACATTGCAGCGAGTGAGTTACATCAAAAATGACTGGGCAGCCTTTGGAGACTTTCTTCATAATGCTGAAACCAAGCATATCAACCACTAAGTTGTCGTAACCGAAGTTGGTACCACGGTCGCATAAAATCACTTTGTCGTTACCGCACTCTTCGATTTTTTCCACGATATTCCCCATTTGACCAGGGCTTAAAAATTGCGGTTTTTTGACGTTAATTATCGCTCCTGTACGAGCCATCGCTTCCACTAAATCGGTTTGGCGAGCCAAAAACGCTGGCAGTTGGATAATATCCACCACGTCCGCAACAGGCTGGCATTGGTAAGTTTCGTGCACATCGGTGATAATTTTTACGCCAAATTGATCTTTCAATTCTTGGAAAATCTTCAAACCTTGCTCCATTCCCGGCCCACGATAAGAATGAATGGATGAGCGGTTTGCCTTGTCAAAAGAGGCTTTGAAAACGTACGGTACGCCAAGTTTTTGCGTGACCTCGACATATTTTTCACATACCGCCATTGCCATATCACGACTTTCTAGCACATTCATTCCGCCAAAAAGTACAAAAGGTTTGTCATTTGCAATTTCAATATTGCCCAGTTGGATGGTTTTGTTCATTGTCTTTTTCCTTTTTATTAACGGTCTAGGGGAACTTGCCCCGCCTACTTTAATTTAGTGAAACACACTCGCCTTGCTCTGTTTTTCAAGGCTGGAAATTTCGAGTTTGAGCATCATTGCGGAGGGATCATCAGGGCATTGATCGATGAAATAGCTCAAATCATCGTAAGCAGCTTGGTAGCAATCCATACTGGCGAGAACCATTCCCCGATCACGAATTTCATACGGATCTTCAGGGGTGAAAGTCAAACGGTATTCAATCAAACGCAAGGCTTCAGGGTATTTTCCTTCACGGGTGAGTGCCATTTTAAATACGGTTTCGAGCCGCTCAAGTAATTCATCTTGCTCCGCAATGCGTAAATATTCACGGTGTAATTCCGTTCCATAGCCCATTTCGCCTTCAAGCCATTTTTGCATTTTGTCGAAGCTTAGATCGGATCCGTCCCAAGGGTTGATAAATCGCACCACTTTACGTCCATTTTCGTCGATAAATTCAGCACGAATCACCAACTGCGTTGGGAAATTCACAGGGTAAAGCGGTAGATCCAGCACCGCTGCCAAATACAACATCACCGCCCCAAGCGAAACGGGCATCCCACGTTTTCGGCGTAACACTTTGTGTAATGACAAGTTTTCCGTATAGAAATACTCTTCGTGATGGCAAGCAAATCCCTGCTCTTGATAGAGAAATTGCACAAGCTGATTGATGCGTTGCTCGTCTGTTTCGCCATTCACTGCATATTTTGCCTTTTTGACCAACGCCGACATCAGCCCAAAAATCTGTGGTTCGCTGATGCTGTCATCGGTCATTGTGGTTAAGCGAAGCAGCTCTCGATACAAAAACCGCTGTAAATTGTCCCGCTGTTTTTTAGTTAAAGAAAAAGGTTGAATTATTTCGTCCATATTGCCCACGTTACTCTGTCATTGCCGCCATAATCTTGAGCGGTTTCAATATTATCCCATTGATTCTGTTTAAATTTTTGCTGAACCCAAGCCGCTTGTTGCCAGCCGTGTTCTAACATTAACGCCCCATTATAACGCAAATAAAGCGGTGCGTTTTCAATGAGTTGTTGCAAATCCGCCGTGCCTTGCTCACCCGCTACTAAAGCAGAGAGTGGCTCAAATCGGACATCACCGACGTGCAGATTTTCGTCATTTTCATCGATATAAGGCGGGTTACTCACAATGAGATCGAACTGCTGATTTTTCAAGGCATCAAACCAATCGCTTTGCATAAATTGCACATTGTTAAATCCAAGAGATTGGCGATTTCGCTCCGCCAACGCCACCGCTTCAGGCTGTTTATCCACGCCAACGATTTCCGCTCGCTCGCCCAATTCACTTGCCAACGCCAACGCAATCGCTCCTGTGCCGGTCCCGAGATCGAGAATTTGCAAAACTTTGGCAGGATCTGACTGCTTGTTCGCCCAATCTAACGCCAACTCGACCAGCCGTTCGGTGTCAGGACGAGGGATCAAGGTCGCCGTCGAAACCGCTAACGGCAACGACCAAAATTCTTTCTCACCCAAAATGTACGCCATCGGCTCACCTTTCGCTCGGCGAACCAATAACGCTGCCAACTGCTTGAGCTCACTCTCGTTCAACACGGTTTCTGAAAAGGCAAAAATGGCGGATTTCGAGCGTTTGGTCACCGCTTGTAGCAGTAAATTGGCATCAAACTTCGCATTTAAAAACGGATCGTCTTCTCCCATTTCGAGCAAGGCTTGCTCGGCAAAATCTAACCATTGTTGGTAGGTTTTCAGGTGGATTTTCACCGCCTGAAACCGCTCGCAGACGACTTCAAATTCAGCGGTAATCTGCCCATTTTCTACCCCTGGCAAGCGGTCAGTTTCTGCCGATATTTTACCAATCGCCTCATTAAAAAATTGCCGATGAGCAGCTTTCCAATAAGCAAAATCGCCTTCCCCTTCAGCTAACGCAAAGGCTTCGGGCACTTGCCCAAACTGCTCGAAAAAGACGTCCGTTAACGTAATATCAACTAGCGGATTATTTTGGCTATCTAAAATCGTTTGAACCTTGCCGTCCACTTGCGGAAACGGCACATTTTCCAATTCATAGAAAATTTTGCCCGAACAAGTGGCGGTTTTCTCGCCCGCCATTACCAGTGCAGCGAGATAATTCGGGGTTACGCCGAATTGCCATTGGATGGTGTTGTTCATTGTTCTACCTTACAAGCGGTGAGTTTTTCACAAAATTTTGCAAATAGGATTAGTGCACCTTGGGTTTTTCTGCGGTTTTTGGTTTAGCAAAATGGCTGTGAAGAAAGAGCGTGACGACACGCAGATATTCCACTACTTCTTCGCCCGCCTCGAGCAGTTCTTCACTGCTGTCGGCTTCATCATAGCCGAGTTTGGCGATTTCGTCTAAATCGTCAATCGCTTCGCCGACTTCATCCGTTTCCTGTTGCAAGGTCGGTTGGGCTAAGCCTAAACCGAGCAAAAAATGGTTGGTCCATTCTGCGATGCCATCGGCAAGGGCGAAGCCATCCTCTTCGCTTGGGATCCATAGGGAAAATAATGTATTGGCTTCATCAAAGCTGTCGTTAACTTGTTGATAAAGCTCGGTTAATTTTGATAGTGGAACTTGTGAAAAAGCGTGTCCGTCGTTGGTGAATTGATAAGTGAGGGTTTTCCACGATTCATCTTGCACGCCACCTGCAATTAGCCCACTCAAAAAGCCGTGAAATTCGGCGGCGGTGTAGTCGATTTGTAATTCTTTGATCAGTCGTTGAAATTCGGTTGCGGAAATAGCCATAGTTTGTGATTTATCATTGAGTTAAAGAGTGGCATAATAGCAAAAATTTTGGTTTTGGTGAGGATTTCCCCATAATGTCAAAGAATAATATTGAATTATCCCTTTTCGGACAGGTACTACGCCTTTATTGTCCGCCTGAACAGCAAGCGTTTCTGCTTGCGTCCGCACAGCGTTTGGAAGAGCGTGTTGCGGCACTTAAAGAGCAATCAGGCATTATTCAGTTGGAAAAAGTGCTGTCGATTGTGGCGTTGAATTTGAACTATGAATTAGAACAAGAACAACGTAAAAATTTGGAAAATAAAAATGTGTTGGAGTCTTGTATTAAACAGCTCGATAACTCTCTCGCTAAGTTCCAATCAACTGACGTAGAAAATGTCGTGATTGGTCAAGAAAATAACGAATAACGGTAAATCTGCGATTTATCACTAGGAAAAAGGCTCAAATTCCGTTACTATTCTTACTGCCTGAGGTGTACGTTGTTGGTTACGTCCCTGAGCCGATATTTGAAACTCCTTGAGTTGAACTTTTGATCGTTGGTGAGCAGGCTCGCTTGCGAGAAGCCTAAAAATGATTACGTTCGACTCCCTTGAACCGTCTGGTTCAAGGACCTCCACTGATAACGGCACTTCGGGTCTTTTTTATGTCTGACATTCAGCAAATTCGTCAACAACTACGAACATCAATGCGAGCCAAACGGCTTGCTCTTTCTCCCGCCCAGCAACATTTTGCCGCTAAGCAAATCATTCCATCTGCCCAACAACTTATCGAACACTACCAAGCCGAACACATTGCTTGCTATTTGCCATTTGATGGCGAAATCTCACCACTTGCATTAATCAAAATGCTCCAAGCCCAAGGTAAGAACGTCTATCTACCCGTTTTGCACCCATTTTCCGCTCATCAGCTATTATTTTTGCGTTTTGATGATGAAAAGGAGCTAGTCCCAAACCGTTTTGGCATTTTAGAACCGAAATTAGACGTGCAAAAAGTCTTGCCAATCAATGCATTAGAAATGATTTTCGTCCCGCTTGTCGCCTGCGATAAACAAGGTAACCGGCTTGGAATGGGCGGCGGTTTTTACGATCGCACCCTTGCCCAATCCCCGCACTTAATCAGCGTTGGACTGGCTCATCGCTGCCAACAAGTCGAACGCCTTCCCCTTGAAAGTTGGGATATGCCGTTGAGCCATTTAATTATCGGAGAATGTGAATAATGGAGCTGAAAATCCCACCGCCCGTTGTTTTTCTGATTTGTGCCGCTTTAATCTATTTTTCGCCGAATTTTACTGAACCGAT
Organism: Frederiksenia canicola; assembly: GCF_011455495.1. Lineage (NCBI taxonomy): Bacteria > Pseudomonadati > Pseudomonadota > Gammaproteobacteria > Pasteurellales > Pasteurellaceae > Frederiksenia > Frederiksenia canicola. Next base: position 5,732 of record NZ_CP015029.1, read on the forward strand.
GCTGATTTTACGGATTCTCGCCGTCATCATCGCCTTAACAGCCATCAGCATCGACTTACTCGGGCTACTCGCCTTTTGGCAAAAAAAGACCACCATCAACCCGCTTGCTCCAAGCAAAACCAGCCATTTAGTCACCCACGGCATCTACCGTTTCACCCGCAACCCTATGTATCTCGGGCTTGCCTGCCAATTGACTGCATGGACACTCTGGCTCAGCAACCTGCTAGCGTTACTTTGGGTATGGGGATTTATTCTCTACATTACCCGTTTCCAAATCGTGCCAGAAGAACGGCTCTTAGCGGAAAAGTTTGGGGCAGAATTTAAAGCTTATCAGCAACAAGTCCCGAGATGGCTTTGGCGATAGCAAGCGGTAAGATGGCAAGAATTTTTTGCAAATCCCGCAAAAAAATTGCAAAATCCAACCGCTTGTTTTTATGAGAAGGAAAGTCCAATGCAAACCAATTTGACAAACTACGAAGAAACCATTTTTAGCAAAATTATTCGTAAAGAAATCCCTGCGGCAATTGTCTATCAAGACGAGCTGGTCACAGCGTTCCGTGATATTTCACCGCAGGCTCCTACTCACATTTTGATTGTACCGAATAAATTTATCCCGACTTTGAACCACGTTTCTGCTGAAGATGAGCAGGCGTTGGGGCGTTTGTTTACGGTGGCGGCGAAAATTGCGAAAGAAGAGGGCATTGCGGAAGATGGCTATCGGGTGATTATGAACTGTAATCAGCACGGCGGGCAGGAAGTGTTCCATATTCATATGCACCTTGTGGGCGGTGAGCCACTTGGCAGAATGTTGGCGAAATAACGATGAAGAAACTCGCACTGATTGCATTTTTCGGGCTGTGTCTGACCGCCTGTAGTAGTAAACCCGTGAGCTATTTGCCGACAGGCACACAGCCAATTGTGAACGTGGAGGCTCCATTATCAGAGCTGCTTGATGTGAATACTGAACCTTTGGTGTTCAAGGTGAAAAACCGTACGGAGCAACCGCTCAAGGTGGCGTATAAGCTGTTTTGGTACGACAAAGAAGGCGTCACCCAAACGCGTGACCCAGATGATCGTTCACCTTGGCTCAATTTTTGGCTTGAACCAAAAGCCAACACCGAAGTGCCACTCACACCACCAACGGCAGAAAGCGTGAATTATCGCGTTTATTTGCGGAATGCTCGTTAGCTCCAACGTGATGTAAAAATACACAACACCCGTAGGGGCAGACCGATATGTCTGCCCGTTTTATATTGGCAACATATGCTGCGGAACTGACCGCTTGTGGCGGGTGGATATATAGCCATTCCCTACACATTATTTATTTCTATACGACAATTCATGCCCACAAATCCAGCGCTACAATGGCTTACACACACCCGACAACAAGCAATTCGTTCTGTTGAAAAATTGACGGGGCTGACCGCTTGTAGCCAATTAGTTACCCTTGAAAACGGTGAACGTTATGTGCTGCGTAACCAAACCCAGAGGGCGAGCGATTTCGGGGTAAATTATCAACAGGAATCGCAAATTTTAGCGACAATCCGACCGCTTGCAATGGCCCCCAATCCACTTTATGTCGATGCTCAACAAAGTTTACTTAGCTGGATTGATGGCAACGTGCCGACCGAATTTTCCCCCGCTCTTCTACAACAACTTGCCGAGCAGTTGGCGAAATTGCATCAATTTGACTTACAAGCGGTCAGTTCCAACGAAAATGTTACCATTCTAAATTTAACCGCCCGCTGCGAATTTTTATGGCAAAAGTTACCTGCACAAACGCAAGTAGAGTTGCCTTTTTCACCGCCATTTCCGCAAATTGCACCTTTCGCCCAAGCTCTCTGTCATCACGATTTACACCTTGGCAATTTGGTGGAGCAAGGCGATAAGCTGTTTATTATCGACTGGGAATATGCGGCGGTTTCCGATCCCGCTCTCGAGCTGGCGTTATTTTTGCATGCTAATCCGTTGTCAGAAACAGAGCAAGCGGTCTTTTTTCAACACTATTTTGCAAAAAATCCGCTTGTTCCGACCGCTTGTCAAAGAAAAATGACGGAATATCAGCCACTGATTGCGATACTCAACCAACTTTGGTATGCTTTCAGCTAGTTGTTGAGAACAATTCTCATTTGTAAGGTTTTGTAAATCCAGTTGATCTGATTATTGAGAACCATTATCATCTAATCACTTCAAAAATAATAGGTAATCACTCCAACTCTTACGCCGCACTCCCCCACAAAGTTGCGGCGTTTTTTTTCGCCTTTTTTGCCCGATTTCGCTATAATGCCCCGCATTTCAAATTCATAAAATATAAGGAAAATCAATGAGCCAATCTCTTGAAACCACGCTCGCTGAACTAAAACGTGGCGTGGAAGATGTCTATTCAGAAGCTGACTTAATCGAAAAATTAAAAGAAAATCGCCCATTGCGTGTCAAATTAGGGGCAGATCCAACCGCGCCAGATATTCATTTAGGGCATACGGTGGTATTAAATAAATTGCGTCAATTCCAACAGCTTGGACACGAAGTGATTTTCTTAATCGGCGATTTCACGGGAATGGTCGGCGATCCATCCGGCAAAAACAGCACCCGTCCGCCGCTCACTCGTGAAGATGTGTTACGCAATGCGGAAACCTACAAACAACAAATTTTCAAAATTTTGGATCCGCAAAAAACTCGCATCGTGTTTAACTCTGAATGGCTGGGCGAGCTTGGCACTGAAGGGATGATCCGCTTGGCATCAAACTATACTGTTGCCCGCATGCTTGAGCGTGATGACTTCAAAAAACGTTTCAGCAACAATCAACCCATTGCGATCCACGAATTTATCTACCCATTATTGCAAGGGCACGACTCGGTGGCATTGCACGCAGATGTCGAATTAGGTGGTACAGATCAAACCTTCAATTTGTTGATTGGGCGTGAGTTGCAAAAATCCGTAGGACAAAAACCACAAGTGGCGATGACCTTGCCATTGTTGGTGGGCTTAGACGGCGAGAAGAAAATGTCGAAATCGCTCGGCAACTACATCGGTGTCACCGAAGCACCAAGTGAAATGTTTGGTAAAGTGATGTCGATTTCCGATGAATTGATGTGGGACTGGTATAACTTGCTCTCATTCCGACCGCTTGATGAAATCGCTCAATTCAAAGCCGACGTAGCAAACGGCAAAAACCCACGAGATGTAAAAATTCTGTTAGCCAAAGAGATCATTGCTCGTTTCCACAGCGAAGCTGATGCCGATGCGGCAGAGCAAGAATTTATCAACCGCTTCCAAAAAGGTGCGATGCCAGACGAAATGCCTGAATTTACCTTTGAAGGCGAAATCGGCTTGGCGAACTTGCTCAAAGAAGCGGGTTTGGTAGCGTCAACTTCTGAAGCGATCCGCTCTGTCAATCAAGGCGGTGTGAAAATTGATGGCGAGAAAGTTGAAGATTCAAAATTAGTGATCCAAGCAGGCACCACCGCAGTTTACCAAGTGGGTAAGCGCAAATTTGCACGAGTAACAGTGAAGTAGCTTCGGCAAAATACTCCTCCCAAATATAATCTGTTCCCTAGAAAATTGAGTTTCAAGCTAACTTGATCGAGGGAACAGCCTTTCTACTCTCCTCATAAGATTCAGCTCCCAGCTAGATTTAGGTGGCTGGTACTGCCATTCCGAATGCGTTGCTAGATGCGATTTTGGTTTAAACACACAGCCACGCGTAGGTGGCTGGATATTTTCAATGTTAAAAGGGGGGATAGAAATATGACGTTTAAACACACAGCCACGCGTAGGTGGCTGGGATCTAATAATGCCGACAGATTAGCTTTGTCGGTCGTTTAAACACACAGCCACGCGTAGGTGGCTGGTAGCCCCGCTCGGGTGCGAACAGGGGCAGTGGTTGTTTAAACACACAGCCACGCGTAGGTGGCTGGTTGGGGCAACCTATTACTTTGCCTTTGAAGCCTTGGTTTAAACACACAGCCACGCGTAGGTGGCTGGGCTCATGCAAAATGGATAACATCACTTTTCTCGTGTTTAAACACACAGCCACGCGTAGGTGGCTGGACTATCAGAGTGAAAACTTCAGAGTGGTGGGCATGTTTAAACACACAGCCACGCGTAGGTGGCTGGCTACCACCCCGAAGATATTAAGCTGATTAACGTAGTTTAAACACACAGCCACGCGTAGGTGGCTGGGTCGCCAATGGATCGCAAAGCTTTTTACCAGTCTGTTTAAACACACAGCCACGCGTAGGTGGCTGGCGCTATCAGGATAGTGAGTTGATTTATCTACCTTGTGGTTTAAACACACAGCCACGCGTAGGTGGCTGGGGAGCGGTCAGCAATTTTGCCGATCGCCATCAAGCGTTTAAACACACAGCCACGCGTAGGTGGCTGGGCAGAGCTTGGACTATTTGCTCTACGCCCTTTACTTGTTTAAACACACAGCCACGCGTAGGTGGCTGGTCTTCACTTAACTCAAATGATTTTTTTTCTTTGGGTTTAAACACACAGCCACGCGTAGGTGGCTGGCACCACCAAACTCTATTTTTGTGATCTGTGTCGAGTTTAAACACACAGCCACGCGTAGGTGGCTGGCACCAATAAGGGTGTTCCTTTGTGCTATTAGAGATTGTTTAAACACACAGCCACGCGTAGGTGGCTGGTTGCCGTATGATTTACCCAAATCACACAAAAGGAGTTTAAACACACAGCCACGCGTAGGTGGCTGGATTGAGTTATGCGAAAAAGGCAGTCAATGAGCTAGTTTAAACACACAGCCACGCGTAGGTGGCTGGCACCAATAAGGGTGTTCCTTTGTGCTATTAGAGATTGTTTAAACACACAGCCACGCGTAGGTGGCTGGGCATCAAACATTGATTTGTCTTGCATATAAATCGAGTTTAAACACACAGCCACGCGTAGGTGGCTGGCCATAGTAAAATAGCCTTGTTTTCAGTGATTAGTTGTTTAAACACACAGCCACGCGTAGGTGGCTGGGCGTTAGTGATGGATGCCACCGAAGAGCTGATCGATGTTTAAACACACAGCCACGCGTAGGTGGCTGGCTTCTATTTTTGAGCGAGTGCCGCCCCGCATCGCGTTTAAACACACAGCCACGCGTAGGTGGCTGGTTCTTAAAAAAATAAAGGAAATATATTCCTAAATGTTTAAACACACAGCCACGCGTAGGTGGCTGGCTTACTCACGAAAGACAACATCAGTCAGTATGTTGGGTTTAAACACACAGCCACGCGTAGGTGGCTGGCGCCTTTAGCGTGAGGTTCGTTGCATTTTGCAACAAGTTTAAACACACAGCCACGCGTAGGTGGCTGGCTGCAGTGGTTGGGTTAGGTCTTCTTCAAATACAGCAGTTTAAACACACAGCCACGCGTAGGTGGCTGGCCAGACTCTTACTTCATTAGAGAGTGCTTATCGTGTTTAAACACACAGCCACGCGTAGGTGGCTGGAAGGAGGTACTTGCATCAGCCTAAAACGTAAAAATGTTTAAACACACAGCCACGCGTAGGTGGCTGGGTTTTCCGCACGCAACAGATTTTGATTAGTGAAGGGTTTAAACACACAGCCACGCGTAGGTGGCTGGGGCAGTTAGCTTTGATTTGCTCAGAGCGTAGGAAGTTTAAACACACAGCCACGCGTAGGTGGCTGGATATGGCATCTGTATTTCGTGCCATTGCTGTATGGTTTAAACACACAGCCACGCGTAGGTGGCTGGAGGTGCACCATGTCTATCAGCAAACTTCTGATGATGTTTAAACACACAGCCACGCGTAGGTGGCTGGTCAAACCTGATATCATCTACGTACACCAGTATAAACGTTTAAACACACAGCCACGCGTAGGTGGCTGGATCCGTTCCATGAGATTCTGGTAGTACCAATTACCGAGTTTAAACACACAGCCACGCGTAGGTGGCTGGGTTTACTCAACGCATAGGTGACATCATCTCTGCTGAGTTTAAACACACAGCCACGCGTAGGTGGCTGGGGTGCAAATGAGGGGCGAGATTTTTTGAGCTTAGGTGTTTAAACACACAGCCACGCGTAGGTGGCTGGTATGGTCGAGGACGTAATCGGGGGGATCACGAATGTTTAAACACACAGCCACGCGTAGGTGGCTGGAGAAAAAAAATAAATCGATCGAGAAAAATAGATCGTTTAAACACACAGCCACGCGTAGGTGGCTGGATCTGTTTTATGACACACCTTTTGTATGTCGATTGGTTTAAACACACAGCCACGCGTAGGTGGCTGGACCTGACCGAACATCTGAATATCTTTGGCATTGGTTTAAACACACAGCCACGCGTAGGTGGCTGGTAGTTGACCACATTGAGGATAAACTACAGTCATTTGTTTAAACACACAGCCACGCGTAGGTGGCTGGCCTAGAATAGCCGTATGTCCTAAGTGCATATCGCCAGTTTAAACACACAGCCACGCGTAGGTGGCTGGGACAATAAACGGAGCTGTCTATTAGATACCACGATGTTTAAACACACAGCCACGCGTAGGTGGCTGGACGCAAAATTGAGTTTAAGCGTAGCGTATTTCATGTTTAAACACACAGCCACGCGTAGGTGGCTGGAGTATCTGGTTTTGAAATCGCTAACGACGATTACGTTTAAACACACAGCCACGCGTAGGTGGCTGGGTACGATAGATGGTTGCGCATGTATGTGGATAGTGTTTAAACACACAGCCACGCGTAGGTGGCTGGTTACGTACTACTCTAACTGACTTAGCACCGATATAGTTTAAACACACAGCCACGCGTAGGTGGCTGGCTGTGCAAGCGGTGCATTTTATGCAGCTTTCAAAACGTTTAAACACACAGCCACGCGTAGGTGGCTGGCCACTCATTGCTGAGAGTTTATTGAACAAGGCTGTAAGCTATATCATTCGCTAACTCTCATCAATGATGACAAAAAAGAGTATATCATATCTAATATATCCCTTTCTAAAATTTCATAACATCCTAATTTTTAAAGAACTATTTTCGTTCGCTAATCTCGTGGCATTTGAATGAGAACTATAGGTTAGCGAGTTAAAGAATAAGTGTGTCTTGAAAAATATCGAGAGATGCTTTGGCTCCGTGATGTTCTACTTTACGTCGCCATTTACTGCCAAGATGATAGAAACGTAAGCTATCGGTTTCTGGATTATAAGTTTGTAGAAGCTTTGCTTTGAGTCTCACCCACTGATCGGGGGCGATATCGCACTCAAAGACGGAATATTGTACGCGTACACCGTAATCAAGGCAATGTTTGGCAATACGACGTAAGCGTGCAGCACCTTCAGGATCATCAAGTGAAATGTCATAGGTTATCAACATCAGCATCATTCTCTCCCTAAAATCAGGCCACAAGCGGTCAGTTCCACTAAAAATTTTGCAAATCTAACGCATCAAAAATGGGGGATACTCCGCTAAATCACCACGTAAATGGCGAGCCAATAGCATGGCTTGAATATGCGGAAGTAACCCGATAGCGACTTCTTCTTGTAAAAATGGGTGAATAATTTTCTCTTGCTTTTTGGCCTGCAATGTTTGCAAGAGTAACTTGCGTGTTTCAGGCTTCATATTGACAGCACCACTTGCTTCTACGGTGAAGTCCGTGGGCTTGATTTGTCCTAAATTGATCAAACTGAGCACCATTCTATCCACCCACCATGCTCTAAATTCCTCTAAAAGATCTTGTGCCAAACTATCCCGTCCAGGACGATCCGCGTGTAGAAAGCCAATTTGTGGATCGAGCCCAACGCCTTGTAATGCCCCACTAATATCCCTCCCTAAAATACTGTATAAAAAGGAAAGAAGTGCATTAATGCCATCACGAGGCGGGCGACGACTACGACCATCAAATGAAAAGCCACTTCTTTCACGAATTAAGTGCTGAAAGACACCAAAATAACGTGCAGCAGCATCACCTTCTATCCCTCGAATTAACTCCACACTTTCTGCTGTTTGTAAATGGCGTAAACTGGAATTGAGAGCATAAATCGCACTTTCAATGTCGGGATGTTCTCCATGATTACGAATTCGGCGTTGTAAAACCCGTTTAGAAGCTTGGATTTTGGCAGCAATAATATGACGAGCAATTGGCACTGGGTTCTGCTCTGAAATGCGATATTGTGCACGGCGAAGTAGCACATTACCACTTTGCCGCCCTTGCAAACGCCCTAAAAAACGTCCGTTCTCGGTAAAAAAAGCCAAATTAACATTATTTTCCCCACAAAACCCCATTAAAAATGGCGAAACTAATACATTACCAAAACAGAAGATATGCCCAATGGAATGCACAGGCAGCTGAGCCACCTTTTTCCTATCCTGTTCAACCACCAGCGTTTCCCGCTCCTTATGCAGATAACTGCCTTGAGTGGTGATATAGAGAGTGTTTTGGAGTTTACGCATCGGTCGTTTCCTTAGTTTTCTATAATCATTTCTAGGGAAAATATTATTAACTCTAACTGTAATATTGGCTCAAATAGCCATCCCATTAATGGGATGGCATGAGTTTTCTAACAAAATGAAGATTATTTCAATACGCAGTAACGTAAAGTTACTGTAACTTAAGACTAAAACCTTAAAAAAACATTTCATAAGAAACTGCATTTGTCATGAATGTTTATTGGAAATAAACCTCCTTTATTAAAAAAGCAATAATACCTAACAAAATAAAGAAAAACATTCAATATCTTAAACACATAAAATCACTTAAAGATTTCCTCCACATACTTCCTTGACCTATCCTTCTCCATCAACTTCGGCTGACAAGCCTCAATCAACGAACAGGCTTTACAGCGTTTACTGTATTTAGGTGATGGGGTTATGCCGCTGTCGAGTAAGTTACGTACGGCGATGATGGTATCTAACGTTTTTTGGCGTAATTCATCCGTAAAAACAATTGGGACTCGGTGATGAGTTTGGTTGTACCACAATGCCCCTTCGGTAACGGTTTTACCTGTCATTGCTTCTAAGCAGAGTGCTTGGGCACACAGTTGGATTTCGTCGATGGGTTCGGGTTTGGGTTTGCCGCGTTTGTATTCAACAGGCTTTAGCTGACCGTTTGTGAGATCATGTTCAACCATATCTAGAATACCGCTAATACCAAGTTCTTCGGCAGACACATGCACAGTGCGTTCAAAACGAGTACTTTTGCGTGTTTCTGGCTCACCTGAATCAACACGTTCGTGCAAGGCTTGACCTTGGGCGGTGAGATAGTTCTCTGCCCACGCTTGTTCGTTATGGATTAACGCACATTGGCGTGGGCAAAAAGCGTAATGTTGTAAGGCAGAAAGGGGAATCATTTGCATGGGCTGCCCTATTTTTGGTGATACAAGCGGTCAGTTCCGCTTGAAATTTTGCAAATCTGACTACTTAGAAGCCATCAATTTCTTGTGGACTCAGACCTTGCAGTGTTGCAAGCGAGTAGCTACCATCACCGTTGACAGTTAAACTATTATGTACTTTTGCTGAGGAATATTGCCCTGACTTGCAATTGTGTTCCCACCAAATCAGTTTGACAACTTGCATACTGCCTTCAGGACGAGCGGATGACGCATCTCCTTCAAACAGTTTGAGTAAAACCGATTTAATTTTTTCAGCATCCGCATCAGAAAATCCTGTACGCTCCGCCAGTTGTGGCGACATTGCACCGTAAGCCACATAAATGCCACGATCAACTCGGTGTTTCATCCCCATTGTGTCTGAGCTTTTTTTAGTACCATCGCCCTCTCCACTCACTGATTTGGTGATTTGCGTACTAGTTACGCTTACAGGGTCAATACTAAATGCCGACTGGATGGTGACAGGCCCACGAATGGCAATTGATACGCCAGAAGCGTCATCTGTTTTACCAAAAGCAAATACTTGCCCAAAGCTACGTACGTCAATCCATTTTTCACAGGCAAGTTTTGCCGTGTCATCTTTTGATGATTTTTTCGGATTAAAGGCATCAGGCCCTAAGCCAACTTCTTTATCTTTTGCTCGATTAGCAAGACTGGTCATTCCATCGTCTTTTCTGTCGTCTGATTGTACAAAAATGTTTTCTTTTGCATCTTGTAAGCGGTCACGAATTTTGCGTTTTAAACAGACATCAGTGATTTCCCCAATGCCGGTAAAATCGATACGTGGGCGGTTGCCATTTAGTGGATCACCATTTGGGTTTGCATTTTGGACACTAATAATTAAAGCGAAGTCGATTTTTTTAGTTAAGCTCATAGTATGTTCCTTATTCAAGGTTAAATAGTTTCAATTTCTGATGAATCATCCGCATCTTCTTTAGCTGCATTAAACTGGTTCCGATATGCCATTTGTTGGCTGTGATAACCAAGCAAGAACTCTCCATTTAGTCTCTCTTTTAATGAAATACCCAATTGAGATAAATTAGCGAGTGCCGCACCAATTTCGTTTTCTTCCTTCTCACGGTTACGTAGAAATCCCATAGAACGATTATTACGCAGACGCTCTTTGTAAGGCTGAATTTTTTCTTTTAATTGCAACCAAGTATCTAGTGGATGACTCACAAAACGTTGCATATATCTTTCTGCATTTGTCGCACGATTTTCACCTGCAATCATCAATGCTCGTCTTTCAATACTTTCAAGTACTGCTAATAATCGACCAAATAGGTAATCGCGAGATACATTTTCTGTTTCTAGATTCATACTAAACTCTCTCTTTATTGAAGATTCATAATGACGAGCTCGCCAACCTTTATACAAGGCACAAGCCACACCGATATTTCGTTGCCACTCCCAATATTCACAGCCACTTGGATTACAGGCTCGCTCAATGCTCTGTATCATTAAGTCATACGGTATCGGGATATTTTTTCCACCTGCGATAACTGGCAATAAACGTGCATATAACTGCTTTTTCAATGTATCACTTAATGCTTTTCCATAAACGGCTTGTGCAATGGTAAAAGGCGATGGCGGAAGATAAAGCCAGTCTATACGTTTCGTTTTTTTCTTGTCTGAACCCTCTAGGCTGTAACGTTGATACCATGAGAAATCATCTATCCACGCATCAAGATGAGCAAAATAATGTTCAGGAAGAAATTCCTGATAGTAAGTTAATGCCATTCTCCCTGGTGTTGCGGAGTCTAACATCAGCAAAGAAATGGTTTCGTGATTTTTTAGCTCGACTTTCAAACCATGCATTTTCTGTTTAATAATTTCAGCAGCTTGCCAGCCAAGATTGTTCGCATAGTTTGACTGAGTCTCACTGGTCTCAATACTTACTTCCGTGTTCTCCTGAGAAATACTCAGATCAAGTTCATCTACATTTGTCTGGATATCCTGGATATAATCATAAATATCCTCCAAAGGCTGTGGGACCTGTTTACCGTTAAGAGCCCAAGCAACTGTCACTTGATCACCATTACGAATACCTTGACGCCCAATCAGCCAACGTAATGCACCATGTGCCTTAGCGGACACTTCTGCCGAAACTGCGGCGGCCTCATCGGCATTTTCAAATTTCCCTCTGAAAGTATAGCCAGAGCTATCATTTGATGAGATCAATTTCGCTTTATCGCCTGTATGGCGAAGTTTAGCCGGGTGCATTTTGGCAATCGCACTTTCCCTACCTTGAACAAAGCAGAAGCCTTTATGTGATTCATTGTGGGATAAATAGTCGATCCAAGATTGTTGGATACTTTCATCTTGCCAAGTATTGCTTTCAACATCGCTTGCAACTTCAACACTCCAGCAGATTAACGCCGAACCAAATTCAATTTCGCCTTTTGTTTTAGGTAATACAGAAAAAATTTCGGGAGCTTCGGTTTTTTCTTCCCATTTGGCTAATACTTTACCTTCTGCTGTTGTGGGGAAAATACCTTCGTTTACTAAATCTGCAATCACATGACCTTTGCGGACATAATTTAAAACCGATTGTACTTTAGGATGTGAAAAAGGAGAATCGCACCACTCTTGTAGCTGGCTTAAATATTTATCAAAAAACAAAGGACTAGTACCACCATATCTAGGATAATCTTTCGCCACATATTGAATTTTATCTGCTAATGCATGTGGTGGGGGTTTTGTGCCAGATCGACCATCTGATGATTCCGTACATGGAAGCATAATCGTCGTTTTCGGCGGCATTAGTCTCGCCCGTTTAAAGTTTCCTTGAGCATCCAATACAATAACAATATGAGCAGTTTGTAATGTATGGCCAATCGGGGTTAATGGATTGTTTTCATCTGCCAAATTTTCACTGACAATAGCATCATAGGTTCGATACAATTTTTGCATCCAGCTCATAGCCCTATCTCCTCTGCTTCTTTTTCAACGGCTTTGAGATTCTGATGACGTTTAAATGGTTTTTCAGGTTTCATCTTTTGGCGAATAATGCGGGTTTTGAGCTGTTCTGATTGCACACTTGGAAAAGTAACAATGCCATTTTGCATACTCGCCAGCCAGAATCGGCTAGATAATTCATGTTTACCCGTTTCCTCAGGGTAGCCAAAGCTATGAAACATTAACCCGAAATCAAGATTGGGTATATCATCATAAACGCTTTCCCCACGACCAAACTCGCAAGGCTCTACATAACCTTGGCAATCTCTGGTACCTAAGAAAATATCTTGTCTGCCACCGCGTTCTAACATTCTTTGCATAATTGCGGTATGTTTCGCTTCTATGCGATCATCAACCAGCTCTTCCCAATTTTCATTCCATTCAAAATGGGCTTCTACTTGATATTCCACATCTTTCAGAAAAGTATAAATCGCAAGGGTATTACCACCATTCCAGTTCAACGGTTTAGCCGATTTACTTTGTGTTTGGATCGGTTTCATCACCCGAATTCGGTCAATATGCCAAATTAATGTGGGTTTCCAGTAAATGCTTTTGACAATACCTTTGATTGCTTCGTAGGTGGGTATTTGATAACTGAATTTTTCTCCGCCAATCTTAGTAATCGGATCGGTGAACAACGCTTGCTTTCCCCAAACTCGGAAACTAATTCGATTATTCTTCATACATCTCCTTAACACTCATAGAAGCTCATTTTGCCGACTTCATCGACACATAAGCCATATTCATCACTGTAATAACGTTCTTCTACATAATAAATGCCTGTATCGGCAATGGGAATCAAGGCTTTCTCTTTTTCAAGCTTTTCCCAAATATTTGGAAACACATTTACACTAAAACGTTGAGCTTTCGATAACGTTTGGTAGAAAATTTGTGGGTTATAGTCACCACATAGTATTGAAATCAGATCTTTTCCTTCTCCATAAGGCACAATAACCGCTTTCGTTGGTGCATCAATTGCTTGGAATACTTTGCCAGCACTTTTAAACGATTGGCACAAAAGTGGCATTTTTCCATTATGACGCTGTTTGCCCACATTGAGTGGATTATCACTTAGCCAATCGAGTAAACTTCCAGAGGTGCTATTTGGGATTGGATAAACCATTTCATCACTACGCTGATAGAAATAATATTGAAAATATTGTTTCATTGCCTCAGGTTGTAAAATGTCTTGATTTGCAAATTCTTCGAACAATCTAACCGCTTGTATCTGCCCCTGCTGAATGTCTGGCAACATGGCTAAAGGCTCATTTTTTAAATTGACCACCCAAACGGTACCTTTATCGCGATTTTCACCGTGCCGATTACAGCGCCCCGCCGCCTGTGCAATGCTGTCTAAACCCGCTAACGCCCTGATTACGCAAGCCATCGAAATATCAACGCCGGCTTCAATTAATTGAGTGCTAATACAAATGACGGGCAATTTTTGTTTTAAACGTTGCTTAATCGTTTCGAATAGGACTTTTCGGTGAGCTGGGCACTGATTGGTACTTAAATGGAAGAGCGATTCTTTAGGTAGATTTTTTTGCTGACAATATTGGTAAAGCTGCTGAGCCCATTTTTTAGTGTTCACAATAAATAAACAGCTAGAAAATTGCTCTGCTTGTTCGAGTAAAAACTCCCCTGCATCTTCAACTGACCAGCCTCCCGATTTGGGATTAAATTGAATATTTACGCGAAAAAGATCTGTAAATAATTCATTTACTTTTGGAAGATCACCTATAATTTCTGAGTTTGGGGAAAGCTTGAGTAACCCTCTCATTTGGGCTTGTGTTCGCTTAAATGAAGGAAACAAGTCTAAACTATTTTCTCCCAGCAAAGGCTGAGTAGCGGTACATAAAATCGCACTACTGCCACCATACTGCGTCAGCCAATTTAACGTATTGCAAAATAAATGCACACATTTCACGGGTAGGGTTTGGATTTCATCAAAAATCAAAATACTGTTTGTCATCGGATGAATATGGCGAGCACCACGGGTTCCACTACCAAACCAGGCATCTAAAAACTGCACCATCGTGGTAAATACAATAGGCTTATCCCAATTTTCAGATAACAATTTATTTTGCCACGTCTGTTTTTCAGGATTTAGATTAGAGTGATGTTCTAATACCCATTCCTCACCTAAAATGGTACGAACCGTTTCTGCATTCTGATCAATGATGGATGTATAGGGAATAATATAAATAATGCGGTCTAGATTGTGCTTTTGTGCGTGATGTAGGGCATAACGTAAACTGGCTAACGTTTTACCACCTCCTGTTGGAACGGTCAGGCTATAAATACCTTGCTGGTCCGTTGAACGCGAGAGACAAATTTGAGAAATTTTTTGGCGAGTTTCGTCTATAGCATATTGAGTAGGGAGCTGACTAAGATGATGCGCTAAGGTGTCAATCGCGATTTGCCAATTGGGCTTCTCATCTAATTTTCTTAAAGATTTTTGATGTTGGTGTTCAAAATCCGCACTATTAATTCTATCAGCATCGATTAAACAGCTAAATAAAAAGCGAGTGAAACAGCCAAGATAAAACATTTTGCTTTTACTGCTAATATCCGAACGCTTAAGCATCGGTAAAATTGGTTTTAAAAGCTGTTTAATTAGAACTTCATTGACAAGAGATTCTGCTTTTTCTAATACTGCTTTATCTGCATTTTTTAAGCAGTTTCTTAAATGAGTGCATTTATCTTCTTTGGTGAAACGTTTAAATAACGCTGAGTCCCCATCAGGAGTTAAACAATCAATTAAGCCCGAACCATGGTGTGAAGCGATACACAATCCAAGTATTTGCCCACATAACAGCCCTATTTGTTGAGCATCTCCAAACGGTTTTAATCGATTATAAACCCACTGTGCACCCGCAGTGGAATGATCTATCTTACCGGAGCAATAGTTATCCGATTCCTCATCTAAATCAGGATGAACTAAGCCAGCAGAACTATTAATATAATTTAAAAATGCTTGAGAAAATTTACCAAAATCGTGCATCAGCCCGATCGATTCACCACATAGGTCAAAACCAATTTTAGCGGCTAATCTTTTGGCAATTTCTGCGGTTTCAAAAAGATGGGTTTCAACAGATTGGATCGCACTATCTGATTTACGGATATGGGCAATATATTTGGAAGACATAGCAAACACACTCAAAGTAAATTACTACGTAAAAACCAATGAAAAACATTACAAATTTTACAATACAAGTACTCTTAGTGTCTAGAGAAAATTCGAGGTCAATGTTCTTAAGAAGCGACAAGCGGTCAGTTCTGGTGAGTATTTTGCAAAAGGTGAGATAAAAAAATGCAGAAGAGCGTTGGCTCTTCTGCATCTAGTTAGGCATTATGGATTTAAACTATGTCCGACTTCTTCCGTTGTGAATGCTTTTTTGAAAGAATCTAGCAAATCTTCTTCCGTCTTTGCTATAAAATAGTTTTTGTCTCCAACACATTTTCTCCAGGCTTTATCGTTTCTTTCATCAGGATCATAGCCAAAAGCAATAAATGCAAGCTTAGACTCATATGTTCTATAGTCAGTAGACTGCAATCCATCCATTCGAGCCCTAACAACATCACACAGTCCCCCTTCAATAAACTCCTCGGTTAAGTCTCTGAATTTTTTCTCCAAAGGCTTTCTGTGAGGAGGAGCTTGGTGATAAGAACTATCTACCATCGATTGATCCTTACCATCAGATAATATAACAATAATACGCTGAGTATTACCAACTTTCTTAGGATCAAGATGATGCTTTTTATCAGACATCAAATTAGTACCAACTAAGAGTCCAGAAGTAACAAGAGTTGCCCCCTCTGGCTCAATCTCACGAAGAAAATCTTTGAAAGATTCTTTCTTGCTTCGATCAAACCAATATGCAGCTCCAGGTACATTCTTTCCTTTCTGGTTATTATAACCAACGCATCTAGCATAACTGCTATTTCCACTAGGAATACGCTGAACCTTAAAAATCACTGAATAGTGCTTCGCTGAACCATCAAATGATTCAACTTGTTTGATAGTTTTCTTAACACTAACTTGGGGTGAGAAGCCCGAAAGGGTCTCCCATCTTCTAGATGTTGGAGTACTATCTGTAAGAAATTCAACAACATTCTTCTCGACTTTTTGCCCATTATCTAATTCAATAAAAGCTCTCTCTGTCTCAAACAGGTAAGGCAAAACACAATTATCTTCCATCTTATCAAGCTGAATACCTGCCGAACGCAAGATCGCCTTTGTTTTAATATCAATGCTAGACTCATCTAAACCATTAGGGACTTTTGCACCAAATGAAAACGCTGTAAATCCAATTCTATTTAAAGAGTCGTCTTCTTTAAATAAATAATTATCTGTTAAGTCATATAATACTGATTTAAGAATAGCACTCTTACTATTACTAGCATATCCCAACAAATTCGGGTTATCCAAACGATAACTCATTGATCCAGAGAAATCCGCAACAATCATCACATCTAAAGGTGGTGCTGATTTAGATTTCTCAGCAACTGCACCTGTAGAAATAGAAAAATCACTGCTACTTGAATTAGCTGAATTAGAAAATGTCAGTGGAAGCAGTGCTTCTCTTACTACAGTTCCTGAAACACGACACTGGATAGTCTCATTATTAGCACCCTGTAAATTTTGCTTACAGCTAATGTCATTCGGTGTCCAAGACTTTATATTTGGCATATAAGCTTTAACATAACTTTCAACAAGTTCTTTATCTCGCTGATTACGCAAATTTTGACTAAATGAATCATGCTTTCCAGTTGGATCGTTAATTTGGTATTTATCCTTTCTATAAGTGTTATTCTCTGAAGTAACAGCAAGGCTGGCTTGTTCCAAACTATCTGATAAACGAGCCTGATCTAAAATGACACCAGAGCCATCAACAGCAAAGGCTATAATGGCAAGTAAAGTTGCTCCCATTCCAGCCATTAGGATACTGTACACACCTTCTTCTTTCTTAATAAAACGACTAAGATTTTGAGAAAGTTTACTTTGTTTAAAAATTTGTTTTTTCATACGTTACCTCACTGCAAATTAACGTATTGGTCCATGAGAAGAGGCTCTTAACAAACCAAGACTCTGATTTTTCTTGGATACTAAAATAGACTTGAAAAGACTTCCTACTTCTGCACAGACAGTGACTTGATAAATAGGTACAGAACGCAAGGTTTCTGATACTGGTGATGATTTTGTTAACGCCGATACAGGTATAAGTGGTGTACATGTATTAGCCGATCCTTTAACAATAGGAAAATCTTCCTTGATAGTTCGAGAGTTCCTATCATTTGGGTCAGTTGGATCATTTAACTCTAAATACTCTAGATAAACCTCAACTTTTTTCTTACTTGGATTTCCTTCTCCATAGAGTAGATTAGCAGCTAAAGTTTGCAACTCGGTAATATCTGCATCTGATAAATATTCATTATTAGTATGTGCATATAACTGAGTCCTTTCTTTTACGACATTAAGTAGTGAATAAGAAGTCCTTTCCAGCTTCCCTACTGTTGAACGCATTAGTACTAAGTCAAACATAAATGCAAACATAATCACTAATACAATAAGCAATAGCATGAATTCCACAGCAACAGCACCTTTCATATTAGAAAGGAATTTTTTAACGAATTTTAATTTTGTCTCTTTCATATTCTTGCAATATTATCACTTCACGATTAAATATAGGGGTAGAGATAGAATTAGGTATCCAGAAAAACATCGGCTTATATTCATACTGGAAAGAATATTTCGCAAGAGCAGCATCTTTACCTGGATTCTTTTTCTTTTTAGGATTTTTAGGATCAGTATGATCAATCACATCACGATAATTACCATTTACTAAATCAGATATTGACTCAGCATATTTAACCTCAAAGCGGATAATATTTTGCTTACTCATATCCAAAAACTTAAAGGTCTTATTATCATTCTTTATTTTATTTACAATTAGATCAAGATTTTTCTTAAACTCGTCTTCATAATCATAATTACTCGCTTTTGTATTTTTAGTAACTTTTACTGCCTGAGAAATAGTCAAATCCATATAAGCAGAAAGAATCGACATTCTAGCAAGCTCAAAAATAGAAAGGACGACAGCTAAGAATATGCCAATTGTTAAAGCAAACTCTACGGTACTAGCTCCTTTGCTATTTTTAATAAAATTTTTAATTTCAACTTTCATAGTATTTCACACTATTAATTTGCTTGTGGAATACGTTCAGTTTTACTTAATGCATTCACAAGATCTTCAGGACTTGTATTTAACTTCTCTTTACGAATGATATCTAATGCATAACTAGTATCACCTTGTTTCACTAAAGCAAAAACCAAGTTATGAATCAAACGACTATCTTTCGAACCATTTAGATATTGAGGTAATAATAATTCTGAAGCGTTATGATAATCACCATTAATGATACTTAACATTGCAAGATTATTAATCGCTACAATATCGGTAATAAATAGCTCTCTAGCACGATTGATATCATTGAAAGCATCTTGTAATTTCCCTTTATGAGCGAAAACGATGCCTCTTAAGTTATATGCCTCACCATTGTTTGGAGCATAACTCAACAAGGTATTTACATTTTGCATTGCCTCATTGTAATCAGAAAGTTGAACATTATTCTTAACCTGTAAAAGCAATGCTTTTTCTTTAAATACATCATTTCTTTCCAATAATGGTTTTAAATACAGTAATGAAGATCGACTATCATTCGCTTGATAATAACTCTCAGCCAATTTATATCGAATGTTAGGATCTTCATTCTTTTTCAATGAATCACGATAAAGAGAAATCAAAGCATTATAATTTTTAGTACTTTCATAAAATTTCTCTTTTACCTCAATACTTTGTGACCCACTAGAAGTAGTTAAGTTAGAACAAGCACTGAGCGTAATTGCTAAACTACAAATTAAAACGGTTTTTAATGACTTAGAATACATTTGGTAATACCCTCATTGCACCAGGTGCTAGAATTAATATAACGATTGGGAACATAATGAATATAATCAACGGAACACTCATTTTTGCAGACAAGGTTCCTAATTTCTCTTCTAAAACAAGTAGCTGCATTTCTCGAATATCTGCCGAAAGTTGAGTTAGTTGTGGATAGATAGAGGAACCAAAATTTAAACTTTGCTGCATAACAGTACAAAACATTCGAATTTCTTTTGTTGGTAATGAAATGGCTAAATCCTGCAGTGCTGCATGCAACCCCGTAATTTCTGCCTTACGGATAATACGTAATAATACATAGGTCAAGTCAGGATTTAATTTCTTAAAATCGGATGCCACCTGTTTTAGTGACGCTTCAATAGTCGCCCCAGTCTGTACATTTACTGCAACTAAATCAATAAATCCCGCCAAATCATTCATAATGTTTTTAATTTTTCCTTTCAGGATAGTATTAATTAGAATACCAGGGAGCAAAATAACAAGGAGAATAACAACAAAAATACCTAACATAATATTAGTTGGGTCAGCTCCTATATTAAACAAATAATAAATCAAAGAAACCACAACAATAGCCAATAGTTTCACTCTTATATTTTTGTCAATAACACCTAGTATCTTTAAGATAGGGTTGTTATTAATTAGAAGAAGCTCTAACTCTATCTGTTGTTTAGTTTTACCTTTTTGCAAGTCTTCTTGGTTTTTCTCTTTAGGCCTTATACTTAAAATAATTTCCTTATTTATTTCAAATTTTTTCTTTGCCGCAAAAGCCATGAATAGAAAGATTGCTCCAGATAAGATAAGCGTTAAAAGAAATAATGCTATCTTTATCATGTTGATTTCCTCATTAACCACCAAATAATAAACAGCCCTAACAATTCACTCCCAACTACATAGTAAAGAATTATCCTACCACTGGGATTATTAATTAGAAAATCAAAGTTCTCTGGCATCGTAAACTTCATGAAAAAGAAAAAACCTAAAGGAATACAAGCCACAATAGCTGCCGATATCCTTGCTTCTGATGTCATTGCTTTTTTCTTCTGCTCCATTTTCTTACTATCTGCAATTACACGGCCTAGTCTAGAGATGACCTCTCTCATTTGTCCACCTTTAGTAAGGTTTGTTCTAATAATAGTAATAAAAAAATAGAATTCTTTATATGGATAACGACTATAACTATCTAGAAAGACAGCCATAGGCTCCTCACCAATTGAGAGACGACGATAAATATTCTTAAACTCTTCCCCCAATTGCCCTGTAATATCTTTCCCACAACGTTCTAACGCTTGAAGCAAGCCAGCACCAGAAGATGTTGCTGAGTTAATCACCTGAATAATTTCAGGAAATTTTTCGTCAAACATTTTCCTATTCTTATACTGCCCAAATTTCCAAATTAGAAAGATAAAAATAAAGAAGAAAGCGATAATAAATAGTTTATTATCAAACTTAATGTAAAAAAGATTTGCGTAATATAATACTAAAAAGACAATAAAGGTTAGAATTATATTTTTGAAAAGACTTTTTTTCTCTCCCGATGTGAAATAAAACATCCATAAAATATATTTATTCTTGAGTTCATTAAGTATAACTTGGCTTCTCTCAGTATGTTCACCTTCTCTAGTATGAATTTTTCTTCTTGTTCTATTCCAAGTTAAGATTGTATATATGAGTAGTCCAACTCCGAATGCCAAAATAATATAATAAAGTAAAATCATATTATTTTTCTCCAAAAATACTTTGTAACTCTGAGCTTAAATTAAATACTTGAGCATTTTGATAAACAACAGAGCGTGTCAATAAACCATGGTTTATAAATTCACCGATAATTTTACCTTTTTCATCTCTATATTTGCTTGGCTGATAGGAGAAAATATCCTGTAAAACAATTTGACCATTCTCCATTCCCATCACTTCAGTAATATTAACCACTTTACGTGATCCATCATTCAAACGAGAGGCTTGAATGATAATATTTACTGCGGATGAAATATTTCGACGTATAGCCTCAAGAGGTAAGCTGGCATTAGACATCATTACCATCGACTCTAAACGTGCGGTAGCATCACGAGGGCTATTGGCGTGCAGTGTCGACATAGAGCCATCATGTCCAGTATTCATTGCTTGTAACATTTGAAACGCTTCAGCACCACGACACTCACCAACGATAATACGCTCTGGACGCATACGAAGAGCATTAATTACAAGATCCTGCATCGTAATCTCACCCGTTTTTTCTACGCCAGCTAAACGGGTTTCTAAACGCACAACGTGGGGCTGTTCTAATCTTAACTCTGCAGTATCTTCCAATGTAAGCACACGTTCCATAGGAGAAATATAGCTAGATAACGCATTAAGCAATGTCGTCTTACCAGAACCTGTACCCCCAGAAACAATAATATTTACTCTGGAACGTGCTGCAATAATTAAAAAGTTTGCCATTTCTAAAGTCATAGAACCAAAATTGACCAATTCTTGTAATGACTTCTTAGATTTACTAAATTTACGAATAGAAATAGACGTTCCATCTAAAGCGATAGGAGCTATAACAACATTTAAACGACTTCCATCAGGTAAACGAGAATCGACTAATGGCATACTATCATCAATACGTCTGCCGACTTTAGCCACCATCCGTTTAGCAATATCTGTTAATTGTTCATTATTAATAAAACTTTTCTTGGTTTTTTCTAGAATACCAGCACGCTCAACCCAGATGTCATCAGGACCATTAACAAGTATATCATTGACGGTATCATCTTCCATTAGTTCACGTAATGGACCATAACCGCCAATCTCATCCGCAATGATTTCTGCAATAACTAAAGCATCCGCAGAAGTAATATAAGTATTACTTTTATTTGCAACGCTATTAACATTTTGAATGAGTTCTTCGACTAATCTCCCTCTTTCATCCTGAATTTCATCAAGTTTCTCGACGTTAAGATTACTTAAAACTTCGGTTCTAAAAAAAGCTTGTTGTTCTTTAGTTAGCATAATGTTCTATTCAACTAATATGATTATTTACCAAGAAGAAAGCCAAGAAATCCTTTTTTATTCTTCTGTGCTGTTGAGCGAGAAAGCATACCTATCACTTTCATTGATAAAGTGACTATTTCATTTTTACCCTGTTTTCCTAAATTAATTGAAAGGACTTTATTGCTGTCTGTTTTTTTAAGAAACGGAATAACTGCATCCACTTGGCTTTTAATTAAAGTCTCAATATCAGCCTTAACCATTAGTTTTGATGTTTCTAATTTACTATCTGAAAGACAAATAAACGTACGAATTGGTTTGCCTGTAGTGCTTCTAATTCGCTCACACTCATCTAAAAACTGTTTAGCTACACGTAAAGAACCAATCCGACGCTCAACGATTAAAACGAAGTTATTACTTTCTTCAATATAATGATGAAAATCTTCTTTATTAACATTGAAGATAGGTTGATCATAAATAATAAAATTGTATTTATTAGTTACAGAACTGGATAATTTGCTTGGAGCACCTTTATATAAGCTTAAATGCTCATCAAATTCAACTACATCATTTTGTAATTTTTTATCAAACATTAAATCTAAATCTTGTGATCCATTTGAGCCTTGAGCAAGTAAGACTGGAATCTTTTTCGTTTTAGCAATTACATCAGCAACGTGAGCACTAATAAGACTTGAACCAATTCCACCTTTACACCCTAATATACTAATTTTAATCGTATGACGAACTAGTGGAATATTCACCCCAGATAAAACTTTCTCGATCATCTGACCAAGCTGTGTATCCGCATTAAAGTAGAGAACACCTTCATCTAGTAGCTTTTGTGAAAGTGAAATAGAGTCACTTTGACCTAATACACAACACCACACATTCTGTGGAATAATGCTATGGATACTTTCAGTAATTGTATGGGAGTCACTTACATTACCAATATCAACAATCACGCCCAAAGTTTCTTCTTCAGAAAAATCCGCATTGGTAATACTAAAAATATCACCATTAACAATCTCGACATTTTCCAAACCACGTGTACGTAACATCTGAGCTACTTGCATTCTAAGCCCATCATGTTCGGATAGAATAACTATTTTACGTACGCTATCAATTGCAACGTTATCTTTATCAAGTAATAGCATAAATTAACCTTTTATATTATTTATTATTTAGTTTTTAATTGAACTTGGGAGTTACTTTTAGATGCACAAGGGATATATGGGTCAAAAGTCATCATATCTTCTGCAGTCTCTACTTTACATTTAGCTCGTTTAGGTGCTACATATTGAATTTCAATATACAACGGATAAACATCTTTTTTCACTTTACTGCGTTCTAAGCTTATCTGCTTAGCTTCTACATTTAGATTAACTAACTTTTCTTTTACGCTTTTGGCTAATTTCTCGGTAGATTTATTTGCCCAAATAATATGCACTTTCTTACTATAACTAGATCCAACATCTCGTGCCACTTTTTGAGATACTGAGGCAATAGTTTCATCTGCATTATCTGCAATAACATATCTCTTTATTTGTACTTGGCTATTTAAATGAGAAATGCTCTTTGTTGGATATTCTGGGTTAACATTCTCGACTAGCTCATTTCCACTAATTGCAAAACCTGATGCGGAAACCAGTCCAAATAATAATACTATTATGCTTCTCATTGAATGAACCCTCCATTTTTCAAGAAATTAGTTGTCAATGTTTTATGGTAAACCTCTTTAAATGACGTTGTGTTAAAGAAACGTTCCATTGTCCCTGTTCTTTCAAAGTTAGGATACACAATATCTTCACTATTAACTGGTTTAACCAAATTAACTGTTGCAACAATGACAAGCTCTTTACTCTCTCTAGATGATGATGCATTACGGAACAATGATCCTAGAATTGGAATATCACCTAGAACAGGAACTTTAGAAATGTTTTCAATATCATTTTTAGTTAATAAACCACCTAATACAAAGCTTTCACCATCTGCAACTTCAAAGGTTGATTTAGAACGGCGCGTATTAAAATAAGGAAGGCTCGAATCATCAATTTTATAATTTCCCGCAATTGTGCTCACTGATTGAGAAAGAATTAAACGGATACGATTATTTTTCTGGATTTTAGCACCCACAGCTAATTGAATACCAAATTCCTTATAAATAACATTCAACTCACCATCTTTATTGCGTTGAGTAAATGGCACTTCTCCACCGACTAAAATATCAGCAGTCTCCCCAGATAACATTGAAATGTTTGGTTCTGACAAAATCTTACCATTCTCCTGATTGTCTAATGCATTAATAAAAAGGTTTAAATTATTTGCATTAATTAATGCAATATTTGCACCCGCACCAGTAAAGGCCCCAGAAATAGAAACATTTCCAAGATTTTTAAATAAGTTACCTTGTAAATTGCTCCAATTTACCCCAAGAGCATCAGATAATTTTTTATTAACCTCCACAACGGTTAACTTAACATTAACTTGAGTAGCTTCATCAACGGTAGCAGTAGTAACCACTTCATCATATTGATGTTTATCTAAGAATGGAATAAGTTCCTCTTTACCATCCCGAGTAATTTTTGTTTCAATCGTTTTTTTCTTCGCTCCAGAAGCAGCACCGACAATATTAGTAGCCTCCTCTAACTCCTCAGCTGATTTTGCTTTACCATCAATTACATAAGCTTTACCCACTTTTTTAACTAATAAGTTACTGTTAGGCAATGTAATTTGAGCTGGACTATCGGAGTTAGAGATATTACTAATAACTGTATTCACATTAATAATGTCGCTAGAAATTGGTGTTCCATCCTCGCTAAAAGCGATAACTTCTGACTTACCCTCTTCTTTAGCATAAATCATAAAGCTACGGTCATCTAAAATCTCATAATCAGCCACGCTTGGAGAAGAAACAAAAACCGTATCAATTTTTTGTTTTGTTCTAATAATTTCACTCTGCCCCTGTTCTAGGTTAAAGGTAGCGGCAAATACATTTGAAAGTAATAATGTTCCAAATAAACTTGCATAAGCGAATTTCTTAAATTTATTATTTAGCATTTGCACTTCCTCTTAATTCTCTTACAAGAGTTCCACGGTGATTTGTTGGTTCAGATTGATGACTTGGTAATACAATAAGTTTAGATTTAGTTTCTAACGTATAGAATTTTTTTACATCCTTTGCGTTAATTTTAACACTGACATAACCAATGTAACCTTCACTTCGCTCAGAAGTAGTAATACTTGAGTTATCTGTTTTTTTCTCATCAACTTTATTCTTTTTAACTTGTAATACGGTTAAGTTGTCCATCAATTTAATTAAGTTCTTTTTATCTGTTTTCTTGTTATCTAAATCTTGTTGCTGATTAAAAACAGATACAGAGTCACCTTGGCGAAGGGTATCTAAAATATACTCTTCGGTATCTTTGATGTAAATTCGATAGGCTACTTCTTGGGTAGAGTCTAAACTTGAGATGATAAAACGACTATCTTCAGGTGAGATCAAATTATTTTCTGACAGTAAAGAACCTGCTGTGATATTCTCATTCGTTAAGAAACCTTGTAAAGAAGTGGCATTCGCTCCCGCTATGAATTGAGTTAAGTCGGATTTGACTAATGGGCTAGTTTGTTCCACTTTTAATTCAGAGAGAGTGTAATCGTCTGCTTGCAGAAGAATGCCTTTAGATAGTTCCCGATTTGCCACTGCGGTCATAATAACGACTTCTGGCACTTTTTCTTTAGATTCTGGAGCGGCTTGAGTCTCCGTTTGAGTGGTGGTTGGTTGTGTTGCTTCATCAGAGGGAAGAAGAAATAACCCGCCAACCCCAATAATCAGGATAATAATAGAGAGAAAGAAGAGTGCTCTATAGTTCATATTTAGCCCTTATTTAAAATTAACATAGTCATATTATTTTTAAAGCGTAATAAATTATAGATTAAAGAGAGCGAGATTGGTTAGGTAACCGAGACTAATCGCAACGCCATAAGGTAATCCATTACGCTTGATTGATGTTTTGAAAAATAACCATCCAATGATGATCAATAATAGCCCGAAAAAAGAAGTAAAAACAAAAAAAGATAAAATTTGCTCAGAGGGAATTGTTAGCATCAGCACGGTAATTAACTTTATATCACCTGCACCGATCACATTGAAAAGAAACAGAAGAAAGCCAATAGAAAGTGAAATTAGTGCAGGTGTAATATACAACTCACCATTTAATAAATAACCAAAAGGAATTACTAAAAAAAGCAATACTAATATAATATTATTACTTATAACTCTTGAGTTTATATCTGTCCAAGATAATCTTATAAGTAATAATATTATTGTTGTTTTTAATAAGACGATCATATTTGTATGATTGTAGCTAGCCTATAACGTTATAGGCTAGCTACCTTATGCAAATCAACTATTTAAGTTGAGGAACTGCTGTCTCCACAGAACTTGTTAATGCTTTGAATTTCTCTACAATTTTACCAATGAAACTATCATTACCATAGAATACTGCAACAACAAGTGCCGCCATTACTACAGCGATTAAACCGTATTCAATTGCAGTTACCCCTTTCTCATTTTCTTTAAAACGACGGATTGATTCTGTTACTGCGATATATGCTTTAGTAGTTAAGTTAAACATTTTCGTTCTCCAAGTGAAGTCCTCGTTAGGACATTTTAATAAATAAACATTAATTTTTTTAATCCCACATCAATCGTGGTGTGTTCATTTTACTCTTAATGATTAAAAGCACAATTATCAAAACTAAACCTATAATTTTTTTACAAAGGAAAAATTGTTTTAATTTTGTAATCACAAACAATCAAATCCCATAACACAAAGAAAAACAAGAGATTTTATTGTATCGCTTTTGTTAAAAAGAGCTTTAATAAGACTGTTTAAAAGTTCATTCCTTACATAAATTTTAATTTTTAACGATAAAAATTGAGCTATTTAGTAAGTTATTGATTGTTTTTTAGGCAAAAATACTGACAAAAGCCTTTAAACATACAAAATATTGCTGACGCTATAGCTTTATACGCTTTAGAGAACACCTTCCTTAAATAAGTAAAAGATATCATTGCTATATATGATATCTTTTCTTTTGTCCATGTAATGAAATAAACTTTCTAAAGTTCAATGCCAAATTTTTCTTTGACTAATGGCTGGAAATCAGAAAAACCGCCAACATGCACGTTATCTAAGAAAATTTGTGGCACAGTGGCAACCGGTTTGCCTACGCGAGGTTCTAGATCTTCTTTTGAAATGCCTTCAGCGATCATATCTACGAATTTGAAATCAAAATCAGGTAATTCTGCTTTCATTTTTTCCGCTAATGCTTTGGCACGGGTACAGTATGGGCAGGTCAAGCGACCGAAAATTTCTACGTACATAGTTTTTCCTTATATAGGTAATGAAACAAGCGGTAAGATTGTAACAGAATTTTGCAAATTGCAAAAAATTGCTCGGATCTTACCGCTTGTACAAGCAAAGTGCGGATCGAAATCCGCCTTTAACCATTAATGTGTGCTCGTGCTTGTAGTGGTACGGCTTGCACGCTTACGTTCCACTTCGGTGAGCAGTTTTTTGCGGATACGCACAGAAGTCGGGGTAACCTCCACTAACTCATCGTCATCAATAAATTCTAACGCTTGTTCAAGGCTGAATTTTACTGGTGTAGTCAAAGTTAAGGCATCGTCTTTACCTGATGCACGCATATTAGTAAGCTTTTTACCCTCTAATGGGTTTACGGTTAAGTCGTTTGAGCGGCTGTGAATACCGATGACCTGCCCTTCGTAAATCTCCACACCGTGATCGATCATCAACTTACCACGGTCTTGCAAGGCATAGAGTGAATAAGCGAGAGCTTTACCGGTGCCGTTTGAAATCAGTACACCGTTGATACGCTGACCAATTTCACCTGGTTTTACATCATCATAATGGCTGAAACTGGAGTAAAGTAAGCCCGTACCGGATGTCATTGTCATAAATTCATTACGGAAACCGATTAAACCACGGCTTGGGATGATGTATTCTAAACGGGTACGGCCTTTGCCGTCTGGCATCATATCACGCACTTCACCTTTACGAATACCAAGGGCTTCCATCACCGCACCTTGATGCTGTTCTTCGATGTCGATAGTCACTTGCTCGAACGGCTCTTGTTTGCGACCATCAATTTCTTTGAAAATGACTTTCGGGCGAGAAACCGCTAATTCATAGCCCTCACGACGCATATTTTCAATCAGCACCGACAAGTGTAACTCACCGCGACCCGATACGCTGAACACATCTGAATCGTCAGTTTCTTCCACACGCAACGCTACGTTATGTACCAACTCTTTCTTTAAACGTTCTAAAATTTGGCGTGAGGTGACGAATTTACCTTCTTGACCACAGAATGGCGAAGTATTTACGCAGAAGAACATCGTTACGGTTGGCTCATCAACTGAAAGTGCTGGTAACGCCTCCACATTGTTGATATCGCAAAGGGTATCAGAAATGTTGAGTTCGCCTAAACCCGTGATTGCAATAATATCGCCTGCGTAGGCTTCCGTTGCTTCATAACGTTGTAAACCTAAGTGACCAAGCACTTGACCCACACGCCCATTACGAGTTTTGCCTTGAGCATCAATCACCGTAACAGGTTGGTTTGGTTTGACTGTACCACGTTTGATACGACCGATACCGATAACACCTAAGTATTTACTGTAATCCAGTTGAGAAATTTGCATTTGGAATGGATCTTCTAACTGCACATCTGGCGGTGAAACGTGTTCTACGATCGCTTCAAATAATGGATCCATATTTGGTGCTAATTCTTCGTGCTCTAAGCCCGCTACGCCGTTTAATGCTGATGCATAGATAATTGGGAAGTCTAATTGCTCATCGCTTGCACCTAAATTAACGAATAAATCAAACACTTGATCCACTACCCAATCAGGACGAGCCCCTGGGCGATCGACTTTGTTGATCACGACGATGGGCTTTAAACCGTGAGCGAAGGCTTTTTGGGTCACAAAACGGGTTTGCGGCATTGGACCATCGAAGGCATCCACCACTAACAATACGGAATCCACCATCGAAAGCACACGCTCTACTTCGCCACCAAAGTCGGCGTGTCCTGGGGTGTCCACAATATTGATGCGGTAGCCGTTCCAGTTAATTGCGGTATTTTTTGCCAAAATCGTGATGCCACGCTCTTTTTCAAGATCATTGGAGTCCATCACACGTTCATCCGTATCGCCACGGCTCGTGTCTAAGGTGCCTGAAAGTTTGAGTAATTTATCAACTAAGGTGGTTTTACCGTGGTCAACGTGAGCAATGATTGCGATATTACGCAGTTTATTTGTATCGATTTGTTGCATTGATATTTCTTAATTGTAAGGCGGAAATCTCCGCTGAGAGAGATAAAAGGTGGACAAACGCCCACCCTACGAAAGCTGAATTGTGATTTAGATCACAAAAAAGACGGGCGATTATACCGATTTTTCTGCCGAACGGCTAGGAAACAAGCGGTCAGATTTCCGAAAATTTTTGCAAATTTTCCTGAGAAAGTGACCGCTTGTATTAGAGTTGAATGTCCCGCCGTCCTGCAAAGGAATGGGAAAGACTGGTGCCATCGACCATTTCTAATTCACTGCCAACTGGAATGCCATGGGCGATGCGGGTGACTTTGATGTTATGCACCATACACATCTCGGCGATGTAGTTGGCGGTGGCGTCGCCTTCAATGGTGGGGTTGGTTGCTAAAATCACCTCATGGAACGACTCATTTTCCAAGCGTTGTTGCAATAAATCTAAGCCGATTTCCCGTGGACCAATGCCATCAAGCGGTGAAAGGTGTCCCATCAATACAAAATATCGCCCTGAAAATTGCCCGGTTTGTTCAATCGCTTGAATGTCGGCGGGCATTTCGACCACACAAAGCTGCCCGCTCATTTGTCTGCGGTAGTTTTGGCAAATGGCACATTCGTCTTCTTCAGTGAAGGTACGGCAGGATTTACAGTGCCCGATATGGGTCATCGCTTCGTTTAACGCTTTGGATAACGCCACCCCACCTTTGCGGTTGCGTTGTAAAAGGTGATACGCCATGCGTTGTGCCGATTTCGGACCAACGCCTGGCAACGCTCGCAGGGCTTCGATTAAATTTTCAAGTAAAGGGCTGGTTTGCATAGGTTTTGGGCTTAAACAAAAATCGGCATTTTAGGCGGTAAATCGTGATTGCTCAAGTTTTGGTAAAAAATTTGTCTAAACTGACCGCTTGTTAGAGCCAAAGCGACGGTTTTCCGCTATAATCGCCGCCCGATTATCCTATGAGATAATTCCTTTCTTTTATAAAGTTAATTCAAACTGAGAGTTGAAACTAATGACAACAGAAAATATCAGCACACCAAAACAGGTGTTCGTTGGCTTACAAATGCTATTCGTTGCATTTGGGGCTTTGGTCTTAATGCCACTTATTACTGGGCTTGATCCTAACACAGCCTTACTGACCGCAGGTATCGGCACGCTACTTTTCCAACTTTGTACCAAAGGGCAAGTACCGATCTTCTTGGCCTCTTCTTTTGCGTTTATCGCTCCTATTCAATACGGCGTACAAACTTGGGGAATTCCCGTCACGATGGGCGGTTTGGTCTTCACTGGTTTGGTCTATTTCGCTTTATCGGCGTTAGTGAAAACCAAAGGCGTTGCGATTTTGGATAAACTGTTCCCACCAGTTGTGGTTGGCCCGGTGATCGTGATTATCGGTTTAGGGCTTGCCCCTGTGGGCGTGAATATGGCGTTAGGTAAAACAGGCGACGGCTCAGCGGTATTGTTCCAATATGACCAAGCGATTATTGTGTCGATGGTGACACTTATTACCACGTTGATCGTCGCGGTATTCACCAAAGGCTTGATGAAACTAGTGCCGATTATGTTTGCGATTGCGGTGGGGTACATTTTGTCGATTTTTATGGGCATTGTGAATTTCCAACCGATTGCGGATGCACCGTGGTTCAGCCTGCCAAATATCACCGCTCCAGAATTCAAACTGGAAGCGATTTTATACTTGCTGCCAATTGCACTTGCTCCAGCCGTTGAACACGTTGGTGGAATTATGGCAATCAGTTCAGTAACAGGGAAAAACTTCTTAAATAAACCGGGTTTACACCGCACTTTATTAGGCGATGGTGTGGCAACTTCGGCAGCGGCATTCCTGGGCGGTCCACCGAATACCACCTATGCAGAAGTTACGGGAGCCGTAATGCTTACCAAAAACTTCAATCCACGAGTGATGACTTACGCAGCAATTTGGGCAATTGCCATTTCGTTCTGTGGGAAAGTCGGCGCATTTTTGCAAAGTATTCCAACGGTGGTGATGGGCGGCATTATGATGTTAGTGTTCGGTTCGATTGCTGCAGTGGGTATGAGTACCTTAATTCGTGCTCGTGTTGATATGAGCGAAGCCCGCAACTTGTGTATCGTGTCCGTCGTCATGACTTTTGGTATTGGACATATGTTAGTCAGCATTGGCTCGTTCTCACTACAAGGCATTAGCCTCTGTGCGATTGTGGCGATTGTGTTGAACTTAGTGTTACCGAAATCCAAAGAAGCAAAAGAACAGCACTAATTCTTTTAAAACGTGAAAAGCACAAGGGAGTCTGATCAACCCCTTGTGCTTTTTTGTTTGAAAGCGGTCAGTTCCACGAAATATTTTGCAAATTGCAAAAAATTATGAGGATCTGACCGCTTGCTATCATTTATCTAGAATTTATAGCTTACATTCGCATTGATGTTTCGACCTGAACCGTAGTAGCAATAGTAATCACAAGCTGCGATAAATCGACGGTTGCCAATATTTTCGGCATTTAGTTGTAACACCCAGTTTGGATTTACTTCATATCTTGCCATTAAATCCACAACCGTTGCGGATGGAACACGGGCGTGCGAATAAGGATTATAGGTGTCGTCTTTTGTTGCAACACTATGCCCTAAATAGCGAATGCCCGCCCCTAACGTTAAGCCATTTAGCACATTGCCATTAAAGCGATATGCGGTTTTAGCTGCAACGGCTGATGTTGGGATATATTGACGGCGTACTTTCCCTGCTGAAGTTTCTGTTTCTGATTTCAAATAAGTGTAAGCCAGTGTTGTATTCCAATTTTCAGTAATATTGGCATCAATTTGAACTTCAATACCCTTGCGGCGTACAAGCGGATCTTGTGTAGAACCGCCATTCTTATTCACTTTTAAGGCACCTTCATCTTTCGCTCTAAAGCCCGCTACTGTAATCACACCATCAAGCCAATTTGGTAAATATTTTACCCCCACTTCGTATTGACGAGTAATATTCGGACGATAAAGCGTTTGATCGCCACTTAAACCAGCTGGCACATTAAACGACTCACTGTAAGAAATATACGGGTTTAGCCCTTGCGATGTTTCATACATCAATGAACCAGAATAGGAAGTGTGATTGTTTTTCACGCTCTGTGAACTGGTATATTCATCTTGTTTTGCTCGGTCGTGACGCACACCGACATTCAATACAAGTGCATCAATAAAGCGACTTTGATTTTGTAAATAAACGCCTAATTGACGGTTTTTGATTGTTTGATGAGTTGCCCCAGATAAATCTTGAACTTGTCCATAGCCAACACTTGGATTAAAAATATTCGTTGTAGAAGTTCTATATATCATTTTTTGAGCAATGCTATCCCAAGCGTAGCCCTTGGGATCATACATCGTATCGACTTTATTATGGCGATAGTCTGTTCCTACCACTAAGGTATTTTTTAACCAATCTGTTTTGAAATCCCAGCTAATATGGTTATCAACCGAATGTAAGAAGGTTTTACCCTGATTGAATACCAAGCCACGAGCTACATTATAAGTTGCGTGATCTACCCCTGAAAAAGCATAAGTACCACGATGATAGTTCTGAATATGGCTGTAACGATAGCTAGAACGCCATTTTAATGTATCCGTGAACTGATGGTTAAACTCATAGCCAACGCTATATTGACGGTTACGCTCTTTATCATTTACGGGATCACCTAAATTTGTTTTTGGATCAATGTAACCATTAGGCGTAGGCACTAACGTGCCATAAGCAGGCAAGAAATTCGAGCTTGGTACACCACGATCTAACTGATAGCTGGTTAAAAGGGTTAAATTTGTACGGTCGCTAATGTCAATCGCTAAAGATGGGGCAAGGTATAAACTCTCGTTTTTGGTGCCGTCCCATTGACCATCTTTACCGCCGTAAGCGGTCACAACACGATAACGCACGCTTTGATCTGCATTCACTGCACCAGTGTAATCGGCAGCAAAGCCGTATTGCGTATTGTTCCCCACATTGAGTTTAAACTCGCCTTTGCCAACTTGGTCTTTGTGCGGACGTTTGCTTACATAGTTAATCAAACCGCCCGATTGTGCCGCACCGAACGTCATTGCATCCGCACCTTTAGTGATTTCTACCGCTTCCAAAGCGAAGGTATTCACATAAGGGGTAAAGAAACCATAGCTAAAGGTTGGCAAGCCATCAACAGCTTGAGTCACTTCAGCAGCACGCACACGAAACCAGTTGGTGTTGGTATCTTCACCAAATACTTGGTTAGTAAAGCCTGCTTGGTAGCGACCAATTTCATCCGCTTTGGTGATGTTTTGTTTATCCAATTCATCACGATTGATTGCGACTGCCGATTTCGCTTGATACACAGGCACTTCCCCCATACGGTACATTGAACCACCAGTTACGGTAACGGCTTCAAGTTCAACGGTTTGATTAGTCGCTGTTTCATTTGCCATTGCAGAACCTGCAATGGCAAGGAGTACAACTTGCGAAAGTGCGGAATACGCAAATGTTTTTTTCATAAAAATATCCTTAAAAGATTGAGAAATAAAAGTAAAAAATTGTGAAAATCTGATCGCTTGTTACACCCGTCTGACCATTACTAAAAAATAACTGCCGCCGATAAGTGTTGCGACCAAACCTGCAGGCACTTCATAAGGGAAGAGCATTTGTCTGCCAAGCCAGTCAGCAAACACCATAATTCCACTGCCCAGCAAGGCAGACATCAAAATCTGCGAATAGGCTCTGTGTACGCCTAAAAAACGAGTGATATGTGGCACGAGTAACCCGATAAAACTCAAAGGCCCTATCACCAGCGTTGCCATTGCGGTCAGCAATGCACTAAATAAAATCAATAAATAACGGGTACGGGTCAAATTCAGCCCAAGAGCTTGAGCCATCGGGGCTTGTAAAGTGAGCAGTTCAAGCCAACGGCTAAAGATCAAACTGGCCGCTAACAACCCTAAACTGACAACCAAAAACGGCACAGCAAAGCTCAATTCCGCCCCTTGGGTTGAGCCTGATGTCCAGTTAATCAACTGATAAGCTCTTGGATCGCCACTCGCAATCGCCAAGCGTTGTAGCGTATCGAATAAGGCGGAAAGGCTAATCCCCGTCAGCAACACCTTTTCAGGTAACATTCCGTTGCGTTGGTTGATCACTGTCAGAATCAGTAACGCGATCACTGCACCTGTAATCCCCACTAACCAAAACAGACTACTCTGCTCACTACTTGAGAAAAATAGGACAGCTAAAATGCCCATACTGGTTCCCGATGACACCCCTAGCAATTCGGGGCTTGCCATTGGGTTTAACGTCAGCCGTTGCAACAGCACGCCGGCCACTGCAAGCAGAATGCCAACCGCAGCAGCCATTAAAATGCGTGGCAACCGCAATTCAAAAATTGGAGCGTTTAGTTTGCTAAATTCCAGCAAAATCCAACCGCTTGTCTCTCTATTACCCATGTCTCGCCCGACTGCCAATGCTAACCATAGCACTAGCAACAAACCGGCTAAAATCAACACAAGATAACGACGTTGAAAGCGGCGAGATGGCGGCATCGCCGTTTCAGTAATTCGCCCCGTTGGCATGGTATTAAACATCAACCAAAGCAATAATGGCGTGCCGAGCAAGGCAGTCACTGCTCCTGTTGGTAAATTGATGGCATAAAAATGGCTGAGGCATTGCAGAACTAAATCGGTAACAGCTAACAGCAGTGCCCCACCTACAAACGCCCCGAGCAACTGTCCTTTGAGTGTGCGAATGCCAAGCTGTCTTACTAAGGTCGCTGATGCCAAGCCAACGAATCCCAACATACCAACAGCACTCACCACCGCGGCAATCAAATAGGCACTCACTAGCACACCAAGTAACCGCAATTTGCCGACCGATACCCCAAGGCTTTGAGCGTTGCTATCATTGAGTGATAACATTGCCAGTGGTCGGATGAGTATTACAACCAGCACTAAGCAAGGTAGTGCGTGGAACAACAGAATTTGGCTATCTCGCCAACTTTCTTGCACCAAAGAACCCGCTCCCCAAAGTGCCAGTCCTCTTGATTCCTCTGGGAAAAACAGCATCATCAATGCCGAAAAAGATCCAAAATAGAGATTAACGACCAAGCCTGCCAAAATCAGCAACAGCGGTGACATCGTTTTTCGCCTTGCTAAGGTCAGCACAAGCACCAAACTCAACGCCGCCCCCAACACTGCAACCGCACTAGAACCAAATTCCAGCCAATTTGGCATAAAAATAGCGGTCAAAAACAAGGCAAATTGTGACCCAGCACTAATTCCCAACGTATTATCGGACGCTAATGGATTGCCCATCACCTGTTGCAATAATACACTTGCAAAACCAAGCAATCCCCCCGCCAATAACGCCATTGCGATACGAGGCAGGCTGTAACTTTGTAGCAGTAAAATCTCAAGCGAATCACTGTGGTAAAACAATTCCCATAAGCGTGCCTGTGCAGGCAATTGCAACTGCAATAAAAAAGCAGTGAGTATGCCAAAAGTGGCAAGCAAACCGCCAAAAAAGTAGTTTGCTCGATTTACCATGGCTCGCCTCCTGTTTGTAAAGCCTCTGCCAAGGCGGTCGCAAAACGCTCAGCAGACGGAATCGCTCCAAAAGTCCAAATTGCGGGCAAAATCAGCGGATCTTTCGCCATTGCCAAACGTTGCCATAATGTATTGTATTTCAATGATTTTTCGATATTTGTGGGGTACGGCTTCACCACTACAAAACGCAAGTTCTGTGGTAAATCCGCCAGCTGCGTCACACTAATGGTTTCAAAGCCCCAGTTGTTGTGTGAACCTTGCCATGCATTGTCAAAACCAAGTTGGTTGAGTACCGCACCGAAGGGGCTGTTTTTGGCATAAATCCGTAAATGACGACTGTCTATAAACTGTACTAACGCAATCGGACGATCAGTAAACGGCGCTACAAGCGGTCGGATTTCAGCTATTTTTTGCAAATAATGTTGTTCCAATGCTGTGGCGGCTTGTGGTTTGCCAATCAGCTCGGCGACTTGGCGGGTTGCGGTCAACATGTTCTGCCATGCATCGCCTTCCCGATAAAAATCGACCAAATCTACCTTGGCGAATTTTTTCAACATTGGGGTAGCTTGAGCGTAGAAAGACGAATTGATGAAATGCAATGGTTGAGCATCAAGTCTTGTTGATAAACGGTAAATCTGCTCTGGATTTGGTTGCCCACGTACGCCGAGATCAATAATCCATGTAGGCAACTTTGGCTCACTCACCCATACTTGATAACTTGCTACGTCACCGATCGCCTTGGGTTCTTCACCTAATGCGAGCAGGGTTTCCGCCACTGTCCAATCTAATGTCGCAAAGCCTTTTTCTGGCTCACCTGCAGCCACTGAATGTGCAAAAAAGAGTGAGAAAATGACCGCTTGTAGCAAGCCTCTCATCCGCCCAACGGACAAATGCTCTCCGTAAGCAGAAGCCAAATGGTGTCTTCTCCGAATCGTCAATTTCATTAATAAAAACTCACTGGACGTTGGGTGGTAGGATGATTGATAACATTGAGTTCAATGCCATAAATCGCTTGTAATGAGGCTGTATTCACAATTTGATGGGCATCGCCTTCCGCCAGTAGTTTGCCGCTATGCAACGCCACAAGATGATCGCAATAACGAGACGCTAAATTAATGTCATGAATCACGATGATGACGCCTAAATTCAAATCACGACTCAGTTTGTGTACCAATTCCATAACTTCAACTTGGTGAGCAATATCGAGTGCAGCCAAAGGTTCATCAAGCAGTAAAAACTGGCTCTGCTGTGCTAATAACATCGCTAGCCAAATGCGAGAACGCTCCCCGCCAGAAAGCAAATCGACCTGCTGCTCGGCAAATTTTTCGGTATGCGTCAAAGCCAATGCCTGCTCAATCGCTTGGCTATCCTGTGCAGAATGTCGCCCCAATAGCCCTTTCCACGCATACCGCCCCATTGCAATTAACTCTTTGGCGGTGAGATTCGTGGCATTCGGCAGATGTTGTGGCAAATAGGCAACTCGCTTGGCAAACTCACGAGTTGACCAGGCGGCAAGCGGTCGATTTTCAAATAAAATTTGCCCATCAGACAGTGGCTGCTGTTTGGCTAACAGCTTGATTAAAGTCGATTTTCCAGATCCATTATGCCCAATCAGCCCATATACTTTGCCCGGCTCAAAGGTAAGCGAAATCGGGTGCAGCAAAGTACGGCTGGGGATGGCAAAGGTGGCATTTTGAACGGTGAACACAAAAGTCAGTCAATGAAAAGTAAAAGAGTTTCATTCTAATTAAAAACTATTAGCATTTAAAGACCAAAGCTCTGTTTTATTTAAAAATGAATGGCGTATTTAACTAGTCGGCATTAAATGCATTTTGCAAAAAATTGTGTGGATCTGCCCGCCTGTTAGTCAGATTGCCATCTCAGTTCCCCACCACATTGTCGACATAAATACTTTCGCTGCTCACGTAAAATCGCATTATGACGTCGGATAGAAAGATGATGGGTTTGGCAACCGCAGCCGTAGGCGAAACGCTTCCCCTGCACGTTTTGAGTGTCAAAACAGTGGGTGGTTTCGGCAGGCACGCCAAGCACTTGTTCCATCATCATTTGCCACTCTTTGCCGTGGGGTTGCACCCGCCCGAACTGTTGATAAACCAGCAGATGAGCCAATTCGTGTGGCACCACTTGACGAATAAATGCTTCGCCATTTTCAGCAAGCAAAACGGGATTCAAACGAATTTCATTTTGTTGCAAATACGCCACGCCCGCTTTCACGCCACGCACCGCATAATTGACACTCGGCGGGGAGAATTGCTTGTTGAAATAGGCATTCGCTTTGCCTAAGTCCCGTTTGAGCTGGCGTTGCACTTGCATTTTGAGAAGGGGCGAGATCATTGGCAATCTATTGGATTCCACTGTTTGTCGTAGCAAATGTAAAGTTCATTGCCACGAGACTCCAAGCCAACATTTTTCAGCTGCGGATTGAATTTTTTCATCCATTGAAACAGCTCTTTACGGGAAAGATCGTTGGCCGGTAAATTGAGACGGTGAAAGAGCTCACTTTGCTTAGCAAAATAGGTTTCTGCCGAATTAAAAGCACAAGAACCGTGCTTTTCCCACTGCCCTTGCAGTAAGTTTGCCCCAGGGGAATCGGGCAGATATTTTTTGATCAAGGCTTCCGAAACTGGCGGTAAATCACCTTGGCAAAAGCGTGGATGATCGCTCACTGCTTGAGCAGCCGCATTTTGTGGCCATAAACCGTGGATCACCCAGCCGAATTGAGCCGCCTCATTACATTGAAACTGTAAATGCTGCGGTATATTGCCGCCATTTTTCTGTTTCTGTTGCTCACAAAAACTCGGCGACCAAGAGAGCGATAACATATAGTAATCAAACGATCTCGCATTCTGCCCGTATTTATCTTTTGCCATAATGGTGTCGTAATTGCCTAACTCTTTTGGCAAATCAAGAGATTGACGTTGGCTCGCCGCTGTTTGAGTGGTTGGTTGTTCTTTTTTTTCGTTGTTCAGCCAAGTTAGTACAGAAGCGGCGACAATCACTGCAAGGGTGACTGCTTGAGTAAGGGTTCTTTTGGTGTTCGATTGTTTGCTCATACTGATTTT
The DNA here is from genome assembly GCF_011455495.1 of Frederiksenia canicola. Classification (NCBI taxonomy): domain Bacteria; kingdom Pseudomonadati; phylum Pseudomonadota; class Gammaproteobacteria; order Pasteurellales; family Pasteurellaceae; genus Frederiksenia; species Frederiksenia canicola. Next base: position 44,955 of record NZ_CP015029.1, read on the forward strand.
CTCCTTGGAAAAGGCGTACTATACCTTAAACAGATAGCCTTGCAAGCGGTCAGTTGTAGCTAATTTTTTGCAAAAAATCAGGCGAAAGTGACCGCTTGTATATCGCATTTGGTTATATAAAATGCTTTTTTCCTTGTTAGATTCTAGAAAAAATCCAGTATGCTACTGGAAATTCACAATTTATTTGATAGGAGACATTGAAATGACTATTTATGCAGATAACACCGAAACCATTGGCAACACCCCTCTTGTTCGTTTAAAGCACTTCGGTAATAACGGCAATTTGTTGGCGAAAGTAGAATCTCGTAACCCCAGTTTTAGCGTGAAATGCCGCATTGGGGCAAATATGGTATGGCAGGCGGAAAAAGACGGCATTCTAACTAAAGATAAAGAGATCATTGATGCCACCAGCGGCAATACGGGCATCGCCCTAGCCTATGTAGCAGCAGCCCGTGGCTACAAGATTACGCTTACTATGCCAGAAACAATGAGTATTGAACGCCGCCGCTTATTGCGTGGCTTAGGGGCAACGTTGGTACTCACTGAAGGGGCAAAAGGAATGAAGGGTGCAATTGCTAAGGCGGAAGAAATTCTCGCCAGCGATCCAAGCCGCTATGTGATGCTTAAACAGTTTGAAAATCCTGCTAACCCTGCCATCCACGAGCAAACCACGGGTCCTGAAATTTGGGATGCAACCGAAGGCAACATTGACGTATTCGTAGCAGGTGTTGGCACTGGTGGGACGATAACGGGCGTGAGCCGTTTTATCAAGCAGCAAAAAGGCAAGCAGATCATCAGCGTTGCCGTTGAGCCGAAAGAATCACCCGTCATCAGCCAAACCTTAAACGGTGAAGAAGTGAAACCGGGTCCGCATAAAATTCAAGGGATCGGGGCAGGCTTTATTCCGCAAAACTTGGATTTGCACTTAATCGATCGTGTTGAACAAGTCGATAGCGAAACCGCAATCGCCACCGCTCGTCGCATTATGGCGGAAGAAGGCATTTTAGTCGGTATTTCATCAGGTGCTGCCGTTGCCGCTGCTGATCGCATCGCAAAACTACCTGAGTTTGCCAACAAAACCGTGGTGGTCATTCTACCCTCCGCATCAGAGCGTTATTTGAGTACTTTGCTATTTGAAGACATTGAAGCCTAATTGGCAAGAAAAGGGGACACTTTCGTGTCCCACTTTGCCGAAATACGATAGACGCATTCACCGATTCTCTTAAAACTTGTAGCCTAATAATTTTTCCATTGCTAAATTGACAAAAAAACCACCAACAATCAACCAAATACAGACGAATGCACCAAGCAACAACGGCTTCATTCCCGCTTGTTTAATCGCACTAAACCGTGTAGTTAAACCCAATGCAGACATTGCCATTAGCAGCAACATGGTATCGAGTTGAATCAACATATTCACTAATGCGTTTGGTAATAAATTAAACGAGTTGAAAATCGCCACCCCGACAAAAAATACCGCAAACCATGGCATATTAATTTTATTATTCGCCGCACGGCTCTCTTTTTGTAACGAATAAGAAAGAGCAATAAGAAATGGGGCGAGCATCATCACACGAATCATTTTGCTGATCACCGCAGTATCGGCAACCGTTGGGTTAATATTGCTGCCGGCTGCATACACTTGAGCCACTTCATGTACACTTGAGCCAATGTAAATACCAAATTGGTGTGAACTGATGTATTGGCTTAAAAAAGGGTACATCATGGGGTAAATAAACATACAAATTGTGCCAAAAATCACAATTAATGCCACCGCAACCGAAACCTTATGAGCTTCCGATTTCACTACTGGCGAAGCAGCCATAATCGCCGCCGCGCCACAAATGCTGCAACCTGCTGCGGTGAGTTGTACGATTTGACGGTCAATTTTAAGTAATTTAATGCCGATCCAGCAGGTGATAAAAAAGGTCGCAATCAACATAATCGCATCGGTTGCAATGGCATTCATGCCAACGGAGCTAATGTCTTGCAAGGTAATTCGAAAACCGTACAGCACGATCCCTGTACGCAGTAAAAACGTTTTTGAAAAGTTAATGCCTTCAATCGTTTGGGCTTCAATTTTAGGATAAACCGTATTGCCCAATACCATCCCAATTAAAATGGCCAGCGTTAAGGCACTTAAATGTAAACGGGTGGCAAATTGAGTCTCGGCAAGAAACCAAGAGATGACGGCTAATGTCGCCACCACAATTAGCCCAAAGAGTTTATTTTGACTCATTATTCCTCCAAACAAAGAAAGGCATAATGGTTCACATTATGCCTTACACATCAACGGGCTATATTAGAAACGGTAAGTCGCGTTAGCACCAAATGTATTTGAGTTTAGGCTCTCACCATCAAATTTAATGCGGCCTCTTAAATATTCTGCCCCCACTTCAAAGTTCGAAGAGACGGCATATTTAGCCCCAAAACCGTAGTTAAATCCGCCTTTAGTTTCAGATACCGAGCGTTGGATGCTACCTGAATTGGTTGTTTCACCATCTTTTCCAGAAAATTTAGTCAATGAGTAACCCACTTTGACATATGGAAGTAAGTCAGGTAAAACACGGTAGCCTTGCAAATAACTTACATTAGCACGCCATTTTTCATCCACTTTAGCGTAGGAACCCGCACCATCATTTCTATCTAATAATTTAGACTTGTTTAATTTTACTTTACCTTCAACTAGACCGACTAAGTGATTACCGTAATCGATACCGTAATCAACAACAACGCCAACACCTGTAGCACGTTTTACATGTTCATATTTAGTTGAGGTTAAATCAAGACCAACACCAAAGCCAGTAAAGGTTTGACCAACAGGGGCGGCGAATGCGGCAGTAGAAGCGAAACCGAGTAATGTAGCGAATGCTAATTTTTTCATCTTTAATCTCCTATGAGTGAAAAAGCGGAGTCAGTTTACTCGCTGACTCCGCATTAAACAAGCAAAGGATTTTTTCATTTGCAAAAAATGGGAAGAATCCGACCGCTTGTTAGCGTTTTTTGCTCTTGCTAGTCGTCGATTTTTTGGCTTTTTTGGCGACTTTTGCTTTCTTTTTCTTTATCTTAACCGTGGCGACTTCTTTGAAAACAGGCGTGCCTTTTTTCGCTTTCTGTTTAGCGGTTTTGCCCGCTGAACGAGGTTTGCGAAGATTGCTGATTAAGGCGAAGTCGATTTTTTTATCGTCTAAATTTACGCCAATTACCCGTACTTTCACAGGATCGCCCAAGCGGTACATCATTCCGTTTTCACCAACTAAGCGTTGGCGATCGCTGTCGAAATGGTAGTAACCGTTATCGAGCGTGGAAATATGCACCAAGCCATCAATGAGTAATTCATTTAGTTTCACAAACAAGCCAAAGCCTGTCACGCTTGAAATCACGCCGTCAAATGTTTCACCGATATGGTCCTGCATATATTCGCATTTCAGCCAGTCGGCAACTTCACGGGTGGCATCATCGGCACGGCGTTCGGTGGCAGAGCATTTCTCACCAAACTGATCCATATCGTCTAGTTTATAGTGATAGCCACCGCCCTCGGTATAGTGGCGGGTGTTACCTTTTTGCTTTTCAATCAAATACTTAATTGCACGATGCAACAGCAAATCAGGATAACGGCGAATTGGCGACGTGAAGTGGGCGTATTCCGTCAATGCCAAGCCGAAATGCCCTTCGTTGTCTGGTGAATAAATCGCCTGCTTGAGCGAACGCAGCAGCATGGTTTGGATCAACTCACGATCAGGTCGTTCTCGAACTGTTTCAAGTAATTTGGCGTAATCTTTTGGCATTGGACTCAGTCCGCCATCCAAAAATAGCCCGCACTCTTTCAAGAAAGAGCGGAAACTAGTGAGCTTTTCTTCGCTTGGTTGTGCGTGAATGCGATATAAACTCGGTTCGTCCGCTTTTTCAACCAAACGAGCAGCGGCGATGTTGGCTAAAATCATACATTCTTCGATGATTTTATGGGCATCATTACGCACAAGCGGTTCAATTCGCTCAATTCTACCTTGCGGATTGAAAATAAATTGGTTTTCCACCGTTTCAAATTCAATTGCCCCACGTTGCTGGCGAGCAGCAACTAACACATTGTACATTTTGTACAAAGCTTCTAAATGTGGCACGAGCGGGGCGTAACGTTCCCGCAACGTTTCATCGCCTGAAAGTATGTTCCACACTTTGGTGTAGGTCAAACGGGCGTGGGAATTCATCACTGCTTCGTAGAATTGAAAATCGCCTAGCGAACCATTTTTCGATACTTGCATTTCAGCCACCAAACAGAGACGATCAACCTGCGGATTAAGTGAGCATAAGCCATTCGACAGCACTTCGGGCAACATTGGGATCACCCGATTTGGGAAATAAACCGAGTTACCACGCTGTTGGGCCTCAAGATCGAGAGCGGTTTTTGGGCGAACATAATAGCTCACATCGGCAATCGCCACCCACAACCGCCAGCCGTTTGGCTCCGCTTGGCAGAAAACGGCATCGTCAAAATCACGGGCACTTTCACCATCAATGGTCACCAGCGGGAGATGTCGCAAATCAACTCGCCCTAGCTTCGCTTCTTCAGGTACTTCTTCGTTAAATTGACGGATCTGTTTTTCAACCCCCTCGCTCCAAACGTGCGGAATTTCGTGGTTGCGTAACGCAATTTCAATTTCCATCCCTGGGGCAAGATTATCGCCGAGAATTTCGGTGATAAAACCGACAGGGCGTTTGAAATCCGCTTTACGTGGCTGAAGCTCAACGACCACCACTTGCCCCATTCTTGTCCCAAGGCGGTGTTCTTCGGGGATCAAAATATCTTGATTGATTCGGCTGTCGTCTGGCACCACATAGCTGATGCCTGATTCCGTGAAAAATCGTCCAACAATCTGCTTTTTGCGTGCTTCAAGCACTCGCACAATTCGCACTTCTTTACGGCCACGGCGATCAGTGCCATTTGGCTGAGCCAACACATAATCACCGTGCATCACTCGTAACATTTGAGCATTTGGAATAAACCAGTCGTCCGAGCCCTCCACCTGCAAAAAGCCGTAGCCATCACGGTGCCCGATAACCGTGCCTTTGAGCAAGTCCATTTTTTCAGGCAACGCATAGCGACGACCTTTAGTGAAGACCAGCTGACCGTCGTTTTCCATTGCTCGCAAACGGCGACGAATGGCTTCGGTGCGATCTTCATCCGCAATTTTAAAGGCGTTAAGCAACTCTACTTTGCTCATCGGCGCATCGTAATCACGAATGGTTTGTAGAATAAAATCTCGACTGGGTACGGGGTTTTCGTATTTTTCAAGTTCTTGTTGATAATTTGGATCTTGTTTCATATTTCTCGTTGTTTAAATATATAATTTATTGTTTTATTGATAAAAAAGTGAATTTAGATAAAAAATGACGGGGAATTTGGAATACTAAACTGACAATTTGATGAGAGCTTGCGTTCAACAAGCGGTGGGATTCTAGCACGGTTTTGCTAAATTGGCTAAATTCTGTTAAAAAATTTAAGCTCTCACAGGCAATGAGAGCTTATCATTACTGACAAGCGGTTAGATTCTCGCCATATTTTGCAAATTTGCTTTTGCCGCAGCGATAGCTTCGGCGATGCGTTCTAAGTTCACACCACCTTTAGCACAACGTTTTGCCAAGCAAGAGTCGAGCGATAAGATGGGGTAAACGTCTTCTCCAATTCCAGTATGGAACTGTTTAAACTCATCGAGAGAAAGAGCTTCCAACGCTTTGCGTTGGCTGATGGCGTACACCACAGCTTCGCCCACAATATGATGTGCTTCACGGAATGGAATGCCTTTTGCCACTAAGTAGTCGGCAAGCTCCGTTGCATTAGCGTAGCCTTGTTGTGCCGCTTCTTTAGTGCGTTCACTATCGACCTTGATGTCGTCTAGCACCAGTGACGAAATGTTCACACACGCCTGCCACGTTTCCAATGCATCGAAAATGCCTTCTTTGTCTTCTTGCATATCTTTATTATAAGCAAGCGGTAAGCCTTTGAGGGTGGTGAGTAAGCCCGTTAATGCCCCAAAAACTCGCCCCGTTTTACCCCGTACTAATTCACACGCATCAGGGTTTTTCTTTTGTGGCATCAGCGATGACCCCGAAGTAACACGGTCAGAAAGCTCAACAAAATGCGATTCACCGCTGTTAAAGATGATTAAATCTTCTGCAAAACGAGAAAGGTGCATCATACTGATTGAGGCGGCAGAAAGTAATTCCAAAACGTGATCGCGATCAGAGACACTGTCTAAACTGTTGCGAGTCGCCGTTTCAAAGCCCAAATGCTGTGCTAACAAATCACGATCGATCGCATACGCCGTACCAGCCAATGCCCCCGAGCCGAGCGGGCAAGTGTTCATTCGTTTATAGGCATCAGTCAAGCGGCTGTAATCACGTTCTAACATTTCGTAATACGCCATACACCAGTGTGCAAAAGTAATCGGCTGAGCACGTTGTAAATGGGTGTAGCCTGGCATAATGGCGTGCTGATTGGCTTCGGCGGTTTCGACTAATTTTTCTTGCAACGCACGCACCGACTCTTGCAGCGAAATCACTTGGGCTTTACACCACAGTTTCATATCGACGGCAACTTGGTCATTACGGCTACGCCCCGTGTGCAATTTTTTACCGAGATCGCCAACTTTTTTGATCAGTTGTAATTCTACCCAGCTGTGAATATCTTCTGCATCTTCTTGCAGGACAATCGCTAAATTCGGTGCTACTTCCGCGCGTAATTGCTTGAGTGCGGCAATCAAGCGGTCTAATTCTGCCTCGTCGATCACACCAACAGAGTGGATCGCCTTAGCCCAACCGATTGAGCCATCAATATCTTGCAAGGCTAAACGGTAGTCAAAACGCAATGAATCGTTAAAATATTTGAATTGTTGATCGGCAGCTTGTGTAAACCGCCCGCCCCAAAGTGCCATAGTTGTTCCTTATGAATCTGTCAAAATGCACAAAGGCTTTGCCAACGCAACTCAAATTGCTTTGGCAAGCCGTGTAAGGTGATTTGCAAAAAATAAAGCGGATCTAACCGCTTGTAATGGCTGAATTATTGCATAATTATGCATTCAAATTCAATAATTATTTATTTTGAATCGCATTTTTGTTGAACAACACTAACTCTCGGCATTGGAAACCCACTGAAACGGTACTGTTGATAGAAAGATCATTGACACTATAAACCGTCAGTTCAACGCCATTAATCGCAATCTTATAGCGATGAAACTGCCCAAGAAACAATTTTTCAACCACCATGCCTTTGCCTGTTGGTTCATTTTTAATCACCAGCTGTTCTGGGCGAAGTAACCAATGATACTGCCCTTGCTGATAAGGCATTTCTGGAAACTGATAATCGCCAATTGGGCTTTCAAGCCATTGACTCGATTTCACTTCGGTTTGTAAATAGTTTGTCCCCCCAAGAAAATCTGCCACAAATTTATTTATAGGAGAATGATAAAGTGCGGTAGGTGTGCCAAATTGCACAATTTTGCCCTGATCCATCACCGCAATTTTGTCCGCAAAGGCAAAGGCCTCTTCTTTACTGTGTGTGACAAAAATGGCAGGGACTTTTTGGCTTTTTAAAATTTGCTTGATTTCTTGAATCATCTCGTAGCGGGTTTGGCTATCAATGTTTGAGAATGGTTCATCTAATAAAAGCAGTTCTGGCTTACATGCCAAGGCTCTTGCAATCGCTACACGCTGTTGCTGTCCCCCCGAAAGTTCGTGCGGATAACGCCCTTCAAAGCCACATAGCTTCACTACCGACAGCATCTGCCCACAAATGGCATTTTGTTCTTCTTTGGATAATTTGGTTAAGCCGAATTGGATATTTTCCTGCACCGTTAAATGCGGAAACAACGCATAATCCTGAAAAATCAACCCAATATGGCGATCTTCCACTGCTTTCTGTGACAAATCTTGTCCACCGAGATGAATTGCCCCCTCGGAAATTGGCAATAAACCTGCAATGGCTTTTAACAGCGTCGTTTTTCCGCAACCACTTGCCCCTAACAGGCAGATAATTTCATTTTCATCGACTGCTAAATCTAAAGATTTAAGCACTGCGGTTTGATCGAACCTAGCACTAAGATTTTGAATTTCAAGGACTTTCATTTTTATCGTTCTTTTTGAGATTGAGAAATTAATGAACGAGTGAGCCAAATAACAGGGATCAACCCAACTAACACCAACACAATCGCTGGTAATGCTGCTCGCTCTAACTGTTCATCAGAAGTAAAAGTAAACACATGAGTGGCAAGTGTATCGAAATTGAACGGACGCAGCAGTAAAGACGCATTCAGTTCTTTCATACTTTCAATAAACACCATTAATCCCGCAGTAATAATACCTTTTGAAATTAATGGAATATGGATTTTTCTAAACATATTTGCCCCATTACTTCCCATGGTTTGGCTTGCCATATCCAATGAAGGGGAAACTCGCCCTAATGAAGTTTCTAGGCTGCCAATTGCCATCGCTAAAAAGCGAATCGTGTAAGCCAGCACTAACGCAAATAAAGAGCCTGAAAAAATCAACCCCACGGGTGATAAATCTAGTGATTTTAACAAATGGTGCAAACTATGATCGGCAAAAGTCAGTGGTGAAAGCAGCCCAATAGCCAACACCGTGCCAGGGATCGCATACCCCAGAGAAGAAAACTGCAACGACAAGCGGGTAGTTCGTTGCCAAAATTTACCACTGCTATATGAAAGACGGTGAGCTAGATGAAGTAGCAACGCCACAGCCACAGTCACAATCGAAGCAATCACAGAAACCTTCAAACTATTCACGGCAAATTGCACGAAATCCAAATTCCACGACTGTTCAAAATAATCATACGCCCAGTAGAGTAAACGCCCAAAAGGAATAAAAAATGCCAACGACAGCAAGCCCCAGCACCAAAACTGTGCCGCCCATAATTTCCAACCGGTCAATGTTCTAAATGCGGTTTTCTTTTCGTAGCCGCGTTGATAACTTTTCTGCTTACGGCGGCTATACTGTTCAACACTAATGAGCAAGAAAATCATTAACAGCATGAGAATTGAAATACGGCTTGCCGTGCCAAGATCGTGAAAACCGAGCCACGAATCGTAAATTGCTGTGGTTAACGTTGGCACAGCAAAGTAAGACACCGTACCAAAATCGCCCAACGTTTCCATCGCGATTAACGCCATCCCCACCGCAATAGCTGGACGAATCAATGGAAAAGTAATACGGCGGAAAATTTGAGCAGAACTGGCACCTAACATTTTGGCACTATGGGTAAGATTTTCTGACTGCTCCAGTAACGCCACTCGAACAAGTAAAAAGAGATAAGGATACAGCACTAAAGCGAGTACAAAGCTCGCCCCATAAAGGGTACGAATTTGTGGAAACCAGTAATCATGTGGACTTTTCCAGCCAAAAATGTTCCGTAGCATTTCCTGAAAACTGCCCGAATAGTCGAGCAAATCAGTATAGAGAAAGGCGATTAAATAGGCAGGCATTGCCAACGGCAAACAAAGCAACCATTGCAGCGTTTTCTGCCCGAAGAATTGATAATTTGCGACAATCCATGCGGAAGGTAAGGCAAAAATCAGAGAAAGAAAAACAGTTCCAAATACAAGCAATGCCGAATTCAGCACATAGTTGCCTAACATGGTGTTCCAAAAATGAATCAAGTTGTCCATTTCGCCGCTGAGTGCGTGATAACCTAACGCTAATAACGGTAACAACACCAATAAGGTGGCAAGCAATGCCCCAAAATGCCAAGAAAGATAACGGTTTTTCATTGTAAAAATTAGAAAATTTTAAATAATTGATCGCTTTTTTACGTTCAATAAAAAATAGAACAGGACGCACCGAAAATTCGGCTGCGTCCATATCAAAATAAGATTGCAAGCGGTAAGATCTGCAAAACTTTTACAGGATCTGGCCGCTTGTATCACAAAAGTTACTCGTCAAACTTCACTTCATCAACAAGTTTTAACGCTTTGTTATAATTTTTCGCGATATCTTCCAGTTTGATCGCATCCGCAGAGTATGTTCCCCAACCTTCTACTAATTTAGATGGTTTTACGCCCGCTTTTACTGGATACTCGTGGTTTAATTCTGCATAAAGGGCTTGTGCTTTGTCGCCACTGAGATACTCGATCAACTTCACGGCATTCGCTTTATTTGGTGAGTGTTTCGCCACAGCCACTGCACTGATGTTGAAGTGAGTACCAAATTTGCCTTGTGGGAAGTTAAGAATTGCGGCTTCAGCAGCTGGACGTGATTTTTCATCGTCTAACATTTTACCGTAGTAGTAGCTGTTACCTAATGCATAATCACATACGCCTTCTTTGATCGCTTTGATTTGGTCACGGTCACCACCTTGTGGTTTTTGTGCCAAGTTGGCTTTTAAGCCCTTAAGGAAGTTACGGGTCGCTTCTTCGCCGTAGTGTTCAATCATCGCTGCGAATAAAGAAACGTTGTAAGAGTTTTTACCTGAACGTACACAAATTTTGCCTTTATATTCAGGTTTGGCTAAATCTAGGTAGTCAAAGCCTGCTGGTAATTTACCAACGCGATCTTTTGAAGTGTAGATAACACGTGCACGTTTGGTTAAACCGAACCATTCATCGTTAGAATCACGGAATTGTTCAGGGATATTTTTCTCAAGCACTTTTGAATCCACTTTTTGTGCTAAACCTGCATTCACAATTTCCATTACACGGCTAATATCAACGGTCAAAAGCACATCTGCTGGGCTTAACTCGCCTTCTTTTTTCACACGATCAACCAACCCTTTGTCTGCAAAGATCACATTCACTTTGATGCCAGTGTCTTTTTCAAAGTTTTTGAGCATTGGCTCAATTAAGTATGGTTGACGGTAAGAATACACATTGACTTCGTTTGCTGCTAAAGCAGAGGTTGAAGCCGCTAATGCAGAAAGAACTGCAACGGTTGAGAGTGCTTTTTTCATAAAAAATCCTTTAATTGACGATAATTGAGGGTAAATGAAACGAGCGAAGTGTAGAAATATATTCCCGATTTGTCAATGCGAACTGTTCCTATTTACAAAAAAGTGTGATCCAAATCACATTTTCCATTTGCAAAAAATGGGCTGGATCTGACCGCTTGTAACGGAATTTCTTGTCCAAACGGGCGAAAAAACGGATAATACGCCCCATTTTTGCAAGAAATTTTAGCGGCTATGGTGGAATATATTTTACTGGTCATCGGCACGGCGTTGATAAACAACTTTGTGTTGGTGAAATTTTTAGGGTTATGTCCGTTTATGGGGGTGTCGAAAAAGGTCGAGACCGCCATTGGCATGGGAATGGCAACCACATTTGTACTCACGGTGGCATCGCTCTCTGCCTATTTGGTCGACACCTACATTCTCGCCCCGCTCAACGCTCAATTTCTTCGAACCTTGGTTTTCATTTTAGTGATTGCAGTGATTGTGCAGCTCACGGAAATGATCGTCCACAAAACCAGCCCAACCCTTTATCGCTTGTTGGGCATCTATTTGCCGCTGATTACCACCAACTGTGCGGTGCTTGGCGTGGCGTTACTCAATGTGAATTTATCTAACAATCTTGTGGCATCGGTGCTATACGGTTTCGGAGCGGCCGCGGGTTTTTCATTGGTATTGGTGCTGTTTTCCGCCTTACGTGAGCGATTAGCTGCCGCCGATGTACCAAAAGCCTTTCAAGGTGCGTCAATCGCCTTGATCACCGCAGGATTGATGTCATTAGCCTTCATGGGCTTTACAGGTTTAGTCAAAATTTAATGGATTCTACGATTATTTATCTTGTGATTGGCGTGATCGCCCTGATTGCCTTGATTTTCGGGGCGATGCTTGGCTATTCGTCAATTAAACTGAAAGTTGAAGCCGACCCGATTGTCGAGCAGATCGATGCACTATTACCGCAAAGCCAATGCGGTCAGTGTGGCTATCCGGGCTGCAAGCCTTATGCAGAAGCAGTCGCAAACGGTGATGATATAACCAAATGCGTCCCTGGTGGGCAGCCGTTGGTGGTGAAACTTGCTGATTTAATGGGCGTAGATGTGCCAGACACCAACAGCGAAACACCTGAAACAATGGTAGCGATTATTCACGAAGAGATGTGTATTGGTTGCACCAAATGTATCGCCGCTTGCCCTGTTGATGCGATTATCGGTACCAACAAAGCGATGCACACCGTGATCGCCGATCTCTGTACAGGCTGCGAACTCTGTGTTGCCCCTTGCCCAACGGATTGTATTGAGATGATAAAAGTTAAGCCCACCGCCAAAACGTGGAACTGGCAATTCGATCAAAATTTGATTATCCCGATTGTAAATACCACAGAAATCACCCCAAAACTTGTCGTTGGTGTGGAGAAGAACAATGGAAAATGATGTTTTAAGTCGCATTCGCCAAGGCAAGCTGTGGGATTTCCCAGGTGGCGTTCATCCGCCTGAAATGAAGATGCAATCGAACCAAAAACCGATCCGCACGCTGCATTTGCCGAAGTTTTTCTATGTGCCAGTGATTCAACACACTGGTACAGCAGGCGACGTGATCGTCAACATTGGCGATGATGTACTCAAAGGACAGCCACTCACTAAAGGTGAAAACTACCGTCAATTGCCTGTCCACAGCCCAACCTCTGGCAAAGTGATTGCGATTCAGCCTTATGTGTCATCACACCCTTCGGGCATTGCTGAACTCACTATCGTGATTGAAACGGATGGCAAAGATCAATGGTGCGAACGCCAGCCGATTGATAATTTCTTGCAGCTTACAAGCGGTCAGATTATCGAAAAAGTTTACCAAGCAGGTATTGCTGGCTTGGGTGGTGCCGTGTTCCCAACGTCGAGCAAACTCGATTTCGCCGACAAACGCTGTAAGCTATTGATTATTAATGGTGCAGAATGTGAGCCGTACATCACCTGCGATGATCGCTTAATGCAAGACTACACCGCTGAAATGCTCGAAGGTATTCGCATTTTACGCTATGTGCTACGCCCTGAAGAAGTGGTGCTGGCGATTGAAGACAACAAACCGAAAGCGATTAAAGCGGTACAAAACGCCTTGAAAGGGGCAAACGACATCAGCGTACGAATAATCCCGACGAAATATCCATCTGGAGCGAGTGATCAGTTGGTACAAGTACTAACGGGCTTAGAAATCCCGCAAGGCAAACGCACCATCGAAATGGGCATTGTGATGCACAATGTCGGTACCGCATTTGCGGTGAAACGAGCGGTAATTGATGATGAGCCGCTGATCGAACGGGTCGTTACTCTCACGGGCGATAAAATCCGCAATAAAGGTAACGTTTGGGCTCGTCTCGGCACACCGATTTTGCATCTGCTTGAGCAAGTCGATTACCAAGCGGACGAGCGTTTTCCTGTTTTCCTTGGTGGACCAATGATGGGCTTTATTCTCCCGTCGTTGCAGTCACCCGTCACCAAAACGGCCAACTGCATTATCGCCCCTGATCATTTTGAGTATGCCCCGCCACAACCTGAACGCAGTTGTATCCGCTGTTCTGCTTGCTCTGATGCTTGCCCAGTAGGCTTACTGCCACAGCAACTTTATTGGTTCGCCCGCTCGGAAGATCACGATAAATCAAAAGAATATCATCTCGATGCCTGCATTGAATGTGGCATTTGTGCCTACGTCTGCCCAAGCTACATTCCACTCATTCAATATTTTCGCCAAGAAAAAGCGAAAATTGCCGACATGGATGAAAAAGCCCGCAAAGCCGAAGAAGCCAAACAACGTTTTGAAGCCCGAGAAGCAAGGCTCAACAAGGAGAAAGAAGCTCGCACCGCCCGCATTCAACAGGCAGCAGAAAAACGCCGAGAAGAAGTGGCAAACAGCGAAGGTGAAGATCCAGTAAAAGCCGCTCTCGCCCGTTTGAAAGCAAAAAAACAGAATTCTGCCGAGACTAGCGAAAGCAATAGCGTAACCGTTAAAGCCAACGGCGAACCTGATAACCGCGATTTAATGGCACAACGCCGAGCAAGACGCTTGGCAAAACAAGCGGAACAAGGCCACCTCTCCGATGCTAGTGGCATTCCACCACAAGAATCCGAGCCTCTCGTACAAGCAAGTGAGAGTGAAAACGCCGATCCAAGAAAAGCCGCCGTGGCTGCGGCTCTCGCTCGAGCTAAAGCCAAGAAAGCGGCTCAACAAGCGGTCAGTGCCGAGCAACATTTTGCAAAGGTCGAGCCGACTGAAACGGCAGAAAACGTTGATCCACGCAAAGCCGCCGTGGCTGCGGCTCTCGCTAGAGCTAAAGCCAAGAAAGCGGCTCAACAAGCGGTCAGTGCCGAGCAACATTTTGCAAAGGTCGAGCCGACTGAAACGGCAGAAAACGTTGATCCACGCAAAGCCGCCGTGGCTGCGGCGATTGCACGGGCGAAGGCGAAAAAAGCCGCCCAACAAGGAGAAACCCCATGATAAACGATCTTTTCCCGGCATTTCCGTGGTCGTTTTTGTTTATCCAAGATCTCATCGGCACCATCGTATTTGCGATTTCGGGGGCGATCGCCGCTCGCCAGCACAAAATGGATATTTTCGGTATGTTTGTGCTGGCATTTGTTACTGGCGTGGGAGGCGGCACTCTGCGAGATGTGATGATCGGCAGCACACCTGTATTCTGGATGAAACAGCCAATTTATGTGCTAATGATCTCTATTGCTGTGATTTTAGTCGCTATTTTGCGTAATCAAATTGACCGTGCTTACTGGAAAAAAGGCTTGTTGATCTTTGATGCGATTGGGCTTGGCGTATTTACCGTAATTGGTGTACAAAAAGGGATCGACTTCGGACTACATCCACTGATTTGCATTGCTCTCGGTGGCGTGACAGGCTGTTTTGGCGGGTTAATTCGCGATATTTTACGCAACGAAGTACCGATTATTTTGCAAAAAGAAGTGTATGTAACTGCAAGCCTTATCGGTGGAATTATTTTTATCCTATTCCGTGATGCTGGTTTTGAAAGCAATTGGATAGATGTCGCAACGGTGACTACCGTAATTGCAATCCGAATGTTCACTATTCGCTATAATTTGCACTTACCTAAAGTCTAATAAGGAATTTTTTATGAAGCACTTAGTCAAAGTTTGTTTAGTTGGTTTGTCACTTTTACTTTCCAGCTGCACCATTTTTCTTTGGTCACACGATCCTGCTGTCCGTAGTCATACATATTATGAACAATCGGCAATGGATACTGTACGAGCGTTTGGCAAAACACAGGCTAAAAATAACGAACAGCTAGTAATGATTGGCGATTCCTATTGGTATTTTATTGATGAAAGAAATACGGCAGAACTATTAAAAGTGCTAAATACCAAACTACCAAAAGCTTTTTCTACCCCAAATAATAAGCCTTTTAAGGTGCTATTGGCAGACGATGCTCAATCGTTTAGTTCAAGTTTCACCCTATATTATGAACCACAAAATGACAATGAAAAGAACGTGTTAAAAGCATTAGGCTTTAGCTCAACTAAAAAACCAGGGCTGTATGAAAAAGACTACGATTTGAAAGGGAAAATCTATCGTTCTAGTAAAAAAATCAACCATCATTATCAGTTTGAAACGGCACTCCCCATTTCCATTCAGGTTGGCAAAACATCGAGTGAGGTTGATCCTATAAAGTTGATTGAGAAAATTACGATGACACCAATAACATTGGCTGGCGATGTAGTATTAGTAGCAATTGAATTGGTGTTTTCCCCATTGAGTTTATTTGAATAAAAAAGAATTGATTAAGAAGGATATCTTGATGTTCAAAATGATCAGCTCACCTCATACCCATTCGAGCAATCTCACCGCCAACTTTATGCTGTGGGTGATTGCGGCGATGTTGCCTGCGTTGTTGGTGCAATGGTATTTCTTTGGTTATGGCGTGTTAATACAAATCGCCGTGGCAGTGGGCTTGGCGATTGGAATTGAAATTGGCGTGGCAAAACTTCGCCGAAAACCGACCGCTTTCTACTTAGCAGATATGTCGGGCATTTTGACCGCATTAATTTTAGCGATGTCTATTCCGCCTTATTCACCGTATTGGTTAACGTTAATTGGTATAGCAGCTGCATTGTTGTTAGCAAAGCACGTCTATGGCGGTTTGGGGCAAAATTTGTTCAACCCTGCGATGATCGGCTATGCGTTGCTGTTGGTCTCTTTCCCATTGCAAATGACCGCTTGGTTACCACCGCTTGATCTATTAAGTGAACCACCAACCTTTGCGGATAGCTTTTCACTGATTTTTACGGGTGTCACCACCGATGGCTTTAGCATTCACCAACTGATTAGCAGCGTAGATGGTATTACTTCTGCCACGGTGCTAGATGGTGCGAAAACCACGCTGGCAAAAAACGATTTTGCTGAAGCACATCGTCTTGCAGATCTGCTTTATCAACATGTTTTACTAGGCGGTTGGGGGCAACTCAATCTGGCCTTTTTGCTTGGTGGTATTTTATTGATTTATAAACGCATTATTCACTGGCAAATTCCCGCAGCGATGTTATCAACCTTTGTAATTCTCAGTGGCATGACTGATATTTTCACCCATTCGGCGTGGACAATGCCACTGCAACTATTTAGCGGAGCGATGATGTTCGGAGCATTTTTTATTGCAACAGACCCTGTCTCTGCTTCAATTACACCAAAAGGCAAATTGATTTTCGGAGCCTTAGTAGGACTGCTCGTTTATCTCATTCGCTATTTCGGCAATTACCCTGACGGGGTGGCGTTTGCCGTATTACTGGCAAACATTTGCGTACCGCTGATTGATCACTATACCCAACCACGTTTATACGGCACAAAATTAGGCGGTAAAGGATGAAAACATCAGTTATTACAACTCGCTATGCGTTGATTTTAGGGACAGTTGCTCTGCTTTGCACAGCGCTTTCCACGGCGGTGTTTTGGCTAACCCAAGCCCGCATTGATGCCGTTACTGCTGAACAGCAACGTAAATTGCTGTTAGAAGTTGTGCCACAACGCTATTTTGATAATGATTTGCTGGCAACTTGCAAAGTGTTGGATATGCCAAAGCAGCAATTCCTCAACAAAATTTTTGTTGCAAAAAAACAGGGAAATCTGACCGCTTACGCCATTCAAACTACCGCGCCAGACGGCTATTCGGGTGATATTGTATTGCTAATCGGGATTCAACCCGATGGTACGGTGCTTGGCGTACGAACGCTAGCACACAAAGAAACCCCAGGGCTTGGTGATAAAATCGATACTCGAGTTTCTGACTGGATTACCCGTTTCAACGGTAAAAAATTCAGTCTAGAAAGCGAACTGCAATGGGCAGTCAAAAAAGACGGTGGACAATTCGACCAATTCACGGGTGCTACCATTACCCCAAGAGCCGTGGTAAATATGGTACGAAACAGCGCCAAGTGGGTTGTGAGTGAATTAAATACCAAACCTGAAATGCTTGAGAAATTTATACAATGTCAGTAGAAAACCAAATTCCTATTCAACAAGTTGATGTGCAACTGCAACCCCCATCAATGTGGAAAACGTTATTTACCCAAGGCATTTGGTCAAACAATGGTGCTTTGGTGCAGCTACTTGGGCTGTGTCCATTATTGGCAGTGTCGAATAATGTCACCAATGCCCTTGGACTGGGGCTGGCAACACTGCTAGTGTTAGTGATGACAAATACCGTAGTGTCGCTATTCCGAAAATGGATCCCACATGATATTCGCATTCCGATTTATGTGATGATTATCGCCACGGCGGTAACCACCATTCAGCTGCTAATGAACGCTTTTGCCTACCCCGTTTATCAATCTTTAGGGATTTTTATCCCGCTGATTGTCACTAACTGTATCGTGATCGGGAGGGCAGAAGCCTTTGCCTCCAAAAATGGCGTGCTACATTCCGCCTTTGACGGATTTGCAATGGGCTTAGGAATGTTGCTCAGTCTTGTCTTACTTGGTACGTTGCGAGAAGTCATCGGTAACGGCACACTATTTGACGGCTTAGATTTGTTACTAGGCGATTGGGCGAAAGGAGCAAAAATCGACTTATTGCATCTTGATTCAGGCTTACTGCTCGCAATTTTGCCTCCAGGGGCATTTATCGGTTTAGGGTTCATTTTAGCGGTGAAAAACCTGATTGATCATCGCAAAAAACGCAAATAATTGGAGAACAAATGGAACGAGAAACCGCTCAAGTTGGCTATCAACATCAATTTTCCAAAGCCTTTTTACACCCGAAGTATTGGGGCGTATGGCTAGGGGTTTTCGCCCTTTGTATTTTGGCGTATGTTCCTTACCGCTTGCGAGACAAATTAGCAGCTGGTATTGGTAAAATCGTATTTCGTTATTTGAAATCTAACCGTAAAAAACAGTATCACCGTGCCGATGTTAATTTACGTTATTGCTTTCCTGAATGGTCAGCAGATAAGCGGGCGGAAGTCATCGAAAACATGTTTATCACTGTATCACAAACCATGTTATCTATCGGCGAAACGGCTATTCGTCCCATTTCACACTTGCAAAAACGCAGCGAGTTTTATGGCTTAGATTATGTAAAACAGGCACGATCTCACGGTAAAAATGTGATTTTGCTTGTGCCGCACACGTGGTCTATTGATGCCTCTGGCGTCGTGATGCATACGCTTGGAATGCCGATGACCTCAATGTATAACCCGCACCGCAATCCGTTGGTCGATTGGCTGTGGAACTGGACACGTGAACGTTTCGGCGGAAAAATGCACGCCCGTCAAAATGGGATCAAACCGTTTTTGGCCGATGTCCGCAAAGGCGAACTTGGTTATTTCTTGCCTGATGAAGATTACGGCGAAGAATTAAGTGTTTATGTCGATTTCTTTGCAACCGAAAAAGCCACGCTCCCAGGGCTAAATCGTATGGCAAAAGTGGCGAATGCAGAAGTGATCCCGATGTTCCCGATCTACAACGCAGAAAAAGGCGTGTATCAAATTGAAATCCTACCGCCAATGGAGTTTAACGGTTCGCCAGAGCAATCCGCAAGGGAAATGAATAAAGTGATTGAGTATTTCGTCACCAAACACCCAGAACAATATGTCTGGATTTTACGTTTACTCAAAACCCGCAAAAACGGGGAAGATATTTACCAATAAAGACAAAAGGATTGAATGCAACACATTCAATCCTTTTTAACTCTAACGCAAATAAATCAAGAAGAAAAAAGCCTTCGATTTCTCGAAGGCTTTTTCCTATTAACGTACTAAGGAGGTATATTATGACGTTTAAATTAGTTGGCGGAATGGACGGGACTCGAACCCGCGACCCCCTGCGTGACAGGCAGGTATTCTAACCAGCTGAACTACCACTCCGCAGCGAACGGGACGTATAATAATGATTTCGCCTTAAGCCGTCAAACACTTTTTTTGAAAAAATCTTACAACTGCTTTTTTTCTCTCCAAGTCGATGATTTTTAATTCACAACTGGCGTATCTGACTGCTCTCGCCCCTTCCACAAACAGTTTCCTTTAGATTTTTTATCCAATAGTTTTAGATATGCCTGATGAGCTTCCGCTTCTTCTTCACTCAATGGCAACACAACTAACCCCGAGGCATCAAAGGCCGTTGTGGCAATAAAGACCTCTTCATTAACCGCTTGTGTTTCTGTATCTTCATCGGCTAACAACGCAATCTGCCCGCCCGTCATCATTAAGAAAACGTCAGCCAGAATCTCGGCATCCAGCAATGCACCGTGTAATACCCGTTTGCTGTTATCAATACCTAAACGGTCGCACAATGCATCTAGGTTATTGCGTTTACCTGGGTACATTTTGCGGGCGAGCTGCAAGCTGTCGGTCACTTGGCACATTTCTGCGACTTTCGGTGGCGGCTCAGGTAAGAAAGAAAATTCGTGATCGATAAAGCCTACGTCGAAGGGGGCATTATGGATCACCAATTCTGCCCCTTTGATAAATTCTAAAAATTCAGGGGCAATTTCGGCAAAAGTTGGTTTATCCGCCAGCATTTCATCGGTAATGCCGTGAACCTTCACAGCATCTTCATCTACGGCTCTAGGCGGCTTGATATAAACGTGATAAGTCCGTCCCGTGAGACGTCGGTTAATCACCTCTACCGCCCCGATTTCAATGATGTTATGTCCAATGTGCGGGGCACCATTGAAGTTCATCCCCGTGGTTTCCGTATCCAACACCACTTGGCGTTGTATTGGTTGTTCGTTCATTGTGATCCTTTAATCCTGCCCTTACAAAGTGGGGCGGTTGAGCGTAGCGAAACCGAAGGAGGAACAAGCGGTCAGATTTTACCGATTTTTTGCAAATCCTTCTCCCTTGCCTTCGGCAGTACTTTCCCCGTTTTGCGTGGAAAACAAGAGCTAGCTATTTGCCTTTAATTCCTCAATCGCCTTTTCATCAAAGAAATATTGTGTGCCGCAGCATTCGCACTGCATATCAATCACACCATTTTTCTCAGCAAGCATGTCGGTGATTTCATCATCTGGCAACAACATAATGGCTGCTCCTGAACGTTCCCGTGAACAGCCACACTTAAATTCGGTATTTTGTGGCGGGAAAACTTCTACGCTTTCTTCGTGGAATAGGCGGTAAAGCAACTCTTCTGCCGTTAAGCCAAATAACTCTTCGTCTTTGATGGTGCTCGTGAGCGTAGCGAGATGTTCAAAATCTTCCGGCGTACCCGTGCCATCTGGCACGATTTGCAATAATGTACCGCCTGCAACCGCTTGCCCGTCAAATTCGCCAACACGAATCACCAGTTGAGTGGCAAGTTGTTCCGAGCGGGCAAAGTAGTCTTCCAAGCATTCGCTGATCGTTGGTTTATCCAAGCCAATCACGCCTTGATAACGTTCGCCTTGATTTGGCATAATCGAAATCACCAGCACGCCGTTGCCAATCATGTGGTGTAACGTCGCATCATCCGTGATCTCGCCGTCAACCCGAGCTAACGCTCGAAATTGTTGTTGATCATTACCATTCACCACCGCCAATTTTAATGCCCCATCACCTTGAATTTGCACCGTGATTGTGCCATCGAATTTTAGGGTGGCGGTGAGCAAACTGGTGGCAACCATCATTTCGCCCAACAAATTTTGCACCGCTTTTGGATAGTGGTGCGTGTTCAATGTTTCAGTAAAAGTGTTATTTAATCTCACCCATTCGCCACGAACGGCACGATTTTGGAATAAAAAGCGATAAAGTTTGTCGTTGTCTTGTGTGTAATTCATACAGTTTCCGAGTTGATATGTTTAAATTTAATCAGATCACGCCGTTCCTTTTTGTTTGGTCGGCGGTCTGGATGTGGCATGGATAACGCATTCGCTTTGCGAGCAAACGCCAGTTTTTCTCGCTCCGCAATGCTTTTTTCGGTTTCTTGATAGAGCCGTTGAGCTTCTGGAGCCCCACGACGCTGATCGCTTAAGGCTAACACTTCCACTTCTTTTTCATCGTTGCCTTGCCGCAGTTTAATCACTGCACCAATTTCAACGATTTTGCTGGTTTTGGCACGCTGACCATTGTAATGCACCTTGCCGCCTTCGATCATCGCTTTGGCAATGCTTCGGGTTTTATAAAACCGAGCCGCCCACAGCCATTTGTCAAGGCGAACATCATCCGTTTCGTTGGCGTGTTTCATCATTTCCTCTCAGTCAAGCTCCCCTCTTTAAGCAACAAGGAGAACTAAATGACGGCAATTTTACCCGTTTTCAAGGCAAACCGCCAAACAAGCGGTCAGTTCTGCGAAAAAATTTGCAAAATCAGCGGTTCTGCTGTATTCTTCGCCACTCAATTCCGAATTAAAATCCACAGAATTTCTTTTTAATCCAATCAATTTTACACATACATAAACATTTCTATGCATCTTACAGAATTAAAAAACACACCCGTATCGGAGCTTGTCCGTATCGGTGAAGAACAAATGGGCTTAGAAAATCTAGCTCGCTTACGTAAACAAGATATTATTTTCGCCATTCTTAAACAGCATGCTAAAAGCGGAGAAGACATTTTCGGGCAAGGCGTGTTGGAAATTTTACCCGACGGCTTCGGTTTCTTACGTTCGGGCGACAGTTCTTACTTGGCAGGACCTGATGATATTTACGTTTCACCGAGCCAAATTCGCCGTTTTAACTTACAAACAGGCGACTCGATTGAAGGTAAAATCCGCCCGCCTAAAGAAGGTGAACGTTACTTTGCCCTGCTCAAGGTTGATCGAGTAAACGATGACCGCCCTGAAGTTTCTCGCAGTAAAATCCTTTTCGAAAACCTAACCCCACTTCACGCCAATTCTCGCTTGCGTATGGAACGCGGCAATGGTTCAACCGAAGATTTAACCGCTCGTATTTTGGATTTAGCCTCGCCAATCGGTAAAGGTCAGCGTGGTTTGATCGTAGCTCCGCCAAAAGCGGGTAAAACGGTGTTATTACAAAATATTGCCCAAAGCATCACCCACAACTATCCAGAATGCGTGTTGATCGTATTGCTGATTGACGAACGTCCAGAAGAAGTCACAGAAATGCAGCGTTCTGTGAAAGGCGAAGTGATTGCCTCGACCTTCGATGAGCCAGCCACTCGCCACGTTCAAGTCGCAGAAATGGTAATCGAAAAAGCCAAACGCTTAGTGGAACATAAAAAAGATGTCGTGATTTTGCTCGACTCGATCACTCGTTTAGCTCGTGCATACAACACCGTGACCCCTGCTTCAGGCAAAATTTTATCGGGCGGTGTGGACGCAAACGCTTTACATCGTCCGAAACGTTTCTTTGGTGCAGCACGTAATGTGGAAGAAGGCGGCAGCCTCACTATTATTGCAACTGCCCTTGTCGATACTGGTTCAAAAATGGACGAGGTGATTTTCGAGGAGTTCAAAGGAACGGGTAATATGGAATTACACTTATCGCGTAAAATTGCGGAGCGTCGTGTGTTCCCAGCGATTGATTTCAACCGCTCAGGTACCCGTAAAGAAGACTTACTCACCAGCCCAGATGAGCTGCAAAAAATGTGGATTCTCCGTAAAATTCTTAACCCGATGGGTGAAGTGGAAGCGATGGAGTTTTTAATCGACAAATTGATGGTTGCCAAAACCAACGACGAGTTTTTTGAAGTGATGAAACGTTCGTAATCATTCAGCGGCACAATGCAATATTGTGCCATTTTCTTTTGCAAAAAATGATGAAAATCTTACCGCTTGTTTTCCCGCTTATCTGTCTCTCCGCCCAAACCGCGGCCCTTGAGCCAGAACCCCGCACGATGCCGCCCACGATTGATAAAGCATTGCTTGGACAAATCTTGTTTTTTGATAAAAATCTCTCTTTTACTGGCAACTTAAATTGTGCCAGCTGCCACAGCCCCGACCACGCTTTTGTCGATGTACGAGAAACATCAGCACAGGGAATGGTGTCACAAGGCGATGATCCGCACAAATTCGGCAATCGTAACAGCCCCACGATGATGTATGCCAAATTCTCGCCTGCCTTTCATTTTGATGAACAAGCGAAAGAATATGTTGGTGGGCAATTTTGGGACGGACGTGCGGCAGATTTGCAAGAACAGGCAGGAAACCCACCGCTTGATCCCCTCGAAATGGCGATGCCTGATAAATTAGAGGTCGTCAAACGATTATGGCAAACGCCGATGTACGTCAATTTGCTAACTGCACATTATGGAAAGGATGTGTGGAAAAGCGTAGAAACAGTTTATGCGGCAATGGAAGAGGCAATATCGACTTTTCAGCAGCAGAAGCAACTACTCGCGCCTTTCGATGCCAAGTATGACAAGTTTCTGCAAGGCAAAGCGGCATTAACCGAGCAAGAAGAACAAGGGCGAGAGTTGTTTTTCGATTCTCAGGGTGCGAATTGTGCGAGCTGTCATCAGTTGCAGCAACATGTGGGGCATTTTGAAGAAACGTTTACCAATTATCGCTATTACAACCTTGGTGTACCGAAAAATCGCCGGCTTTTGAGCCACAATCAACTGTCTGATGAATTTGTCGATCTCGGTTTGTTTGCCAATCCGAAAGTGAAGGGCGATGAAATGCAAAAAGGCAAATTCAAAGTACCAACGCTCCGCAATGTCGCTGTAACCGCACCTTATATGCACAATGGCGTGTTTAAAGAACTGCGAACCGTGCTGCTGTTTTTGGATCATTACAACAATCCCATTCGCAAAATTAATCCCGAAACTGACCGCTTGTGGAGCGAGCCAGAATACGCCCCAACCGTCGCCCATAACAAGCTAAAAGCCAAAGCATTGAGCGATGCAGAAATTGATGCATTAGAAGCCTTTTTAAAAACGCTAACAGATGAGCGGTATGAGGCCTTATTGAAGTAACATCACAGAAATGAAAAATCCGATTAACAACTAATCGGATTTCTGTTATTTAAATAGGTTTAAGAAGTGGTTAGATAAATACTTGTTCCTGCACTTGGTAACCTTGTGGAACAGTGGCTTTGTCGTCGAATGTCACAAATTCCCAAGCATTTTCATTAGCAAGTACCGCTCGCAACAATTTATTATTTAAGCCATGGCCTGATTTATAGGCGGAAAAATCACCTAAAATGTTGTAGCCACACATAAATAAATCACCAATCGCATCAAGCATTTTGTGGCGAACTAGTTCATCTTTAAAGCGTAAACCGTCCTCATTCAAAATGCGGTATTCATCTAGTACGATGGCGTTATCTAAACTGCCCCCCAACGCTAAACCGATAGATTGCAGATATTCCACGTCCTTCATAAAGGTGAATGTTCTCGCACGGCTTAATTGTTGAATAAAGTGCTGTGCAGAGAAATCCATCTTATAGTTACGCACCTCTTTAGTGATCATTGGGTGAGTAAAATCAATAGTGAAATCTAATTTTAAACCGTGATTGTAAGGTTTAAACTCCGCCCATTTGTCGCCTTCTTCTACTCGAACAGTTTCTTTGATGCGGATGAATTTTTTCGCCGCATCTTGTTCTTCAATACCTGCATCTAGTAAGAGATAAATAAATGGGCTTGAGCTTCCGTCCATAATCGGAATTTCAGAGGCATCTACTTCAACGATTAAGTTATCTAAACCTAATGCAGACATTGCTGCATTTAGATGCTCAACGGTTGAGATACGTACCCCTTCATCGTTAATCATACAGGTGCAAAGTTGGGTATCGCGGATAGCATCTGCACTTGCAGGAAAGTAAACGACAGGATCAAGATCAGTGCGTGCGTAAATAATCCCTGTATTTGCAGGAGCTGGACGCAAAGTCAAGGTTACTTTTTTACCGCTATGTAAACCGATACCAGTTACCTTCGTAGCTTGTTTCAGTGTTCTTTGTTTAATCATATCGTTTCCTTATCCCTTAATCGGATTACTGCCCATTACGCATAAATCCAGGAATTGAATTTGGCGACCACATTTGTTGTTGATCCACTTGTTGTGGTTTTGATGTGGCTTGTTGCTGCTGACCAAACTGGCTCGGTTGTTGATAGCCACCCATCGTGTTCATAAAAGGAGGCTGACCTGCTACTTGTGCTGGTTGTGCAACTTGTTGTGATTGCATACTCGCTTGATGCTGTGGATAACCTACCATTTTAGGTGGTGCAATTTCTTCAGGTTGACCAATGCCCGTTGCAACTAATGTCACTCGAATTTTGCCTTCCATTTCTGGATAGAACGCAGAACCAAAAATAATTGCCGCATCAGGATCTGCAAAGCTGGTTACATATTCCATAATCGTATTGACTTCTGCAAGTTCAATATCAAAACCTGATGAAATATTTACTAATATCCCTTTTGCTCCTGAAAGATCCACATCTTCTAATAATGGGCTTGCCACTGCTTCTTTTGCTGCATTTTCTGCTCGATTTTCGCCCTCAGCAATTCCAGTTCCCATCATTGCACGCCCCATTTCTGACATCACTTTTTTTACGTCAGCAAAGTCAACGTTTACTAAACCTTCTGAAGTAATCATATCTGTAATGCCTAAAACTGCATTACGCAATACATCATTCGCCACTCCAAAAGCTTCATTAAATTTTACATTCTTAGGTAAGACTTTTAATAATTTATCATTTTGAATAATAATCAGAGAATCAACGTGTTTAGCTAGCTCTTTAATGCCTTGTTCAGCATAGCTTGAGCGTTTTCGTCCTTCAAAAGAAAACGGTTTAGTCACGATACCGACTGTCAATGCACCTTGGCTTTTTGCAATTTCTGCAATCACTGGGGCAGCACCAGTACCAGTACCACCTCCCATGCCAACAGCAATAAACACCATATCCGCACCAGCTAGCATATTTGTTAATGCATCACGATCTTCTTCTGCTGCTTGATGACCTACATTAGGATCGGCTCCTGCCCCTAAACCTTTAGTTACTGTTGCACCAATCTGAATCGTATTACGAACAGTACTACTACGCAGAACTTGTGCATCTGTGTTTACTGAAAAAAACTCAACACTCCCCACATCTTCTGATTGGGTGGTAACCATATGATTTAAGGCATTACCGCCACCGCCACCGACACCGATAACCTTAATTACCGCATCTTGCGTTGCTTCATAAATAGGTTCAAACATTTTGATTCTCCTGAAGTGCTTACCTAATCACACTCAATTAAAAATTGGATTTTAAAAAATTAACTAATTTTTTCCCGCCACGGCGACACTTATCAAAGATACTACCGAACGTTTCACTAATTTCACCGCTTGCACCCGATTCTGAATCGTTATAGTGGCTATATTGTAATAACCCTAGTACAGTGGCATATTGCGGTTTACTTACATAGTCAGTTAATCCTGTGATATTGAGCGGATAACCGACTCGGACTTGTGAACCAAAGACAGATTTTGCACATTCTACAATATCTTCTATTTGAGAACCACCACCCGTTAATACAATTCCTGCAATTAATTCTTGTTTTATACCTTTTTGATACAATTCGTTACGTAATTGTATTAATTCATTGTTTACAACACTTAATAAATCGTGATAACACTGTGCAGTATAATTTGACAACTGAGCCTTTGTAAAAGTTCGCGGTGTTCGTCCACCTAATCCCGCCATTTCAATTTTTTTCTCAGGGAAATTGGTTGGTGGAGACATTGCACTGCCATATTGTACTTTTATTTTTTCTGCATCTGGACGAGAAGTGGTAAATATTTGAGCAATATAATCGGTTACGTTATTCCCCCCGAATGGAATTACTTTACTAAATCGTAATGCTCCGTCGGTATAAACTAAAATATCCATTGTGCCGCCGCCAATATCAATTAAGCAAACGCCTAACTCTTTTTCATCTTCTGTTAAAACAGAATAGCTTGAGGCCAAGCCAGAGAAAACAATTTGATCAATTTTTAATTTGCTTCTCTCAACCGCATTTTTTAAATTACGTAGCCAGTCATTGTGACACGCAATAATATGGGCCTGAGCATTTAATCGCATTCCCGATAATCCAATTGGATTTTTCGTCGCAGGAAGACGATCAACTTTATATTCTTGCGGAATAATATGAAGTGTTTCCAATCCGTCAGGTAATTTAATAGAACGGGCAATATGAATTGCATTATCTAAATCATCATTTGTCACCGTACCTGAAAGTGGTACGGTGCCATTTTCATTTAATCCAACAATATGTGCCCCTGATAATGCTAATGTCACCCCCATAATTTTACATTCCGAGATCGATTCAGCCTCTTCAATCGCTCGTTGAATGGAACTTACTGTGGCATCTAAATCAACAACTCCCCCGCCTTGCACACCTTTCGATGGGCTAACACCTGAACCAATTACATTGATTACACCATCAGGCAACACTTCACCCACAACGGCCACCACTTTATGTGTACCGATTTCTAAACCAACAACGATTTTTGACTCTGCTACTTTTGTCATACTATTAATACTTAAAAATAAAATTATTGTGGGCGGAATCCAACAGCGGCTCCGTGTTCATAACGTAAATCAACATAAGCCAAACGCTTACCATCTGGCACATCAATCTCAGGAAAAATGGTGACGAAACGGTCAATCTTTGGCAACCAATCACCACGCCCTAAACGCAGTTGAACCTGATTATCTAACGTGATTGTCCAAGAACCACGAATATCGGTCGCCACAGACATCAATCCTAAATTGCGAGATTGTAAATCTTTTTGGATTTTATACCAAGCATCCAGCACTTTTTTTGCTTCGGAATCTGGTCCGTACAATACCGGCAATCCTGTTCTCTCAAAACGATTTTTTGGTAAGCTAAATACCACACCTTGATCAGAAACTAAGCCTGTATCGTTCCAAATCGCAACAGGCCGGTGTTCAACCAAGGTGATACTCAACCGATCAGGATAAACTTTCCGCACAGCCACATCTTTAACCCAAGAAATTGTTAAAAATTTCTCTTTAATCTCTTGAATGTCTTGTCCAAAATACCCTTTTAACGCAGGATCTTTCGACAAAGCTTCGCGAATATCCGCATTCGTGGTGAACTGGGTTTTATGAGTTAGTGCATAGGCTCTGATAGGCGTTTTATCTAACGACTCTAGCCAACTCGACCAATTGCTGTACACTACATAGCCAAACACCACCAGCAAAAACACCGCCGCAGGTTTAAGATATTTTCGCCAATCGCGCGGCGTTTCCGGCTTGCTTGCGGAAGTCCGAATCACCGAAGTAGGCTTACTGCGGAAAAATCTAGCCATTAGATGCTTAACTCCAACACTCGCTCAACTAAACGCTCAAAACTATAACCAACCGTCGCCGCAGATTTCGGGAAAATGCTGTGGCTTGTCATACCTGGACTCGTATTAACTTCAACTAAACGGAAATTACCATCACTATCTTCCATCACATCAATGCGACTCCAGCCTCGACAGCCGACCACATCGTACGCTTGCTTAACTAGTTTCGCGACTTCCGCTTGGCGTTCATCACTTAACGCGGGGCAAATATATTGAGTGTTATCCGACACATATTTGGCATGGTAATCATAAAACTCGCCATCTGGAATGATCTGCACCGCAGGTAACACTTCGCCATCTAGTACTGGCACTGAGTATTCCGCCCCCGCCAAATTTTCTTCAACCAACACAATCGCATCATATTTCAATGCGTCTTCAATCGCAGGCAGCAGTTGCTCGGCTGTTTTGACCTTGCTCACGCCAACACTCGATCCTTCACTAGCGGGTTTCACGAAAACGGGTAACCCCAGTTTTGCAATAATTTCATCGCAACTGACCGCTTGTCCACGGCGAACAACGACCATGTCCGCTGTTGGCAAACCGACCGCATTCCAAAGTAATTTAGTACGGAATTTGTCCAAGGTAATCGCCGATGCCATTACGCCACACCCCGTATAACCAATGCCCATCTGTTCCAACGCCCCTTGTAGCACGCCATTTTCACCAATGCCGCCGTGTAAAATGTTAAACACCCGCTGAATGCCTTTTTCTTTCAGTTTTTCCACAGGGAAGAATTTAGTGTCGATGCCTTCCACGTTATAACCTAAGCTCTGCAGAGCACCAAGCACCGCCGCTCCAGAATTGAGCGAAACTTCCCGTTCCGCCGACACACCACCAAATAACACCGCAATTTTTTCGTTTTTTAAGCTCATCATATTTCCCTACAGGTGGTTTTCAACCACCGATGACCACTACAAGCGGTCAGATTTTTCTCACATTTTGCAAATGGTGGAGTAAAACCCACCCGACCTAATTCTTCCAACTCTCTGCTAAATCACGGGAGAGCTTGCTCACATTACCAGCACCTTGTGCCAATACTAAATCACCATCTTGAATAATACGATCCAGTACTTCACCAAGCTGGCTAGTATCCGAAACCAAAATCGGATCCACTTTGCCGAGATTGCGGATCGAACGACATAAAGCCTTACTGTCTGCCCCAACAATTGGTGCTTCACCTGCCGCATAAACGTCCAACATAATTAATGCGTCCACTTGCGACAGCACATTGACGAAATCATCAAACAGATCGCGAGTGCGTGAATAGCGGTGCGGTTGGAAAATCATCACAACTCGCTTGTTCTCCCAGCCTTGGCGAGCAGCTTTGATGGTCACATCCACTTCCGTTGGGTGATGACCATAATCATCGACCAACATCACTTTACCATTCGGACGAATGAAAGCGCCGAGCTGATCGAAACGACGTCCAGCACCTTGGAAATCGGCAAGGGCAGCTAAAATGGCCTCGTTCGCAATACCTTCTTCTTTGGCAACCGCTAATGCTGCCGTGGCATTCAGGGCGTTGTGTTTTCCCGGTACGTTCAGCAACACGTCAATCCGTTCGCCATTCGGGCAAACCACAGTGTAATGCCCTTGGAAACCTGTTTGATGATAGTCTTCAATGCGGTAGTCCGCTTTTTCGCTGAAGCCATAAGTCAGCACTTGGCGTCCTACTTTGGGTACAAGCCCCATCAGCACTTCATCATCAGCACACATCACCGCTAAGCCGTAAAATGGCAAGTTGTGCAAGAACTTCACATAGGTTGCCTTCATTTTCTCGAAATCGCCGCCGTAAGTGTCCATATGGTCAGGCTCGATATTTGTGACCACCGATACCATCGGCTGCAAATGTAAGAAAGACGCATCACTTTCGTCCGCTTCGGCGATCAAATAACGGCTCGCCCCTAAGTGGGCGTTTTTGCCTGCAGATTTAACTAAACCACCATTTACGAAAGTTGGGTCTAGTTTCGCTTCAGTATAAATCATTGAAATCATTGCAGTTGTTGTCGTCTTTCCGTGGGTTCCTGCTACCGCAATACCGTGGCGGAAACGCATAATTTCCGCCAACATTTGTGCCCGCTGAATAACAGGAATACGGGCTTCCTTGGCCGCCACAACCTCAGGATTGTCTTCGGTGATCGCACTAGAAATCACCACCACACTTGCCCCTTCAATATTTTCGCCTCGATGTCCAAAGAAAATTTTTGCCCCTGCTTTGGCTAAACGTTGCGTTACGGCACCATCGGCAATGTCTGAGCCACTGATTTGATAGCCTTCATTGAGTAGAACTTCTGCAATCCCGCTCATCCCCGCACCGCCAATTCCCACAAAGTGAATTTGGCTGACACGACGCATTTCTGGCACTAATTTTTTGACTTTATCTTGATAGTTTTTCATTGGTTTATATTCTCAAGGTAGAGTGGGCTTTACCCCACCATGACCACAACAAGCGGTCAGATTCTTCAAAAATTTTGCAAATAGAGGGGCAAGTCCCCCTATTTTTTCGTTAACAAAGCTTAATTTGCCTCTTGCACAATCACGTCTGCCACACGTTTAGCCGCTAATGGTGAGGCTTTAGCTCGAGCGTTTACTGCCATTTCAGTGAGTTTTGCACGATCTGCCAACAGTGGTTGTAATACTCGCAATAAATTTTCTGGGTTGAAATCCGTCTGTTCCAGAATGATTGCAGCACCTGCTTTCGCTAAATATTCTGCGTTGTGAAATTGCTGACGATCTTTATGTTGGAACGGCACAAAAATCGCTGGTAAGCCCGCTGCGGCGATCTCGCAGACGGTCAATGCCCCCGAGCGACAGATAACCAAATCCGCCCATTCGTATGCGGCTTTCATATCATCAATAAATTCACTCGCAATACCATTGCCTGTGCTTTGATAGACTTCTTCTACGCCAGCCAATTTGCCTTTGCCGACTTGGTGGCTAATGAACACTTGACTACCGAGCTGTTTGGCAACTTCAGGAACCGTGTGGTTAATTACCATTGCCCCTTGGCTTCCCCCCATCACTAAGATATTGATCGGGTAGCCTTTTCCAGCAAAGCGATATTCCGGGGGGGCGATCTCAAAAAGATCTCGACGTACCGGGTTGCCAACTACTTCTGCCTCTATGAATGCCATTGGGAAAGCTTGTAAAGTGCGACTGGCGATTTTGGACAACCATTTATTCGTTAGCCCTGCCACCGCGTTTTGTTCGTGTAAAATAATCGGCACACCACATAATTTTGCTGCCACGCCACCCGGTCCAGAGACATATCCCCCCATACCAAGTACCGCATCAGGCTGATAATTTTTGATGATTTTGCGTGCCTGTAAAACGGCTTTAAAAATAGCAAATGGGGCTTTCAATAGGGCACTAATGCCTTTACCTTTTAACCCCGAAATTTCGATAAACTCGATCGGAATACCATGCTTGGGCACCAAATCTGCTTCCATCCGATCTTTAGTGCCGAGCCAGCGAATTTCCCAGCCCTGCTGTTGTAATTCTCGAGCAACAGCAATCGCAGGAAAAACATGCCCACCTGTACCACCTGCCATTACTAATAATTTTTTTGTCATTCTCTGTCCTAATCGTCTTTTAAGGTGGCGTGCCCAATTTTTTCCACTCTGTTTTCGTGATCAATTCGCAATAATACTGAAATCGCAATCGCCATAATCACCAAACTTGAACCACCATAACTCACTAATGGAAAAGTTAAACCTTTAGTTGGCAATAATCCGGATGCTACGCCTAAATTTACAAAGCCTTGAATAAAAATCCAAATGCCAATGCCGAAAGCAAAAAATCCTTTAAAGCGTTGTTCTAAAATAAGCGATTGTTTACTGATTTTTAATGCTCTTAAGGTTAATGCCAACAATAATATCACAATGACACTAATGCCAAATAAACCAAACTCTTCGCCAACCACTGCCATAACAAAGTCGGTATGGGCTTCAGGTAAATATTCGAGTTTCTGAATAGAGTTACCTAAGCCACGACCCCAAAATTCACCTTGTCCGAATGCCATTTGCGAGTTGGAGAGTTGGAAACCATCGCCATACGCATCTGCAAAAGGATCCATAAAAGAAGTCACTCGTTTTAAGCGATACTCTGACGTTAAAACTAAAAACACAAATGCAATTCCACCTGCTGCACCAAGTAATAAAAATTGTAATTTCTTGGCTCCCATAATAAATAGCATCGCAAAAGTCAGCACAAACAGTACAGCCGTGCTCCCTAAGTCAGGTTGTAATAATAGGAGTCCACTAAACAATAAAAGAATGATCATTGGGCGAATAAAGCTCAAGCTTTTGACACGCATTTCCTCAAACTTACGGACATAAAAACTTGAAAAATAACAAATCACGGCTAATTTTGCTAATTCTGCTGGCTGAAAGTTTATTGGCCCAATTGGGATCCAGCGCGTCGCCCCATTGACATTTTTACCCAAAACTAAAACGGCAAGTAAAAGCAGCAAAGAGCCAATAAAAAACCACCCATTCCATTTTTCCCAGTTTTTACTTGGAATATTCGCAAAAAATAAAAAGGCGGATATCGCAGCAACCACATACACAGCATCCCGTAAAGCAAAGTGAAACGGATCTTTATATAAACGTGTACTGACTGGAATAGATGCCGAAGTCACCATCACAAAGCCAATCACCAACAAGCCGATAAACAGCCAAATCAAAGTACGATCATACAACGCATTAACGGGGGTTAACCTTGTCCATTTATCCCACTCTTTTTTGATCATTTCGAGCATTAAATTGCTACTCCTTGAGCCAACTGGGCGAATTGTTTTCCCCGCACTTCAAAATTCGGGAATTGATCTAAACTTGCACAAGCTGGGGAAAGTAAAACCATATCGCCTGCTTTTAATTGTGGACGAATAGCTTCGACCGCTTGTTGCATAGTTTCAACCACCACGCTGTTCTGCGTTAGTTTCGCTAATTCTGCCCCATCTCGCCCGAAACAGTAGCAGACAATATTCTCTCTATTGATCAATGGCTTAAGTTCCGAAAAATCGGCACCTTTACCATCACCACCGAGTAATAAATAGAGCGTGCCATCAACCTGTAAACCGTGTAATGCCGCTACAGTACTGCCTACGTTGGTCGCTTTGGAATCATTGATCCAACGCACACCATCGTTAGTCGGCACGGGTTGAAAACGGTGATCTAAGCCCGAATAGCGTTGCAACGCGTTGACAATCCCCACTCGGCTTACGCCAGCCATGTCTGCCAATGCCATTGCAGCCAACGCATTCATCTCATTATGACGACCTTTAATTTGCATGTCGGCAGTCTCAATTATTTTTTCATCGCCAGCAAATAATGCCCCATTACGCAAACTGTAATCGGCATTATGTTCTGCAAAACTTTTCAGGTTTTTGACCGCTTGTTCAGGGTAAGTTTGACGATCTTCACCGTTGACAATCACACATTCGGCATGTTGATAAATTTTCAGCTTGGCTTGGCGATAATCTTCAAGGCTGTTATAGCGATCCATATGATCTTCACTGATATTTAAAATCGTTGCCGATTTCGCCTTGAGCGAATGAGTTGTTTCCAACTGGAAGCTGGATAACTCCAACACATAAAGCTCATAATCGTCTTTGAGCAAACTCAACGCAGGCACACCAATGTTGCCGCCCATTCCCACTTTCACTCCCGCCTGTTTCGCCATTTCAGTCGTTAAAGCGGTTACCGTACTTTTGCCATTTGAGCCAGTAATCGCAATGATTGGGGCTTTTGCTTCACGGCAAAACAGTTCAATATCGCCAACCACTTCCACGCCTGCTGCAATCGCTTGTTGAATTTCGGGGGTCGCCAGTGCAAGCCCTGGGCTAATCACGATTAAATCGGAAGTGAGCAACCATTCTAGATTTAGCCCACCCGTATGTAGTGGGATCGCTTTTGGCAATTTATCTGCACCCGCAGGATATTGGCGAGTGTCAATCACCCGCACCTTTGCCTGTTTATCCGCAAAAAAATCCACACAAGAAAGCCCCGTTGTGCCTAAGCCAATAATGGTTATCTGTTTGCCTTGATACATTTTCTTTTCTCTATAATTTACAAAATGTCGACGGGAAGTGACCGCTTGTTAGCGTAGTTTCAATGTCACCAATCCGATCAATACCAACATCAAGGTGATGATCCAGAAGCGAACGATCACACGAGGTTCTGGCCACCCTTTGAGTTCAAAATGGTGGTGAATCGGTGCCATTCGGAAAATGCGTTTTTGACGGAGTTTGTAAGAACCCACTTGCAAAATAACCGACAACGCTTCAACCACAAACACCCCGCCCATTACGACCAGTAATAATTCTTGGCGAACGAGTACCGCAATCACGCCTAATGCCCCGCCAAGAGAAAGCGAACCGACATCCCCCATAAACACTTGAGCTGGGTAAGTGTTGAACCACAAGAAACCTAGCCCCGCCCCCACGATAGCGGTACATAAAATCACCAATTCGCCACTGTGTTTGATATAAGGAATGTGCAAATATTGTGCAAAATTATAGTTTCCCGTTGCCCATGCAATCAGGGCGAATGCCCCTGCAACCATAATAATCGGTACGATCGCCAAGCCGTCTAAGCCGTCAGTTAGGTTTACGGCGTTACTGGTGCCGACAATCACAAAATAGGTCAGAACAATGTAGAATAAACCGAGTTGTGGCATGACATCTTTGAAAAACGGCACTACTAGCTGCGTAGCGGCAGTATCTTTGCCAATCGCATACATTCCAAATGCGGTAATCAACGCAATTACTGATAGCCAAAAATATTTCCAGCGAGCAATCAAACCATCGGTATTTTTGCGAGCAATTTTCCAATAATCATCGACAAAGCCAACCATACCGTAGCCAAGCAGAATAAACAGTACGAACCACACATACGGGTTACGTAAGTCTGCCCAGATCAGCGTACTGACCGCAATCGAGAACAGAATCATAATCCCGCCCATCGTTGGCGTACCGCGTTTCTTGAAATGGCTTTCCGGGCCGTCATTCCGTACTTCTTGCCCAAATTTCAAAATCTGCAAACGGCGGATTACCGTTGGACCAATCCACAACCCAATAATCAACGCAGTCAACAATGCCATAATTGAACGGAAAGTGATGTATGACACCACGTTAAAAACGGTGTTAAATTGCACCAAGTATTCAGCTAACCAAACTAACATCTGAAATCCTTAAAAAGAAACATTAAAAGCCTGACACAACATCGCAATCAGCTCGTCCATTTTTTGACTGCGAGAGCCTTTCGCTAATAACACAAGCGGTTGATTTTCCGCTTTTTTTTGCAAAATAAGTTGCGTTAAAAATTCTGCCATCGCCGCTTTGTCGGTAAAATGATAAGCTTCGTTTTGGCTAATCACCGCACTCTCTTTACCGAACGAAACGACCAAATCCAACCCTGCTTGTGCCACAAAATCCGCCACTTCTTGATGACAAGCGGCACTTTCTTTGCCTAATTCTGCCATATCACCCACCGCAAAAATGCGGAATGCTGGGTAATTTTTCAGCACTGAAACGGCAGATTTCATCGAGTCCACATTTGCATTGTAACTGTCATCAATCAGCAATAAATGTTGATTGATTTCAATTGGATAGAGCCGCCCTTTGACCGCTGAACGCTGCTCTAAGCCTGCTTTGATTGTGGCGAGATCCGCCCCTACCGCCATTGCCAATGAGGCTGCCGCCAAGGCGTTGCTGATATTATGTTCGCCCAAATAAGGCAAGTTAATCGCAATTTCACCTTGCGGGCTATGCAACGTAAAGCGAGAGCCATTCAGCAACAATTCAACATCTTCCGCCCAAAAATCGGCATAACTGTCTTTGTCTTCACCCGTATAGCAGAAGGATTGCATGTCGTGATTGCCGATGTCTTGCTGCCATTGCGGATAATAATGGGCTAAATTAACGATTGCCGTCCCCCCTGCTTTCAAGCCACGATAGATTTCACCCTTCGCTTGTGCCACACCTGCCAATGAACCAAAGCCTTCTAAATGTGCAGCCGCCACATTATTGACTAAACAGGCATCAGGTTGAGCAATCGCTGTGGTGTAGGCGATTTCACCGATATGGTTTGCTCCCAGCTCCACTACCGCAAATTTGTGTTTTTCGGTTAAACGTAATAAGGTCAATGGCACACCTAATTCATTGTTTAGATTACCAAAAGTATAAAGCACTTCATCATCGCAAGCGGTGAGTTTCTGCAAAATTTTTGCAACCATCTCTTTTACCGTGGTTTTGCCCGAAGATCCTGTCATCGCTACCGTTTTCGGATTAAGCTTAGCTTTCAACCATTTCGCCAACTCGCCCAACGCCAAACGGGTGTCCGCCGCCACAATTTGCGGCACGCTGACATTCAATTCGCGTTCCACCACCAAGGCTACACAGCCTTGCTCAATCGCCTTTTCAACATAATCGTGAGCATCAAATTTCTCGCCCTTCAATGCAAAAAATAGCCCGTTTTCAACCGCTTGACGCGTGTCGGTGCTAATGTTTTCGATGAGAGTATCACCACTGCCGATAAGTTTGGTATTTAGAATTTCGGCGATTTGGCTTGTTGTTGTTTTTATCATTTTATTGCTCTGATTTTAAATATTTACTAGCTTCACGAATGGTTAATTTAGACATTCTATTTTTGTATCTATCAATAAAACGGCTGACCCAATCAGGGTTAGTTTTAGAAAAATCTCTTAATGCCCATCCCATTGCTTTATTTATGAAAAACTCGGTTTGTTCTAAATTATTAATCAAAATTTCTTCTAATAATGGAATATCTGTTTTTTCTTTACGCAATAACTGATGATCAATTGCGATTCTTCTTAACCAAAAATTTTCCGATTTACTCCACTCCAATAAAATAGATTTCGTCTCTGGATAATTAAATGAAATCTCACCTATTGTTTGATCTAAACTATCTACCGTATCCCACCAAGACTTACATTTAATCAGTGAACATAGTTGTGGGATATCTTCAGGACACAATTTTTTCTTATTAAATCGCAAGTAATCCGTGGCAACATATTGCATTTCTCTATAATTAGCATTCCAACAGTCTGCTATAAATTGCCAATCAATAGGCAATAACTTAGCAGCATTAAAATGAGGTTTACAAATTTTATCTCTTAATGGTTTCTTCACACCTAAGAAAACAAATTTGTCTTTCATATATGCGGACATTTGTTGAGCTAATTCAACATCTTGATGTTGCTTCAATTCTTCAAAAATCAATTGAAAGTTCATTTTACACAAGCCCAAATACTCGACTAAGTCGTTGGAGTTTCAATTATAGATATAATAATTACCCCAAAAACTCCTTCGCCACTTCCTGATCCGAAAAATGATATTTTTTCGTGCCAATAATCTGATAATCTTCGTGACCTTTGCCTGCGATTAACACCACATCCTTGCTGTCTGCTTGGGAGATCGCTTGTTCAATTGCATATTGACGAATATGCATTTTCTGCACGTTTTTCGGTTTTTTGAAGCCTTGCATAATGTCAGCGAAGATGATGTCAGGATCTTCGGTTCTTGGGTTGTCGTCAGTCACGATCACGTTGTCTGCATATTGTTCAGCGATGCTTGCCATTAGCGGACGTTTGCCCGTATCACGATCACCACCGCAACCGAAAACGCACCAGAGCTTGCCATCACAGTGTAAACGGGCGGCTTGTAGGGCTTTTTCAAGGGCATCTGGGGTATGGGCGTAATCGACAATCACCATTGGATTAGCTTGCGGCACTTCTTCGCTGACTAAGCACTCCATTCGTCCACAAACGCCCGTTAAAAGCGGTGCGGTTTCAAGCAATTTTTGCAACTCGTAACCGAGAGCAAGCAAGCCTGCGAAAGCGGTGAGCAAGTTGCTGACGTTAAAAGCACCGATTAAGCGGCTGTCTAATTTGCCGTTGCCCCACGAAGAAGCGAACTCAATTTCAGCCCCTTGTAGCGTATAAGAAACATTTTTCGCTTGTAACCAGCGAGTTTGGTTGAGTGTTTCCGTAGGGTTGATGCTTACTGCCACCGCTTGTGGCAGTTTGGCAAGCCATTGTTTCCCGATTTCATCATCGGCGTTGATCACCTGTTGTTTGGTGGAAAGTTCGCTAAACAGGCGGAATTTCGCTGCGGCGTATTCTTCCATTGTGTTGTGATAATCCAAGTGATCACGGCTTAAATTGGTGAACACCGCCAAGTCAAAATCCAAGGCTTCAGTGCGATACTGTGCTAATCCGTGGCTAGAAACTTCCATTGCACAGAAATCCGCTCCTAGTGTGACGAAATCCGCTAAATTACGTTGGATTTCAATCGCTGAGCCCGTAGTATTCACCGCTTCTTGCACTTGTCCGTATAAGCCGTTGCCGATCGTGCCCATCACTGCCGATTTTCCGCCCAGCAAGTTTCGCCATTGGGCGAATAGTTGGGCGGTTGTGGTTTTGCCGTTGGTGCCCGTAATGCCGACTAATGTCAGTTTTTTTGATGGCTCGGCGTAAAACACATTGGCGATTGCCGATAGCATTTTCGGTAAATTCGGTACGCTGATGACCTTGCAAGCGGTACGATTTAGGTTACATTTTGCAAATTCGCTGGCGAGTTCTGGCTCACTTATCCCCTCATCCGCTTCAGCTAACACTAATGCCGCCCCTTGCTCAATCGCTTTTGTGATAAATTGACGACCATCGACTTGATGCCCTTTTAATGCCACGAACAGATCGCCTTGCTGAACTTGGCGGCTATCTAGGGTCATTTGGTTTAAGGTTTTGAGCTCCGCCCAAATTGGCAATTCAGGGAAAAACGGCAGTAAACGGTTCATACTCAGTCTCTTAATTGGTTAAGTTCGGTTTAATTTCACGGATGGCGTTACGGCTTTCTTCCGTCACATTATCAGGTTTGATGTTTCTTGCTTTTAAGGTATAGCCCATAATGCTGGAGAACAGTGGTGCCGAAACCGCACCACCGTAGTAAACGCCCGCTTTTGGCTCGTTAATGAGTACCACTAAGGCAAAGCGAGGATCGCTTGCTGGGGCAATGCCTGCGGTGTAGGCGATATATTTTTCAACATATTTGCCTTTTTCTAATTTGCGTGCCGTCCCAGTTTTAATTGCTACACGGAAACCATCGACCGCTGCACGATGTCCACCTTCGCCTTTTTGGGCAACACTTTCCATCATATGCACCACATCACGGGTAATTTTCTCAGGCAACACTCGCTCCCCGATGACAGGCGGATCGACTTTGGTGACGGAAAGCGGGCGATAAATACCAAAGCTACCCAAGGTTGCATAGGCTCTAGCTAACTGCAGCGGAGTCACATTTAGGCCGTAGCCATACGCCATAGTAGCACGTTCAATATCTGACCAGCGTTTGCGATCACCGTTGGTACCTCGTTCTTCGCCTAAACCTAAGCCTGTATCTTTACCAAAACCGACTTTACTGTAAGTATCCACTAACGCCGTTGAAGGCATTCTTAACGCTAAACGACTCACACCGATATTACTCGATTTTTGCAAAATTCCCGTGAGCGTTAGGCTCTCGCGTGGAGCAACATCCGTAATGGTGTGTCCATTCACCGTAAATGGACGCGTACTAATCACTTCGTTTGGATAAGTCGCTTTATGCTGCAACGCAGTAAGTACAACCAGTGGTTTTACCGTTGAACCTGGCTCAAAGGTATCTGTAATCGCTCTGTTACGAGCTAACTCAGGTTTGAAATCGCTACGGTTATTTGGATTATATGAAGGCGCATTGGCCATCGCCAAAATTTCCCCCGTGTGAATATCCACTAACACGGCAGTACCTGATTCCGCTTTATTTTCAATCACCGATTTTTTGATTTCACGGTAAACCATTGATTGCAACTCTTCATCAATGCTCAACATAACATCTTGAGGATCGTACTGTTTTTCATCTCGAATTCTTTCAATGATGTTACCTTTCGCATCTTTACGAATAACTTGCTTACCGTTTTTGCCGATGAGTAGTGAATTAAAACTCCGCTCTAAGCCTTCAGCACCTTCTCTGTCGTCTTGGTCTGTAAAACCAACCAATTGAGCGACTTCTTCTGCCAATGGGTAAAAACGGCGAGATTCACTTTTCAGCACTAGCCCATCAATTTTGAGAGCCTTGGCATACTCTCCAACGGAATCAGACTGGTGGCGAGCAATATATAAAAAACGTTGTTCTGAAGCGGCATAGAGTTTGTCCATTAATACGTGATATTTAAGATCAATGCTCTTAGCCAAGGCTTGCATTTTCTCTTTTGCAAGGGCAATGGCATCTGCTTCTATTTGCAGGAATTCTGAGTTTGGATTATTTCGGACTTTTTCGACTAATGTGTGGTAATCCAAGCCCGTCGAGCGAGCTAATAGCGTCCAATAATCTTCACTATTCAAATTAAAAAGGGAGCGAGGATCATATTTTTTCTGCTTGCCATTGTTTTTTTCTTTCAGGAATGCATTCACTTTTGCATCAATTTTACTAGCAGATCCCCCGATTTCCATGGCAAGTTTCCGCCAACGTTCTTTACTACGACGAAAGTGGGTATCAAAATATTCTTTAGGATCAATAGTGATCGAATACATCGGAACACTCGTGGAAAGCACTCGACCATGGCGATCTAAAATTTTCCCCCGAGTAAATGGTAATTCATTCGCCCGAAGTGACCGCTTGTCCGCTTCTTTAATGAGACGATCGGAATCAGTAATCTGCAAGTAAGCACTTTGAGCCAATAAAGCAAGTGCTAATCCCGCAATAAGCAAATAGACCATCACAAAGCGGCTTGGCATAAAACTGGGAATATTTTTTGCCAAGGATTCACTTTTCGAAGTCTCTTTCTTCGGATTAAATTTCACCGCTTTTTTCATCATTTATCTCACTAAAATCACTTCTTGCTCTTTTTTTGTTCCTTGCAATCCCAATTTCTCCGCAACGGCTTCCACTCGTGATTTTTGGCTTTGGGAATTTTCTTCTAATTGCAAATGAATGTATTGGTTTTCTAATTTCTGATTCGCCACCGTCAATTTACTTTGTTCGCTCGTCAATAAACGGGTTTGATGTGTTATCCAAACCGTTGCAACTGCGGAAAGAATCACCAAAAATAACAACAGGAGAGCCACTTTATTGTGATTAGTTAAATCGTCTAAAATCACTTGGCGTAGTGGATAGCGTTCATTCGACATTAGCGTTTCTCCGCAACTCGCAACACCGCACTACGTGAGCGTGGGTTAGCTTGAATTTCCGCATCTGTTGGCATCATCGCCTTACCGATGGTTTTTAGCGGAATATTTTTGTTTAACTCGCTTTCTAAAATCGGCAAACCTTTCGGCACGGCTTCGCCTTTGCTTTGTTTACGCATGAATTGCTTGACCATACGATCTTCAAGAGAATGGAAACTGATGATCGACAGTCTCCCTTGCGGAGCTAAAACACTTAACGCAGAATTTAACGCCTTCTCCAGTTCATCTAACTCACTGTTGATAAAAATGCGGATCGCTTGGAATGAACGGGTTGCAGGGTGCTTGTACTTATCTTTAAACGGCACTGCTTCTTCGATGATTTTCGCCAATTCCAACGTGCGAGAAATTTTGGGATTTGCAAATTTATTGTGGGAAACGACCGCTTGTGCGATGCGTTTGGCAAAACGTTCTTCACCAAATGTTTTCAACACCCACGCTAAATCATCAGCGGTGACTTGAGCCAGCCATTCTGCTGCTGACAAGCCTTTAGTCGTATCCATTCGCATATCAAGCGGTCCATCTCGCATAAAACTAAAGCCACGCTCTGCTTCGTCAAGTTGTGGGGAAGAAACACCAAGATCGAGCAAAATTCCATCAATTTTGCCAACTAAACCTAATTTCTCACAAATTTCAGGAATAGCGGAAAACGCCGAATGGACGATTTGAAAACGAGAATCGGAAATGGTGTTGGCTTCGGCAATCGCACGTGGATCGCGATCAATTGCAATTAAACGACCGTTTGCACCAAGTTTGCTAAGAATTAAACGTGAATGTCCCCCACGACCAAAAGTGCCATCAATATAAATGCCATTTGGCTTGAGTGCCAAGCCATCAACGGCTTCGTTGAGTAACACGGTGATATGTTTGGGAGCGTCTGTCATTATTACTTTCCGTTTAATTAAATTATAAAGAGAGATTTTTTAGGGCTTCGCAATCCAGCAATTCAGCGGAGCTACCAAGAGCAAGATCTTCCGCAATTTGTGCTTGCCACTGTTTTTCTTGCCAAATTTCAAATTTGTTGAGCTGCCCAACTAACATAATCTGTTGTTCAAGCTGTGCATGTTGGCGAAGCACTGGGCTGAGTAAAATTCGCCCTGCAGAATCCATTTCACATTCAGTGGCAAAACCTTGCATGACGCGCTGAATTCGGCGTTGGGTTGGATCAAAATTAGAAAGTGCCAGCAGTTTCTGCTCAACAACTTCCCATTCATGCAGTGGATACAAGAGCAAGCAAGGCTGACGAATATCAACGGTGCAAATCAAAGTGCTTTGGTGATTTTCGATCAATGCCTTGCGGTAGCGAGTTGGGATCGCCAACCGCCCTTTGCTATCTAAACTGATTGATGCCGCACCACGAAACATAGCTCATGCCTTTTGAAAATAACCCATTGATTTAAAAATGATTTCATCTGTGATTACTATTTTTCACCACAAAACACCACTTTTCACCACTAAAATAGACAAATTTTATCCGTTTAGGTTTAGACGGGCAAGCAGTTTGTTCATTTATGCACATTAGCAAGCGGTCAGTTCCGAACAATTTTTTACAAATCTAAAAAAGAGTAGAAAGGAGAAAAAAGAAGTGCAAGCGAATGCTTGCACTAGATAGAAAAGGAGGCTTGACTTAAAACTGTAAATTTTCAGGTAAGTTTTTCAACATCTCACTCCAAATTACCGTACTGCGTTGCCGATTCTCTGCCATACAATCCACCGCGATATGATAATTTTTTTGTTCACAGGCGGCTTTCAGTTGATGATAGAAATGGCGAGTGAGCTGACGAGACGTTGCATCAGAGAAAAATAGAGATGCAATTTGATGATAAAGATCTTTAAAGCTGTTCAAAATTAAGCCATAAATAGGCTTTTCTGCCACAAAGGTAAAACTGCGGTAAAGATTGTAATCAAACTCGGCATAGGCTTTTGCATTGTCTTCTAAACGCTCTAATTCCGCAAACAACCCCAATGATTTTGTGGCATCTAAACGAATGGCTTCCGGAATATAATACTCCCCCATTCGAGTACGAAGCGACACAACATTAGCAATAATCATCGGAATCGTTGAGCGATCTAGCTTAATCATTGTTTCGATAATGTTAGGCCCAGCGGTTTCCCAGACGTTATTCACTCGGGTTGGCTTCCCGTGTTGAATATTTAACCAACCATCTCGAGCTAAACGCTGTAAGACCTCACGCAACGTTGTACGAGTTACCCCAATAATATCCGCTAATTCACGTTCAGCGGGCAAATCTGACCCCGCAGGGAAATGATTATTCCAAATGCTCTTGACAATGTATTCTTCTGCCAATGCCGCCGGACTTTGAGCTTTTAAAATCTCTGATTTTTCCATTTATGTTATCCCACCAAGGTGAAGCAAAACTCCATACATTGTGACTAAAATGTGACTTAGTTATCAAAAATCAAATTTACTACACGAAAATTATGTTTTTCTATATTATCGTTCAATCCAAAGTATATTACAATCTCACCATTTTTATCTTGTCTGAAA
This sequence comes from Frederiksenia canicola, assembly GCF_011455495.1. Taxonomy (NCBI): domain Bacteria; kingdom Pseudomonadati; phylum Pseudomonadota; class Gammaproteobacteria; order Pasteurellales; family Pasteurellaceae; genus Frederiksenia; species Frederiksenia canicola. The sequence goes on from NZ_CP015029.1 coordinate 89,378, forward strand.
AATCATAATCTATGAAACATTCTGAAGCTTTCTTTAAAAATTTTCTAGGCCATACGCCAGAATGGTACAAAGTGGCGATTTTAGCGTTCTTAATCATTAATCCGTTGATCTATTTCTTTATTAGTCCATTTGTTGCCGGTTGGGTATTAGTCGCAGAGTTTATTTTTACCCTTGCGATGGCGTTAAAATGCTACCCTCTTCAACCCGGTGGATTACTGGCGATTGAAGCTGTCGTAATTGGCATGACAAGCCCTCACCACATCAAACAAGAGATTATGGCAAACTTTGATGTTATTCTGCTTCTGATGTTTATGGTAGCAGGCATTTACTTTATGAAACAATTGCTACTTTATCTCTTCACTAAACTCATTATCGCAATTCATTCCAAAAAAATTCTCTCTCTTGCATTTTGTCTTAGCTCTGCTTTTCTCTCCGCATTCCTTGATGCCTTAACAGTTATTGCCGTCATTATTAGTGTTGGCGTTGGTTTTTATGGTGTCTATCACAAAGTTGCATCGGGCAATAGTTTCGAAGACTCTACCGATATCACGAATGATGAGAAAATTGAGAATAACAAACAGATTTTAGAACAGTTCCGTGGTTTTCTACGTAGTTTGCTTATGCACGCAGGCGTTGGTAGTGCATTAGGCGGTGTGATGACGATGGTTGGAGAACCTCAGAACTTAATCATTGCCGCCCAAGCAGAATGGAGCTTTGGCGAATTCTTCTTACGGGTTGCACCAATCAGTATTCCTGTTCTTATCTGTGGTATCACAACGTGCTACTTACTTGAAAAATATAAACTATTTGGTTATGGAGATCGTTTACCTCGTAAAGTTTGGATTGTTCTTGCTCAGTACAACATTCAAAAAGAGAAGAAAATGACTAATCAGGATCGCTTGAAACTTGCTGTCCAAGCGATTGCTGGTGTGTGGTTAATTATTGGTTTAGCGTTACATTTAGCTGACGTTGGAATTATCGGTTTAACCATCATCATTATTTGTACCGCCTTCTGTGGCATCACCGATGAACACGCTATCGGTAAAGCCTTCCAAGAGTCCTTGCCATTTACCGCATTATTGGTCGTGTTCTTTTCCGTGGTTGCTGTCATTATTGATTTAAAACTGTTTGAGCCAATTATCCGCTTTGTGTTATCCGCCGAACAGGAGTCGCAACTTGCCCTGTTCTACATTTTCAATGGTTTACTCTCTGCCATTTCAGATAACGTCTTCGTCGGTACTGTTTACATCAACGAAGCCAAAGAAGCCCTGGCATCAAGTGCGATTGATCGTAGTCAGTTCGATCTCATTGCGGTTGCAATCAATACAGGAACAAACTTGCCTTCTGTTGCTACGCCAAACGGACAAGCTGCATTCTTGTTCTTACTCACGTCCTCATTTGCTCCATTGATTCGCTTATCTTATGGCAGAATGGTTTATATGGCGTTGCCTTACACCATCGTCTTATCCGTGGTTGGCTTTGTCACAATGGAATTCTTACTTACACCAATTACGCATCTATTACTTGATTGGGGCTGGATTATTCTCCGCTAAGGATCACTATGTTGCACTTTTTTAAAGCACTTTCTCTTCGTCGTGGGGCATGGTTATTGCTTGCGTTAAGTTGTGCTGTTTTAGAAGGCATTGCACTTTATTTCCAACATGGAATGGGGTTAAACCCTTGTGTGATGTGCATTTATGAACGTTTAGCACTGTTTGCTATTCTCGTTTCAGGGCTGATAGGCTTTCTTGCTCCCCGTTCTGCATTGGTGCGTTGGATTGCCATTTTGATCGGTCTGTTCGGTGCCATTAAAGGGTTAAATTTAGCCCTCAAACATACTGATTACCAGCTGCATCCCGCACCGTGGAACCAATGTTCACCGTTTGTAGAATTCCCCGAAACATTACCGCTAAATAAATGGTTTCCAAACCTCTTTGAAGCCACAAGTGTGGATTGTGCCAAAATCACTTGGAAACTCTTTGAGCTAAGTATGCCGCAATGGTTGATTGGCATTTTTGCGACTTACCTTGTGATTTTGATTGTTGTCGCCATAAGCCAGTTCAAACGCAATCGTGCTACAAAAGGACGCAATCTGTTCCGCTAATCCCCCCTACAAGCGGTCACTTCCGTAGAAAGTTTTGCAAATTTGCAAAACTTTCTATAAATCTCACCGCTTGTTGCCGCTTTCCCTACACAATCCCTGCCATTTCCGTTACAATTCAGCCATTTTAGCTTTGATGAACGGAATAAAAAATGTCGAATCAACAACGTAAAATTTTAGTGACTTGTGCCCTACCATATGCAAACGGGGCAATCCATTTAGGGCATATGCTCGAACATATTCAAGCGGATATTTGGGTACGTTTTCAGCGGATGCGTGGTAACCAAGTACATTTTGTTTGTGCCGATGATGCCCACGGCACGCCGATTATGCTCAATGCCGACAAACTTGGCATCACACCAGAACAGTTAATCGAAAAAGCCAAAGCCGACCACATTGCCGACTTTGCGGGATTTAATATCAGTTTTGATAACTACCACTCCACCCACAGCGAAGAAAATCGTGAAATCACACGTAGCATTTACAACACTTTGAAATCAAACGGTTTTATTAAAAGTAAAGTCATTTCACAACTGTTCGATCCTGAAAAAAACATGTTTTTGCCAGATCGTTTTGTAAAAGGCACTTGCCCGAAATGTAAAGCAGAAGATCAATATGGCGACAACTGTGAAGTGTGTGCTTCCACTTACAGCCCAATGGATTTAATCAATCCACGTTCAGCCGTTTCGGGGGCAACACCCGTGGTGAAAGAATCAGAACATTTCTTCTTTGACTTACCTAGTTTTGAAGGGATGTTAAAAGAATGGACACGTTCAGGCTCATTACAGCCAGAAATCGCCAACAAAATGCAAGAGTGGTTTGAAAGTGGCTTGCAACAATGGGACATCAGCCGTGATGCACCTTACTTCGGTTTTGAAATTCCTGACGCGGAAAATAAATTCTTCTATGTATGGCTTGATGCACCGATCGGCTATATGGCGTCGTTCAAAAATCTATGCGATCGCACAGGGCTGAATTTTGATGAGTTCTGGCACAAAGATTCCAAAACCGAACTTTACCACTTCATCGGCAAAGACATCGTTTATTTCCACAGCTTGTTCTGGCCAGCGATGTTGGAAGGCAGCGGCTACCGCAAACCAACCAATGTCTTCGCCCATGGTTATGTGACTGTGGATGGTCAAAAAATGTCGAAGTCCCGTGGTACCTTCATCCAAGCCAGCACCTATCTCAAACATCTCGATCCCGAATGTTTGCGTTACTACTATACGGCAAAATTGAATAACCGCATTGAAGATCTCGACTTCAGCCTTGAAGATTTCGTACAACGAGTGAACAGTGACATCGTAAATAAACTGGTGAATCTTGCCTCTCGTACCGCAGGTTTCATCAATAAACGCTTTGAAGGAAAATTGGCGGCTGAACTCGATGATCCGCAGCTTTTCGGCGAATTTACCGCACAATCGGAGCAAATCGCCGCTTATTACGAAAGCCGTGAATTTAACAAAGCGATCCGTGAAATCATGGCGTTAGCCGACAAAGCTAACAAATACATTGACGATAAAGCCCCGTGGGTGATCGCCAAAGAAGCAGGTAAAGATGCTGAATTACAAGCGGTTTGCTCAATGGGCTTGGAAATGTTCCGTGTGTTAATGAGCTATTTGAAACCCGTTATGCCACATCTTGCCACCAAAACGGAAAGCTTCTTACAAACCGAATTGCGTTGGGATAATATCGATACACCATTATTTAACCACAACATTGCTCCGTTCAAAGCGTTGTTCTCACGCTTAGATAAAAAACAGATCGATGCCGTGATTGACGAAACCAAAGCCTTGTTTGCTGAAGCGAACAAAGCTGAAATTGCAAAAAAAGGAAAGGAAATGACCGCTTGCGAAACCAAAGTTGAACCAATCGCCCCTGAAATCACCATTGACGACTTTGCCAAACTCGATTTGCGTGTCGCCAAAGTCTTGAAATGCGAAGCGGTGCCGAAATCAGACAAATTGCTCCGCTTTGAACTCGATTTAGGCGATCATACCCGCCAAGTGTTCTCAGGCATCAAAGCCGCTTACAATCAACCTGAAGACTTAGAAGGCCGCTTTGTGATCATGATCGCCAACCTCGTCCCACGCAAAATGTCGTTCGGTATGTCGGAAGGTATGATTTTATCCGCAGGCACCGGCGGTAGCGACTTGTTCTTGCTCTCTGCAGATGCAGGTGTGACTGCTGGAATGCAGGTGAAATAAGTGGACAATGGTTTTTCACATGGGTGCTTCGCTCAAAGAGTTAGGCAAGAAAAGCTTTGCGATGACCAAGAGTGAAGATCGTCAAATTAGTCGTGATGCCATCGAAAGAATAAAAACTAAGGAAAAATTATGATCCAACAAACACTTTCAATCATTAAACCCGATGCGACTAAACGCAATCTGGTGGGGGAAATTTTAGCGGTTCTTGAACAGAATAATTTCAAAATCAAAGGGTTAAAAATGGTGCAATTAAACCAAGCCCAAGCGGAAGGGTTTTATGCGGAGCATCAAGGTAAGCCATTTTTTGAACCATTGGTCGAATTTATGATGTCTGGACCTATCGTGGTGACAGTGATTGAAGGAGAAAACGCGATTGAACGCTATCGCACATTGATGGGTGCGACGGATCCTGAAAAACGCGAAAAAGGCACTATTCGTGACCGCTATGCGTTGAGTTATCGAGAAAATTCGGTGCATGGTTCTGATTCAGAAAACTCAGCAAAACGAGAAATTGCCTATTTTTTCAGCCCAAGTGACATTATGAAATAACCAATTTCTCTCTTTTTAAATCCCATTTTGTGAGATTGATCACAAAATGGGATTTTTTTTATATTTTTTGGAGTTGCTAGATCGTTTTAGCAACAAAATAGAGTACAATTCATACAATTACTTTATTTCTCAAATTAAATTCATAAGGAGTTTAAATGCTAAATTTATCGTCTCAAAATGTTCGGTTAAATGTCTCGGCTAGCGATAAGCATCAGGCAATTCGCCTTGTGGCAGAAGGCTTAGTAGCAAATGGCAATGTGGCGGCAGGTTACGAAACTGGCATGTTAGCTCGTGAAACGCAGACCTCAACCTTTTTAGGTAATGGCATTGCGATTCCCCACGGTACACTAGACACTCGCCATTTAGTGCAAAATACTGGTGTGCAAGTGCTGCAATTCCCGAACGGTGTAGAATGGGGTGAAGGCAATACCGCTTATGTGGTGATTGGCATTGCAGCGAAATCCGATGAACATTTGGATTTATTGCGTCAGCTCACGGCGATTTTAGGCGATGAGCAGGTAGTAGAAACTCTCGCTAAGACGCAAGATCTCGACCAGTTTATCACCCTACTCAGTGGCAAATCACAACTTCCTCCCCTTTCTCAAGACCTCATTTCTCTCAATATTCAAAGCGACAGCTTACTCACACTTTCTGCGATTAACGCCGCGGCTTTGCAGGAGAAAGGCTATGCTAATCAAACTTTTGTGAGTGATGTTATCAGTCATGCTCCGCTTTCTCTCGGCAATAATCTCTATGTTATCGACAGTGCCAAAGGCAACCTAGCCAACGGTATTGCGGTCGCTCGTAATCCGCAAGGCAAAACCCTGATCACTGTGGCGGCAACGGACAATAGTTTGCAACCACAACTTGCCAAACTCACCAAAACAGCATTCCGTCAACAGCTCACTATCGCACCAACCGAAAAAATCCTCACTCTTCTCCAAGGCGAAGCAGCGGCACAAGCGGTCAGTTCTGAGCAACATTTTGCAAATGCTTCGCCTGAAGTGACGGGCGAATTCGAAGCGACCTTCACAATAAAAAATGAACACGGCTTGCATGCCCGTCCAAGTGCGGTGTTGGTCAATGAAGTGAAGAAATACAACGCCACCATTCAAGTGCAAAATGTAGACCGAGAAAGTCCACTTGTGAGTGCCAAAAGTTTGATGAAAATTGTGGCGTTGGGCGTGCAAAAAGGGCATCGTCTTCGTTTCGTGGCAACGGGCGAACAAGCCCAACAAGCCTTGGACGGCATTGGTGCAGCGATTGCGAATGGCTTAGGGGAATAGCAATGGCACAACAATTACGCATCGCCACCGTGACGCTCAACCCAGCCTTTGATTTGGTCGGGCGGCTCGCTCGGATTGAAATCGGTGAAGTGAACACAGTGGAAACGCTCGGCATTTATCCTGCGGGCAAGGGCATCAATGTCGCCAAAGTATTGGCAGATTTGGGCGTACATTTGAGCGTAACAGGCTTTTTAGGCGAGCAAAATCAAGGAGACTTTGTGCAAGCCTTCCAAAAGAATGGCTTAGACGATCAGTTTTATCGCATTGACGGCAAAACGCGGATCAACGTCAAAATCACCGAAACTGAAGCGGACGTAACGGATCTCAACTTTTTGGGTTTTGAGGTCTGTACAAACAGTTGGCGAAAATTCACTGCACTGTCTCAGCGTTGGCATACCCAGTTTGATTTAGTCGCTGTATGCGGCTCATTGCCTCGTGGTGTCACTCCTGAACAGTTCGCCGACTGGTTGCAATCCTTAAAAGATCAAGGTTTGAAAGTAGTACTCGACAGCAGCAACGCAGCACTCACTTACGGCTTAAAAGCACAGCCTTGGTTAGTAAAACCTAACCGCCGAGAACTTGAAGTTTGGGCGGGTCGCCCATTGGAAACGCTAGACGAGATCATCGCCGCCGCTCAACAATTACGAGAAAAAGGAATTGAAAATGTGATCGTCTCAATGGGGGAAAAAGGCTCGCTCTGGCTCAATAGCGAAGGCGTACTCCAAGCTCAGCCACCCCGTTGCGAGAATGTAGTCAGCACCGTAGGGGCTGGCGATTCTATGGTTGCGGGGTTGATCTACGGCCTCTCGCAAGGCTGGAACAAAGCGAACACCCTCAAATTCGCCAGTGCCATCTCCGCCCTTGCCGTTTCACAAAGTAATGTGGGCGTGAGTGATCGGGCGGCATTAGCACATATTTTGGATCACGTTCAGATCAAGATAATCGCTTGATTTCCAAAAGATTTGTAGGGCAAACCTGTATGTCCTTACACAAAACAATACCAAACAACCATTTTATATAGGAACCAACAATGAACATGTCATTTATCTTCCCAGCACAGCTTGGCAAAGCGAGAGCTTTCCTTGTGAATGAAGTGCTAACCGCCGCCGCCAAACAGCAAGGGCATCACGTCGTTGCCATTGAGCAAGCGGATTTTGTCGTGCTGTTTGATGAGCAAGTGCCAGCAAATGTGGTAGGTAAGCAAGGAGCGGTGGTGAGCCTTGAGCACGCCTTTACCCAGCCAGAAGCAGTGCTACAACAAGCGGTCAGTTCCAGCAAAACATTTGCAAATGCCACCACCGTGGCGGCGAGTAAAGACGCTGGCGTAAAAAATATCGTGGCGGTCACCGCTTGTCCAACAGGCGTGGCACACACCTTTATGTCTGCCGAAGCGATTGCCACTTACGCACAAACGCAGGGCTGGAACGTGAAAGTGGAAACCCGTGGGCAAGTGGGCGTGGGCAATTTGATCACGCCTGAAGAGGTGGCAGCGGCTGATTTAGTCTTCGTGGCAGCCGATATTGATGTAGATTTGAGCAAATTTGAAGGCAAGCCGATGTACCGCACGTCCACAGGTTTAGCCCTGAAGAAAACGGCTCAAGAGTTTGATAAAGCCTTCAAACAAGCCACTGTTTACACGGGCGGTAAGAGTGAAAGCAAAGCCGCAGTGGAAAACACGAAAGGCGAACGCAAAGGCATCTATAAGCACTTGATGACGGGCGTATCGCATATGTTGCCGCTGGTGGTAGCTGGTGGATTACTGATCGCCATGTCCTTTATGTTCGGTATTGAAGCCTTCAAAGACGATACTATCGCAGGTGGCTTACCGAAAGCCTTGATGGACATCGGTGGCGGTGCGGCGTTCCACTTGATGATTGCAGTCTTTGCGGGTTATGTGGCGTTCTCTATTGCCGATCGCCCAGGGTTAGCCGTTGGCTTGATTGGCGGTATGTTGGCAACGAACGCTGGTGCAGGGATTTTAGGTGGTATTATCGCGGGTTTTCTCGCTGGTTATGTGGTGAAATTTTTGAACGACAAAATCCAGCTCTCGCCAAGTCTCGCCTCACTTAAACCGATTTTGATTTTACCGCTATTTGGCAGCTTAATCGTTGGTTTGGCAATGGTTTATATCATCAACCCGCCTGTGGCAGCGATTATGGAATCCTTGTCGAGCTGGTTGAAATCCATGAGCGACATAAATGCAGTTGTACTTGGTATTATTTTAGGCGTAATGATGTGTACTGATATGGGCGGCCCCGTGAACAAAGCGGCGTACACCTTCTCGGTAGGCATGTTAGCATCAAGCGTAAATACCCCGATGGCTGCGGCAATGGCGGCTGGTATGGTGCCACCGATTGGCATGGCAATTGCCACTTGGATCGCTCGCAAAAAATTTACCACCAACCAACGTGACGCAGGAAAAGCATCGTTCGTGCTTGGTCTGTGCTTTATCTCTGAAGGGGCGTTGCCGTTCGTGGCGGCTGATCCAGTGCGTGTGATTGCCTCGTCGATCCTAGGCGGTGCAACCGCAGGTGCACTTTCACTTGGTCTAGGTATCAGCCTACAGGCTCCACATGGTGGTTTATTCGTCATTCCATTTGTGTCAGATCCGTTGCTTTACTTAGGCGTGATTGCCGTTGGCTCACTGGTGACTGGCGTATGTTATGCGATAATTAAACCGAAAGCGTAATAAAAATAGCAAGATGAACTCCTCCTTATAGTCAAGGCTGGTTATATACCAACAAGGCTGAATGTTCACCCATTCAGCCTTTTCATTCGCAAAAAATTCGGCGGAACTGACCGCTTGCACTTCTCTCACTGAGTTGAAATGTGTAAAATACCTATAATTTTTTACAGTATATTTAGACTATGGTTATTGAAGACATTTGGTTCTATGTGACGTTAGCAATATTGAGTTGCTTAGTTATTTTTCTGTTTTTTCTGCAATCAAAACATCAGCAAAATTGGCAGCACGTTCAGCACAGATATGAACAACTTTCTGCAGAAAACAGGCAAATTGAACAATTTGCCATTCAACAGCAAACTCGAGCGGAATCGACTTTAGAGCGGTTAAATGAACGTGATTCCACCATTGCTCAACTACAGCAAAAGATCACACTCGCAGAAAATCAAGAAAACCAGTTAGAAGGTTACATCAATGAGTTGAAAGAACGAGTAGGTGCGGCTCAGGCAAAAGCCGAGAGTTTAGATGAGCAGCTGCACACTAAAAATAACCAGTTGAATTTAAAAGAAAAAGAAAATCAAACGCTACAACAACAGCTTTCTAAAGTGCAACAAGATGTTGCGGAACTTCGCACGACTCTTGCGGAAAAACAGGCAAATTTTGAGCAGCAACAGCAGAATTTTGTTGAGGTTCGCCAGCAACTCAATGTGGAATTTCAACATTTAGCTCAACAAATTTTGGACGAGAAAAGCAAATCCTTTGCTCAAACCAATCAATCGGCATTGGATTTATTGCTAAAACCGTTCAAAGAACAGATTGAAGGGTTCCAAAAGCGGGTGAATGAAGTCCATTCAGAAGCGATTAAAGGCAATGCCAACTTAGAAGCTGAAATTAAACGCGTACTGGAGATTGGCTTATCGATGTCACAAGAAGCACAAAATCTGACTACTGCCCTAAAAGGTAACAATAAAGTCGCAGGTAACTGGGGCGAAATTCAGTTAGAAAGTGCGTTGCAAATGGCGGGATTGCTAGCTGGTGACCACTATGTTGCACAAGAAAGCTATCGTGATGATGAGGGTAAACGCTTTGCACCTGATTTTGTGGTGAAACTTCCTGACCAAAAACATTTGATTTTAGACAGTAAAGTCTCTCTATTAGCCTATGATCAAGCGGTCAGATCCGATGAACATTTTGCAATTCAAAAAGCGCTTGATGAACACTGCCGATCATTAAAAACCCATATTGATGGGCTGTCTAAGAAAAATTATAGCCGTCTAATAGGCATTAAAAGTCCTGATTTTGTATTGATGTTTATCCCGATTGAACCTGCCTATATTGAGGCGATGAAACACGATCCACAACTGTTCAATTACGGCTATGAACGCAATGTGATTATGGTCTCGCATACCACACTAATGCCAATTTTACGCACCGTGGCGAACCTATGGCGAATTGAGCGAGGCCATGCAGAAGCCAGAGAAATCAGTGAAAAAGCGGGCGATATTTACAACCAAGTTTGTATGATAGCCGAACGGCTGGCAAAATTGGGCAGTACACTGAGTACCGCAAGCAACCAATATAATCAAACGGTCACCGCCTTAGTTGGACGCCAAGGGCTAGTTGGTAAAGTAGAACGGTTCCAGCAACTATCAAATAAAGCAAGCCAAGTACTCCCGCGAGTGGAACTGCTTGAAACCGATTGGGATACGAACCGTTTACAATTGATTGCCGAAAAACCAACAGAACAGGAGCAACAAGATGTTACTGCTGATTGATAATCACGATTCCTTTACTTTCAATTTAGTCGATTTACTGCGGAAAATCGGTGTGAAAACGGAAGTAATATCCGTTGAGAATTTAGATCTTGATGCCGTAGAAAACTTCAGCCACATTATGATTTCCCCGGGGCCGGATGTACCGAGAGCTTACCCACAACTGTTTGAAATGTTGGAACGTTATCATCAAACCAAATCTATTTTGGGGGTTTGCTTAGGGCATCAAACCATTTGCGAATTTTTTGGTGGGGAATTATATAATTTGAACAATGTTCGCCATGGACAACAACGTTTACTCACCCAAACGAGTGCTAACCCACTGTTTGATGCACTGCCTCAAACCTTTAATATCGGGCTTTATCATTCATGGGCCATTTCGCAAAACTCTCTGCTGAACACCCCGCTTGTTGCCACCGCATTTTGTGATCAAAATGTGCTAATGGCAGTGAAACATCCGTCTTTACGCATTTATGGCGTACAATTTCACCCTGAATCCTTTATTACTGAATATGGAGAACAAATCCTGCGAAATTGGCTAAAAAATTAACAATACGTCTATCTTTTTATCACTTAACTTTATTTCTTAAACAGATCGTACCAGCCAACAAATAAAAATAATTACAATTGCCGCCCCAATTTTTTATAGAAGGAGCTGCGATGTTAAAAAATGTTGGAAATATGATTATTTCTTCCGTCTCGATGGCATTTATGGTCATTCTCAGTTGGTCTATTGCCTATGCATATGAATGGGGACGATCTTATTATTATGGCTATCCATGGTGGTATGTAGAAATTAATACAGGAAATATTGCTCGAAGTATTGGCTATGTCTTATTTGCAACACTCACGTTATTACTCTTTTCTGTTTTCAGTCTATTTCTTGTTCGTAAAATTAAACCCTTTCTCAATAAGTTCTACTTAAATCTATTCAGAGCCTTTGTGCTTAGTGCCATTTTATGGCTACCTATTGTTATGAGCAGTTTTATTTTAATTGGTAAACTGCACTCTTCATTCATTATTAGTTATGCCATTCTCGTGATTGTTTTCACCGTTATCTTTAAAGAATATATTGAAGATGCTCTTGAAAACTATTTTGAAAATGCAAATTACCGCACGATTACTCGTTATTTAAACCGTATGCAAAACTATATTATGATTTTTTTATATAGTTATTTTGTGCTTATTGCATTCTTGCTTGGTTACGCTAAACCCCATTTTACTTATCACTTTGATATGCTCGAAGTCAATCACAAAATGTATTATGTGTTAGCGAAATATGATGACGCCATTATTTTGTCGAAAGATGTGAAACAAGATCGCGAAAACTTTTATATTTATCGCACTAGCACAAGTAAATTAGCCCATTTAAAAGTGAATTTACCTCTTGGCATTCAGCAGCATTGTTATTTGGATCATTAACGCAATCGTTTACTTATCCAATGCTCGGCTCATTTGCTCTGCCATTTTAATACTTTGAATAATCTCACGGCGATCAATAGCTTGGTTCTCTCCGTCTAAAACTTGCAACCAATACTCACGAGCCTGCTGTGGATTGTTATTCAAAAATGCATCGGAGGCGAGTAGCAGTAAACTAGAGCTCTCTTTCGGATCAAGCTGCAAAGCTTCGTCAATCCACGCTTTCGCTTGGGGAGAGAGCATCTGTTTATTGCGATAATACTCGGCAGTTGCCATCGCTCCGATTACCGCGGCTTTTCGCCCGAGTACCCTCAAGGCGTTGTTGTAGCAAATCATAGCCGCATCAAAATCGTTATTCAGTGAATAGGCTTGCCCTAACTCAAACCATAAATCACCATTGTTGGCGTTTTGGCGGAGCTGATTTTGCAGATTGATAATGTAGCGATCGTTGCGTTGCTCACTACTTTCTTCGGCTTTCTGTTCCAAAAATGACTGTAATGCTTGCTCGCCTTGTTGCACTTGTTGATAACGCCCCGTCTGCCAATAAAATGCGGAGCCCGCTGCCAGCACTGCCGCCAACAATAAACTGCCTGCAACAAGCGGTCGTTTTAGCGAAACATTTTGCACATGATGTTTTGCCAATAGCTCCTGCTCAAAGGCTTGTCGGTCTGCGGTTTCCGAAAGAAACTCCTCCCGCTCGGGATCTGCAAAATTGTCGGCAAATCTGACCGCTTGCTGATAGAAATAGGCGTTTAATTGTTCTCGTTTCATCGTTTTTTCCTTGCTACACGCCAGCCAATCGCCGCCAACAACACCGCCAACAACCCAAACGGCAAGCCCCACAGCAGCCACGTGTGCGGATTCACTGGCGGTTGATAATTGACGAAATCACCAAAACGAGTGGTCATCATCTGCACAATTTCCTCGTTGCTTTTGCCTTGATTGACCATTTCATACACCTCCAACCGCAGCTTGTAGGCTTGGGTCGCATTCGACTCGACCAAATTCTGATTTTGGCATTGCGGGCAACGCAAGGATCTCGCCAACGCCACCGCCCGTACCCGCTCCGCATCAGAGTGAAATTGGAACGTATCAACCATTTCCGCTTGAGCCGACATCGCAAAAAATAGCCCTAAAATGACCGCTTGTTTGACAAGTTTCATCGTATTTCCTTTCGTAGATCATCTAAACGAAATTTAAAATCTTGGATAAGATTTGGATTGTAACCTTTTTGTTGATAACGAATAATACCTTTATGATCAACTAGATAGGTTGTCGGGGCAGAATTAATTTTCAGTGTCTGTGTCAAAAAATCGTGCTGTGCATCGTCAATTATCAGCTCAAACGGATTGCCCCATTTTTTCAATGCTGCACGAGCATCATCGGGTTTATCCACATAAGTCAGCCCGACAATTTTTACGCCTTTTGCTTTTAATTCAAGCAATTGCGGAAACTCTTTAATGCACCAAGTACACCAGCTCGCCCATACATTCACAATAAACGGCTCTTTCGGCAAACTTTGTTTACTTAAGGTAACGTGAGCATCCAACAAATTCCGCCCGCTAAATTCTGGAAACGGCTTGCCCCGCCAATCTTCGCTCGGCGAAACCGCATCAGGATTTTTCAACTGCATCACCAAGAAAAACACCACGGCTAAAAGCACCGTAAGCGGTAAAAAAAGTAAGGCTTTCTTCATTTTTGCTCCAGTTTATTCACGATGATTAACCTTTTTGCGTCTATGTCCAACCACTGCCAACAGGGCGGCGAAGACCATTACAATGCCGCCAAGCCATAAGGCTCGGATGTAAGGTTTATAGTGAAGACGAAAGGCGTATTCGTGGCGGGCGAGTTTGTCGCCCATTACGATGTAAATATCGTCCAAGCCGTTGTGTGCCAAACCGACTTCCGCCATCGTCATTGTGCGGACATCATAATAACGGCGTTCAGGGTGAAGGGTGTCGATAAGGCGATCTTGCTCATCATACAAATGAAAAGTGGCTCGCTCAGCCGTATAGTTCTGCCCAATTTCGTGGTCGAATGCGGCATATTCAAACCAAAATCCTGCCAATTCGGCTCGCTCGCTCGGCTTCATTCGCACGCCAACTTCATCGCCATAATAGCTGTTCATCATCGCCCCGATCACACAAACAGCAAAGCCAATATGGGCGAGCCGCATTGCAAGCGGTCGGATTTGCCACATAAATTTGCGATAAGGCAAATGGGTGAGAATGATCCACACCGCAAAGCTGATGAACACCGTTGGCAGCCACTGAATTTGATAGGCGGTGCTGCGTTCAAGGGTATGCAGCACAATGGCGAAGCTTACCCCCACCGCAATCGGCAACCACGCTAACTGCCCTAATATTTTCTTCCGTGGCAACTGTTTCCAACGTAACACCACGGCAAAGCCCATCAAGCTCAACAATAGCAACCCCAACGGGGTGAATACGAAGTTGAAATAAGGTGCCCCGACAGAAATTGAACCCCATTCCATGGCGGAGAAAATCATTGGGTAAAAAGTGCCAAGCACGACCACGCAACATGCCAACACAAATAAGCCGTTGATGAATAAAAAAGCGGTCTCTTTGGAAAACAAGCGGAAACGTACCTCACCAGCCCATAAATTCACACGCAGGGCAAACAAGGCCAAGGCGATAAAACTTAGGCTGAAGAATAACATCAGCAAGGCAATGCCTCGATCAGCATCCACCGCAAAGGCGTGAACGGAGGTCAGCACGCCCGAACGGACGATAAATGTGCCGAGCAAACTCAACGCAAAAGCAAAAATGGCGAGTAAGATCGTCCAGTAATTAAAAATACCCCGCTGTTCACTCACAATCAGACTATGTAGCAACGCCGTGCCAAGCAGCCAAGGCATTAGGGACGCATTTTCCACAGGGTCCCAAAACCACCAACCGCCCCAGCCGAGTTCGTAATATGCCCACCACGCACCAAGCATAATGCCTGCAGTGAGAAAGCCCCAAGCGATCATCGTCCAAGGGCGAATCCAGCGGGCAATCGCATAATCAAACACGCCACCGAGCAGCATTGCAACCGTCATCGCAAAGCTCACCGCAAATCCAACATAACCTAAATAAAGCAACGGTGGGTGAAAAATCAGCCCAATATCTTGCAACATCGGGTTAAGATCTCGCCCTTCAGGAGGGGCAGGAAAAGCTCGCTCAAAGGGGTTCGACACCCACGCAATAAACAAAGCGAAGCCGAAAATCGTTAAGGAAAGCACCGCAAGGGTTCGGTTGGCAAACAAGCGGTCAGTTCCGCGAGAAAAAATGCAAAAAACGCCTGTCCACAAAGCAAGAGCGGCAAGCCAAAACAGCATTGATCCTTCGTGCCCGCCCCAGGTGGCGGCAAACTTGAAAAAAGGAGGAAGCTGGCTATTGGAATGAGCGGCGACATAGCTCACGCTAAAATCGTCTTGAATAAAGGCATTAGCAAGCACCCCAAATGCCCCGAGTGCGAGCAGCGTTTGAACGGCGGTTAAAAAAGGATTGAGCGATAGCCATTTCGGCTGTTGCACCACTTCGCCCCACAGCGAAACCAGTACTTGTATTGCTGAAGTTCCCACAAGTAAAATCAAACAAAAATAGCCGAGCTCAACCCACATTTTCAATCCATAAAATTGTAAAAAACTCAGCTATTCTAACCGCTTGTCAGAGACAAAAAAAGCCACTCCGTAAATAGATAGTGTTTTCTTGTTTTAACTCAATCCGATGAAAAATGCTAATAAAACAGGTACCGCTAAATTGATGATAAACCCAAAACTAATCGCTAACGGCACGACTTGAATTCCACCCGATTTTTGGATAATCGGCAAAGTACAATCCAGGGAGGTAGCACCGCCTAAACTGACCGCGGTGGAAGGAAACATTCGCATAAAAAATGGAATAGAAAACAAGCAGAAAATCTCACGAGAAAGATCGTTAAAAAAGGCAATACTGCCGTAAACGGCTCCCCACGCATCATTAAGCAGCACACTCGATAAAGAATACCAACCAAAGCCCGAAGCCAAAGCAAGCGAGCGAATCATCGGTAAATCAAGTAAATAGCTGCAAACTACGCCCCCAAAGAGACCGCTTGCCATAAAGATGAGAGACACAATAATCCCCCGTTTATTCAAAAAAACGTCTCGGATTGGAATCCCACTGTTGCGAAGCTGTACACCAACACAAAAAATCATCACCACTAACACATACGTACTTGTATGCAATGGAAAATTCAGCGTTCCTTTGATCACATAGCCGAACAGCCCCCCCGCAAAAACAGTGACGCATAACAATAATGAGTCAAGTAACATTTTCCAGCGAGACATCGGCTTATTTTCTGCACAAATTTGACGTTTCATTGGATAGAGCTTGTCATATATCATCAAAAAGCTAATGTTACACAGATGCAAAATCACACTCATTCCTAATGCGATAGAGCCAATTTGCGGTAGCTTTTCCGTGAGATCATCCAACTGACCGATTGCGATCCCCATTGCAAACAAGATCAAATAAAGGCAATAAGTCACAATACGGTTATTCCACAGTAAAATCTTTTGATTTGAAAGACGAAATAAATAGCCTAAAAATAGCGGCACAAACGCAATCATCAATCCATAAAGCATAATTTCTCCTTTTTTCATTAAGGCGAAATTTTAACAACAAACCAACGCAAATAAACTGTTTTTATATACAGTAAAATATGTTATTCTCTTCAATACAAGCGGTCAGTTCCTAAGAAAGTTTTGCAAATGGCAACACAGCAAAAAATCATTCATATTGATATGGATTGTTTCTACGCAGCAGTTGAGATGCGGGAAAATCCAGCTCTAAAAGGCAAACCTGTGGCAGTGGGCGGCAGTCCATCGCAACGGGGGGTGCTGACGACTTGCAATTACGAAGCCCGCAAATTCGGTTTGCACAGTGCAATGCCAACTGCTCAAGCGTTAAAACGCTGCCCCCACTTGATTTTATTACCTGTTAATATGCCGTTATACAAAAGTGTGTCGGCTCAAATTCATCAAATTTTCCGCCGTTATACCGACATCATCGAACCCCTTTCGTTAGACGAAGCCTATTTAGATGTGAGCGAGTGTACGCACTGTTTTGGTTCAGCCACTTGGATTGCCGAAGAAATTCGTCAAGCAATTTGGAATGAACTGCATTTAACTGCCTCTGCAGGTGTAGCACCGCTGAAATTTCTTGCCAAAATCGCCTCTGATCAACATAAACCAAACGGGCAATTTGTGATTTCCCCTGAAAAAGTGACCGCTTTTATTGCTGATTTACCACTCAAAAAAATTCCAGGGGTGGGTAAAGTAACCAATGAGAAGCTCAAACAGCTTGGTTTTGAAACCTGTGGCGATCTGCAACAAGCGGACAAATCACAGATTTTTCAGCAATTCGGCAAATTTGGACTGCGACTGTGGGATTTTGCACACGGTCTGGATCCGAGAAAAGTCGAAGTCAATCGTCCACGCAAGTCGTTAGCCGTTGAAAATACCTTACTCAAAGATATTAGCGAATTAAGCGATGCCGAAATTGTTGTACAAGAACAGTTTCAAAAATTGCTGTTTCGCCTGCAACGTAACTGGGGCGATACCCCACTCAAAGCGTTTAAAAAAGTGGGGATTAAGCTCAAATTTGACGATTTCAGCCAAACTACCCTAGAACGCAACGGCGAAGGCTTGAAAATCGGCTGTTTTCTCGCGTTGCTCGAACAAATTTGGATACGTAGAAATGGGCGAAAAGTACGACTTATTGGACTAAATGTTCACTTTCCCGAGAAAAAAGTGACAAAACAGTTAAATTTATGGGAATAATTTGTCAAAGCTATTGTCGAAGTCTTGAAATTTGGTAAATTGTCGCCACTTTATTCACCGTTTTTTTAACACAACATTTTTATTTCTATCTTAGGAGAATAACCTATTATGATGCGAATTGTCCTTTTCCTTGCGACTAACTTTGCAGTGATGTTCGTCTTGGGAATTATTTTGAGCGTAACCGGCATTGCCGGCAATAGTACTGGCGGCATTTTGATTATGTCGTTGCTATTTGGTTTTGCTGGCTCATTGATTTCACTCTTTTTATCCAAAACGATGGCATTGCGTTCAGTAGGGGCAGAAATTATCACTGAACCACGCAATCATGCAGAGCGTTGGCTAGTGGAAACCGTTAAACGCCAATCACAACAAGCCGGTATTCCAATGCCAGATGTGGCAATTTACCACTCGGCTGACGTAAATGCCTTTGCAACCGGTGCGACGAAAAATAACTCGTTAGTTGCGGTAAGTACTGGCTTACTCAATACCATGACCCAAGATGAAGCCGAAGCAGTAGTCGCTCACGAAGTGGCCCACATTGCCAACGGCGATATGGTCACGATGACGTTATTACAAGGCGTGCTGAATACCTTTGTGATTTTCTTATCTCGAATGATTGCAACGGCCGTTTCGAGCACCCGTAATGATAACGGCGGAGAAAGCCAGAGTTCTGGCATTTACTTCCTAGTGTCAATGGTGTTGGAAATATTATTTGGTGTGTTGGCAACCATTATTGCGATGTGGTTCTCTCGCTACCGTGAGTTCCGTGCTGATGAAGGTTCAGCAAACTTAGTCGGTAAAGAGAAAATGATTGCTGCATTACAACGCCTACAGCGTGTTCACCAGCCAGAAGAAATGCAAGGTTCACTGGCAGCCTTTATGATCAACGGTCCACGCAAAGAACTCTTTATGAGTCACCCGCCGTTAGAAAAACGTATTGAAGCGTTACGTAATCTTTAATCCAAACAAAAAAAATCAGGGCAATGCCCTGATTTTTTTATCCAACTACACCAATTTTTCTTCTGGTACATCACCAAGTAACAGTGCATACCGTACCGTTCTCGGGCTAGACTCCAATGCAATTTTTAACGCCATGGTAAGTGGCACTGACAGTAACATTCCAACGGTACCTAAAATCCATCCCCAAAAGAGTAACGACAAGAACACCACCAAGGTCGAAAGCCCTAAGGTTCTCCCCATCATTTTCGGTTCAAGCACATTGCCGATTACCATATTGATTCCAATCACCCCAATTGCGACACCAAAACCGACTGAAAATCCATTGAGCAGCAACGCTTGAACAATGATTGGCACACTGGCTAGAATGGAACCGATGTTTGGAATATAGTTTAACAAGAAACTCAATGTGGCCCACAATACCGCATATTGCACACCTGTTACTTCAAGTAACAGCCAAACGCAAAACCCTGTTATCAAACTGGTAATTGTCTTAACACCTAAATAGCTAATGACCCCTTGTAAAACTCGGTTTAGCTGCATTTCTGTGCTATGAATTTCGCTTTTATTTGGGCTTAAAATCATCGCAAAACGATGCTTAGCCGTTGGGGCTTCCAACAGCATAAATACCACCACCAAAATCAGCACAAAAGTGTCTGTGACTACACCCGAGAAACTCAATAATAAATTACTGACTAAATTCATAATTCGACCTGGATCGAAATTATTTGTGACTAAATCCTGTGGAATAGGAATTTGCCATTTATCCAAATAATGCAAGATCAACGCCATTCGCTGACCAAGTAAAACTTTATACGTTGGAATTGAAGCCGTAAATTCTTTTACCGTACTGTTAATCAGACCAACGAGAAAAAATGATCCGACCATAAAAAGCCCAAAAAGCAACGTAATCGCTAGCCATAACGGTATTTTCCGACCTGTCATGAATTTAATTAGCGGTGAGCAGATAATGGCAATAAACAGCGACAGCAAAAATGGAATAACTATTTCAGCGGCTAGCTTCACACCTGCTAAAATAATCACTATTGCTGCCATCGTCACCAAAATACGTGCAATCGAAGGAGATTGTTGCATAAGATTCCTTATACAAGCGGTCAGATTTGCAAAAAATTTTGCAGATCTGATCGCTTGTAAACATTATTTATACTCGGCGTGATAGCTTGCTTTCATTTTATTGAGCTTACTCACCGTGGTTTTTGCTTCATCTAACTTGCCAGCTGCAGCAAGTTCCTTGGCTTGTTCTACCACATCAATCACATCTTGCATACCCGCTTGGTAGCCTTTGAATTTTTCTTGGTCTTCATCGAGGCTCATAGGCATCGTTTGCTGGGCTTTTTTCGCCGCAACTAAAAAGTTTTCCGCACCTTGTTGGAATTTTTCAGCCGACTCTGCACGCAATAACGTCCCCATTTCACGCTGCATTTGAAACATTTCCATCATGACATTCGCCGTTGAGATGGTGGAAAAAGCCAGTAATAAAACAGAAAATAAAGCTTTAATTTTCATAGAGTTACTCCATTTCACAAAGACAAAAAAACGTGGAACGACCCGCCCCACGTTCAAATAAAAATCAATTAACCGTTATATTTTTGAAACACTAAACATGCGTTAGTTCCGCCAAAACCAAAGCTGTTTGACATCACTGTGGTTAAGGCTTTGTCTTGACGTTCGGTAACGATATTTAAGCCCTCAGCTTGCTCGTCTAAAGTTTCAATGTTGATGCTTGGTGCAATGAAATCATTATCTAACATCAATAATGAGTAGATCGCCTCATGTCCACCTGCTGCGCCCAATGAGTGTCCCGTCATTGATTTAGTTGATGAAATCGCTGGAGATTTATCACCAAACACTTCACGAATCGCACCAAGTTCTTTCACATCGCCCACTGGCGTTGATGTGCCGTGTACGTTGATATATTCAACTTCGCCATTTACGGTGGCAAGGGCTTGCTTCATACAACGCACCGCACCTTCACCGCTTGGAGCCACCATATCGTAGCCATCAGAGGTTGCTCCATAACCCACGATTTCTGCATAGATTTTCGCACCACGTTTTAGTGCATGTTCAAGTTCTTCAACCACGACCACCGCACCGCCACCTGCGATAACAAAGCCATCACGGTTAGCATCATAAGCACGGCTTGCTTTAGTTGGTGTGTCGTTATATTTGGTTGAAACCGCTCCCATCGCATCAAATTCGGTTGCACATTCCCAAGAAAGTTCTTCCGCTCCGCCAGCGAAAACCACATCTTGTTTACCCAATTGGATCAACTCCATTGCGTGACCGATACAGTGAGCAGAAGTCGCACAAGCAGAACTGATTGAGTAGTTTACTCCACGAATTTTATATGGCGTTGCTAAACAGGCAGAAACACTTGACGCCATGGTTTTGGTCACCGCATAAGGACCAACCCCTTTTACACCACGTGGACCACGCACTGCATCACAAGCAATGAGTTGGCTACGAGCCGATCCTGTTCCTGCTCCAATGACTAAACCTGTACGATCATTTGAGACTTGATCTTCGCTTAACCCCGAATCTTCAATTGCTTCTTTCATTGAAAGATAGGCATAGGCTGCTGCATCACCCATAAAGCGGTAAATTTTACGATCAATCAATTCCGCGGGATTTAACTTGATTGTTCCTGCAATTTGGCTACGCATACCCATTTCTTTGAATTCTGGCATAAACTCAATACCTGATTTGCCTTCACGTAGCGAAGCCAATACTTCTTCTTTATTATTCCCGATGCTTGAGATAATACCTAAACCGGTGATCACAACTCTTTTCATTCTTTTCCTCTGAATCTAGATTAAAAACGGGGACATTCTACACGCTTTCAAGCCAAGCCTGAACCGCTAAATGCAAGCAAGCGGTCAGATCCGAGCTGTTTTTTACCCATTTTGATGAATAAAACGCACCTTTTCGATGCGTTTGACTTATTTAATTACGCGGCGAATGGATCACGCAAGATCATCGTTTCAACACGATCTGGACCCGTTGAAAGAATATCGACAGGTACGCCCAGTACTTCTTCCACACGTTTGATGTAGTTGATCGCATTTTGCGGTAAATCTTCCATTTTGGTCACACGGAAGGTATTTTCTGACCAACCTGGTAAGGTTTCGTAAATTGGCTCAACACCCTCCCAGTCTGCCGCCGCCATTGGGGCGTATTTCACAATTTCGCCGTTTGGCATTTTGTATGCGACACAGATTTTTAACTCATCAAAGCCATCTAATACGTCTAATTTGGTCATACAGAAGCCTGAAATTGAGTTGATTTGAATCGCTCGGCGAACCGCTACTGCATCAAACCAACCACAACGGCGTGGACGCCCAGTTACCGCCCCAAATTCGTTACCTTTGCGGGCGATTTCAGCCCCTACTTCGTCGAATAATTCTGTGGTGAATGGACCTGAGCCGACACGAGTACAGTAGGCTTTGATGATACCTAACACATAGTCCAAGTTCCGTGGACCAAAGCCAGAACCTGTCGCCACACCACCTGCGGTAGTGTTGGAACTGGTGACGAATGGGTAAGTACCATGGTCGATGTCTAACATCGTACCTTGTGCTCCCTCGAATAAAATGTTGTCACCCTTTTCACGAGCGTTGTGCAACATTGTGGTGATGTCAGCAACCATACCAGTAATAATGTCGGCTACGGCAAATACTTCATCTAACGTTTTTTGGAAATCAACCGGATCCGCTTTGTAATAGTGAACTAATTGGAAGTTGTAATAATCCAAAATGTTTTTCAATTTTTCCGCAAAGGCTTCTCGATTGAATAAATCGCTAACACGTAAGCCACGACGAGCGACTTTGTCTTCGTAAGCAGGGCCGATACCACGCCCCGTTGTACCGATTTTATTTTTACCGAGAGCCATTTCACGTGCATGATCCATCGCTACGTGGTAAGGTAAAATCAACGGGCAAGCTTCAGAGATTTTCAAACGCTCACGTACGTTGATACCACGAGACTCCAACTCGCCCATTTCTTGCATTAATGCCACAGGTGAAAGCACCACACCGTTACCGATTAAGCAGGTCACGTTATCACGCAAAATGCCAGACGGAATTAAACGGAGAACCGTTTTCTCGCCGTTGATAATTAACGTATGTCCTGCGTTATGTCCGCCCTGATAACGCACGACATATTTCACGCGATCGGTTAAGAGATCAACTATTTTGCCTTTCCCTTCGTCACCCCATTGTGCCCCAAGGATCGCTACACTTTTACCCATAATAAAATGCCTCTTGTTTGAAAATGTTGGTCATTTGCAAAATATTTGCGGAAAATGACCACTTGTCAGATTAGGTAGAGTGGATCAAGACCCACCCAATAATTAACGTACGAATGGTAGGTCAAACCCACCCTACGAAGATAGCGTAAATTCAAGATAAAAAGACCCGATTACTCGGGTCTTGGATACAACTATTTTGTTGGTGCTTGCATAAAGCGGAAGAATTGACTGTCCGGTTTAAGTAGCATCATATTATTTTTGCCTTCGGCGAAGCTCTCTTCATAGGCTTTTAGACTACGAATAAAGCGATAAAACTCTGGCTCTTGGTTAAAAGCATCGGCGTAGATTTTCGCTGCTTGAGCATCACCTTGACCCTTTAATTCCTCGGAAGTTTTATTTGCATTGGCTAAAATTAGGACCACTTTTCTATCGACATCTGCACGAATAAATTCGGCCTTTTCTTCGCCTTGGGAACGGTGTTCACGAGCCACCGCAGCACGTTCAGCTTGCATCCGTTGGTAGATAGAAGAAGACACTTCGTTCGGTAAGTTGATCTGCTTCACTCGTACATCGACCACTTCGATACCCAGTTTTTCTGCACCATCTTCGCCTGCATTCAAGGCTTTTTGCGCACCTGCCATCAATTCGCCACGAGAGCCTGACACGATGTCTTTAATGGTGCGAGAACCGATTTCAGAACGCAAACGGTCGTTGACTTTACGGCGTAACAAATCAGAGGCTTTTTGATAATCTCCACCCGTTGCGGTGTAAAATTGACCAAAATCACTGATTTTCCATTTCACATAGGAATCTACCAACAAGTCTTTTTTCTCAACAGTGACGAAGCGGTCTTCTTGACCATCGAGCGTTTGAATACGGGCACTTAAGGTTTTCAGCTGATCAATCATTGGCACTTTGAAGTGCAAACCTGGCTCATAAACCACCACTTTATTGTCTGCGTCACGATGCACTTTATTAAAACGTAACATTATGCCACGTTGCCCTTCTTGCACTACGATAATCGACTGAAACAGGACAAACGCCACCACAGCTAAAATTGGAAATAACAGTTTACGCATTGTTAAAATCTCCCTTTACGTGCTGGCACGACAACTTCTTCGACAACATTTGTTGAACCATTTGTAATGGTTGGAACAGATTGTGTTGGCTGTTGATAAACTGGCACGGTAACTCTTGGTTGCTCCGTAACAAGCGGTTGGTTTGATGGATTATTTTGCAAAAGTTTGTCTATTGGCAACACAGTCAAGTTATTGCTATTTGCCCCGTCCATCATCACTTTTGGCGTGTTTTTCATCACTTTTTCCATCGTTTGAATATACAAACGCTCACGCATAATTTCAGGTGCTGCTTTGTATTCAGGAAGAAGTTTGATGAAACGTTCTACTTCCCCTTGTGCATTTAATACCACTTGCTCTTTATAGGCATTAGCTTGCTCTAAAATACGTTGTGCTTGACCACGAGCAATTGGCTCTTGACCACGGGCATAGGCTTCCGCCTCACGAATTAAACGCTGTTCGTCTTCTTGAGCTTTAATCGCATCATCAAATGCCGCTTTCACCTCTTCTGGTGGGCGAGCATACTGGAAGTTCACGTCTGTTACTAATAACCCCATATCGTAGGTTTTAATAATATCCCGCAACGCACTCCACGTTTTTTCACGCACAACGGCACGTCCTGTAGTTAAAATATCGTCCATCGTCATATGACCGATCACATAGCGTAAAGCACTATCTGTTGCTTGTTTCAGGCTTTCGTCGGGTTTGCTCACGTTAAACAGATATTTAGCTGGATCTTCTACACGATATTGTACTGTCATCTCAACACGAACCATGTTTTCATCTTTGGTTAGCATCGAACCACTAGTATTGAGTTCCGAAATCCGCTCAATATTCACAGGGATCACACTATCAATAAACGTTGGTTTCCAGTTCAAGCCCGGTTGAACAATATCATTCAATTTCCCAAAGCGTGTCACCACTCCACGCTCTGCTTCTTGTACGGTATAAAAACCAGAAGCACCCCATACAATAGCACCTAACACAAGGGCAACTGGCAGTAGTTTATTTATTGGAAACGAAGGCGAATTACGGTTAGAACTTGAACCATTTCCCTTGTTTCCACCACCCATTTTTTTGAGCAAATTATTAAAAATTTCTTCTAGATCAGGCGGTTGCTGATCATTTTGTTTATGCTTAGGCTCTTGCTCTGAATTTGATGAGCCTTGTTGCTGTTCAGGCTTTTTCTGCCCAGGTCTACCCCAAGGATCTTGCTGATTGCCTGATTCATTCCACGACATAATTCTCTCCAAGAAAATCTATTTACGCATCTTTTTTACAAAAAAATACAAGCGTTTGATTGTACCGATTTAGTTGAGTTTTGCCTAGTCAATCATTACAATTATTTTACACTTATGATCCGTCAAGATGATTCCACCAATACGTAGTTACCGTTTCTTTATTAAAAACCTCGCCTAGCAATGGTGTGACTGGTGTTACTCCTATTTGTTCCACAAGCGGAATTGAACATAATACTGGATCATGCCAACCATGAATAGAAAGTGGATAAGCCCCCCAATGAACCGGCATAAAACGCTTAGTATTGAGCAATTCAACAGCTTTGGCTGTTTGTTCCGGCAACATATGGTTATCAATCCAATCAATATTGTATTGTCCATTTTCGACAAAAGCTAAATCAAAGCCGCCAAAACGCTCGGCAATGTGGCGAAAATGAGATCCATCACCGAATGCACTATCGCCCGAATAGTAAATTTGCTCGTGAGCAGTTTGGAAAACATAGCCTGCCCATAGGGTTTTATTCTTATCAAATACCCCTCGTGCAGTATTATGTTTGGCAGGGACTGCAGTTAGGGTTAAATCGCCAAGTCGAGCCGATTGCCACCAATCCAACTCTTGAATCCTATCTGCATCAATTCCCCATTTTCGCAACTGCTCGCCCATTGCAAGCGGTACAATAAAGCGTGTTTTTTGCAAATGTTTCTGAGAAACATAATAGCGAACCACTGCTTCATCTAAATGATCATAATGGTTGTGGCTATAAATAATTACGTCCACCAGTGGTAATTCTGTAAGGCTGGCTGGCGGTGCTTGGAAGCGTTTCATCATAATTGGAAAAGGGGAAACAGACTTCGCAAAGACAGGATCGATAAAAATGGTCTGATTTGCCATTCTCATCAATAGCGAGCTATGCCCAAACCAGATAAATTTTGCTTGTGAACTTGGTTGTAAAAAGAATGAAAAATCTGGTTGCAACATCGGCAGAGCGGTGGCAGGCTTAAATTTTTCAGGATAGACTAACATTTGCCAAAAGGCTTGAACTACGCCAATCGCAGATAATTTTTTGTCTGAACCGAGATTAAAAAAACGTTTTGTTTTAGGGCAATAATGAGCACTTTTGGGATATTGGATTGGTTTTTGCATTATTTTTCCTTCTGTTTGCTCCATTTATTTAAGCATAAATCTCAGCATATTCGGTACAAGCGGTCAATTTTGGAGACTTTTTTACAAATGAGATGACTCAAATCATTTATTTTGGCTGTGATATAATAGTTAAGGTAGCGTTATTTATAGCACTATCTACTTTTTATTCAGACCATAGAATCAAGGAGACATTTATGAAACTCTATTATGCGCCAGGTACTTGTGCCTTAGCTTGTTGGGTTGCTTTAGAATGGACAAAAGCGGATTACGAAGCAGTTCGTGCCGATTATTCATCAGAAGAATATAAACGCATCAATCCATTAGCAGCCGTGCCTGCCTTAGATATTGGCGGAAAACGTGCAATGACCCAAGCCTCTGCAATTTTAACCTATATTGCCGATAAACACCCTGAAGCAGAATTAGGCAGTAAAGGGGGCGCAGAAGAAGATTTTGCATTAAATGAAATTATGTCTTTCTTAGCGAGTGATTTCCACCCTGCATTCTGGCCATTCTTTATGCCACATCGTTTCACAACAGATGAAAGTGAAGCTGCAATCAATGCGGTGCGTGAATCAGCTTATGCTCGTATTGATCGTGCAATGCAATATTTAGATAACTTAATTGGCGAAGGTTTACATGTTTATGGCGATCGCCGTAGCATTGCTGATGCTTATGCCTTTGTGATGACCCGTTGGACAGACAAAATGCCAAAAAGCTGGCGTGATTATCCAAATGTAGCTCGCTTTATGCAAGCAATGCAGCAAGATCAAGCAGTTCAATATGTATTAGAAAAACAATAATTGAACAAATAACGAAAAATGCCTAGAGCTAATCTAGGCATTTTTTTATTTTCTTTAGGTAAACGATTGCCTGATTATCCAAAATCATTATAATTCCGCCCTATTTTTTTAACTTATACACATATCAACTATGCAAAAACTTCTTTACCCAGTCGACTCGAAGCCACCTTTTGGCTTAACTCTTTTACTTGCTGCCCAACACTTATTAGCTGCCCTTGGCGGTATTATTGCCGTACCGCTTGTGCTTGGTAATGTGTTACAGCTTCCAACACCTGATACTATCGTGCTTGTTAATGCGGCCTTATTAGTTTCGGGCATTGTTACTATTATTCAGTGTCAAGGTATTGGACCAATTGGCTTACGTTTACCAAGTGTAATGGGAACGAGCTTCACCTTCGTTGCAGCAGCGCTTGCGATTGGCTTTAGCGAATATGGCGTGGCTGGCATTCTTGGTTCATCGTTAGTGGGTTCACTGGTGATGATCATTGGTAGCTTCTTTATGCCTTATGTGCGTAAATTATTCCCACCTGTTGTAACTGGTGTGGTAGTTATGATGATCGGTTTAAGCCTTATCCCAGTCGCAGTGGATTGGTTCGCGGGTGGTCAAAAAGGCGATCCGAATTATGCCGATCCTGCTAACTTAGCGATGGCAACCTTTGTACTTGTCTTAGTCGTAGCCCTGGTTCAATGGGGGAAAGGGATTTTCTCTGCTGCCGCTATCGTTATCGGTATTTTAGTTGGCTATGTTGTTGCTTTAACTCTAGGCTGGATCAATTTTGATAACGTGAAAAATGCTGAAATTTTTGCTGTGCCACAACCCCTTCATTTCGGTTTAGCCTTCCCAATTTCAGGCATTATCGGTATGAGTATCGCTTATTTGGTCACTATCGTGGAATCAAGCGGTAACTTCTTAGCCTTAGGTAACGCAACACAAACGGAAATTACCGGTAAACATCTACGTGGCGGTGTCCTTTGTGATGGTTTGGGTTCTGCATTAGCAGCAATAATGTCCACTACCCCATTCTCCTCTTTCTCGCAAAATATTGGTGTTATTTCGCTTACAGGTGTGGCAAGTCGTTATGTGGTGACTATTATGGGCGTGCTATTAGTGCTTGCGGGCGTATTCCCTGTATTTGGTGCATTAATTGTATCTATCCCAATGCCAGTATTAGGTGGTGCAGGCTTGATGATGTTTGCGATGATTATCGCCGCAGGGATTCAAATGCTAGATAAAGTAGAACGTAGCAAACGTAACGGTTTGATTATTGCGATCTCAATCGGCTGTGGTCTTGCGGTTACCACTCGCCCTGAATTATTAGACAAATTGCCAAGTTTCTTCAAAGAAAGTTTCGGTTCAGGTATCACCGTTGGTTCACTACTGGCATTGATTTTGAACTTGGTTTTACCACAGGATAAAGACGCAACAAGCGATAAATAATTGCAACAATATCTATTTCCTACTTGAAAAATTGGGAATAAAGCCCTATCTTGTGCGATATATCAACGTCTCAGTAGTGAGACGTTTCTTTTTATCTTCAAAATAAGGAAAAATTATGAGCAGCGTAATTCATACAACTGATGCCACTTTTGAAAAAGACGTTTTACAATCTGACGTACCTGTATTATTAGACTTCTGGGCTCCTTGGTGTGGCCCTTGCCGTGCAATCGGTCCAGTACTAGACGATTTAGCCGCACAAGTAGGTGATAAGGCACGTATTGTAAAAATGAATGTTGATGAAAACCAACAAATCCCTGCAGAATTTGGCGTGCGTAGCATTCCATACCTTCTCATTTTCAAAAATGGTGAAGTAGTTGCACAACAAGTTGGCGCACAAAATTTACCCGCATTTTTAGAAAAATTAGCCTAATCTAACTAAAAAGCCAGTTTTAATACGGTATTAAAACTGGCTTTTACATATTCTGAATATAGTCTCGGTGCCGCTTGCTTTGAAATGGCACAATAATTGTTTCGTTTTCTTCCTTAAGTAACTGATAAAACTGCGGATAATTAAAACTCTCAATGTAATCAGCGCTCTCTGAATTATCATTTTCCGTATAAGAACGAATAATTCGAGTTATTTTTTCTTCTTTTCTTCCTATACAATTCAAATAAGTCTCAAGATGATTCTGCTTATCTAGAGCATAGACATTAAAAGTCTCATCTGGATTATCTTCAAAAAAGAACTGTAAAAAACCCTCGCTAGCAAAATTATAAATTACTTTTGGTGCGTTCAATCTCTCGTTTTTCTGTTCGTCTAAAGGCAACTCTTTTAGCTCCACCTGCTGATTAAAAACGAACTGCCACTTTTTACCCGCAAGTTTAAATGTGTAAGATTGCTTCTCAAACATCGTTCCTGTTTGTACAGAAATACAGCGATGAACTAATGCCGTCACAAATTTTTGTAACTCATTACGAAGCTGAGAACTATAGCAAAACACACTAACTGATTGCGGGGGGGCAGAGCTACGATAAATTTTATTGGAAATTAGCTTTAATGCTTTTAAAATAGAGTCCTGCCCCTCAATATGCTGTGTGATAATTTCATTCCACATATTTCGATACATCACACTAACACTACCAATAACCCCTTGATTGGATAAACTCAAGTTTAACAAGTCAATTTGTGATAATTCACGACGGGAACGCAACTTTGTTGTTGGATCCTTAGTTAAATTTACCGCAACAATTAAGTTACGAATTTCGTTTGGATGATAAAGGTCATCATCCGTCATTTTGGGTGCTTGTGCAGGAAATGAAAGCCGTAAATCAGCGATAAATTGGCGAAGTTTAGATAAACTCACAGTTTGACTAACAAGATGCAATTGGCTATTTACTGTCAGGATCCCATTAAAATAAGCCCACGCAACTAGTTTGTTTAACGATTTATGATACTGAACATAACGTTTATTAGAATCATAAGCACTCAATGGTGCATGATTGAGCAAATACCATCCGGCTTTAGTCGCACTATTCTCAGTAACTTCAACAAAAGTCAGTTCATTTTCGCCTAAGTTTTTCGCAATTTTTCCATTAATCAACTCAACCTTACCGGGAGAAATCTCAAATACCGAGTAAAGTTTTCTCATCAAAAGATCCGTATCTTGAGGCATAATGCTTGGATCAATATGAAATTTACGGGCAAAATTAATTAAATTACGATAACTTTGCAATAACTGAGCAACCAGCATTTTCTGATGCCGCATGGCTTGTTTTATTTTCCATTCACTTTTTGCTTCAAGCGATAACATTTCTTGTTCATGCCATCCCCAAGAAAAAGCAAGTTTACGGAGCTCTTGTCGCCTCCAATCATCTAACTGACCTTCCGTTGCTTTCACATAGAAACAATAACGCAAACACTCTAGTCGATTGAACTCTTTACGTTTTTCTAAATAGATCGTTACTTGCTCAAGCATCGCAAGATAAGGGTCAAAGTGATAACTCACAGCTTGATCTGAAAGCAATAACTGCTTAAATTTCCGAGAGATTAAATGCGTATCAGGATAAGTTTCCGCGTAACTCTCAAGAAGAAAAATCTTGATCGCCGATTTATATGGACTATTAATTCCTTTATAAAGTTGCCATAAACTAGCCCCAAAATATTCGCTCAATGAAAGATCAGAAAAATCACCAAAATCTATCCATTCCTCTAAATGAATAATTCTCTGAGAAACACCTTCTGCAATAACTTCTGTATAAGGACGCTCACTATCCAGCATGTGTAACCAAAGCACTCGTTTTCCTGCCAACCGAATTGCAGAACGATAAAACTCATCTAACAATAAGTAATGTTGGGCCGAACCACTATTCTCCGTACTAATATCATTACGATATTCACGAGCCGAAAATTCCTCAGGGTTCATTAGATAGAAATGGATATCCACACCGAGAGATTTTGCCCAATTTTTGATTTTATCTAACTTATCATTCAATGACTTTTCTTGATTTGGGCATAACCGCAGGGAACGGCAAAGCCATAAATCAATATCAGAGAGCGAATTCTGTGTTACTGAACCAAGACTTCCCATTACATAAAGTGCATCGAATTGGGCAAATCTATTTGCGAATAAAGGCTGCTCAATAAGAGATTCTAAATACTTTTGTTGGGTAGAATCTAAATGGAAATCATATAACCCATACGGAGCGTTTTCCGTATAACAAAGCAAACTCGGATGGTTATAATGAATTAGGACAGGCAACAACGAAAAAACTGTTTGAAAACCTTCGCTACAATTATTTAATAGTCGCTTGATGCGATAAGCTTCCAATGCGTCTACACGTTTTTTGGCAAATGTGAGCGAGCTTGCTAAATCCAAACAGCTATTTGAAACAGTTGGTGGATTTAAAACAAGCTCTCTCATACATCTATTCTCTATTTAAAAAATGTGATCAATGTAACATTTTGGACGAAAAAGTAAAGAAATGTTAAGTTATGCTCTAAATAAGAAAACCTAATTACAAGCGGTCACTTTAGTACCATCTTTTACAAAGTCTTCTCTTTCCTTTTCCCCTTCCCCAAAACAAAAAACCCTTGCACTGTACTCAACCGAGTACTTGCAAGGGGTCCAATAAAACCCTGATGGTGCCCTACTCTCACATGGGGAAACCCCACACTACCATCGGCGTCACTGCGTTTCACTTCTGAGTTCGGAATGGAATCAGGTGGGACCACAGCACTATGGCCATCAGGAAAATCCTGTTGTTGTCTTTGTTCGTCTTTATTTTTTCGTTCTCTATTCTTGGCTTCTTACGTCGCCTTTAATCTGAAACAAGCTGTCTGTTTGATTTTCTTTCACTTCGCTCTCGCTTTGTCTTTTCGTTTAGCTTTCTTCTCAACCGCTTTTGGCTTCTTTCTTCTTTCCAAAAACGCTTGAGGTTGTATGGTTAAGCCTCTCGGGCAATTAGTATGGGTTAGCTCAACGTCTCGCAACGCTTACACACCCCACCTATCTACGTCGTAGTCTACAACAACCCTTACTGACTTAATGTCAGGGATGACTCATCTTGAGGCAAGTTTCGTGCTTAGATGCTTTCAGCACTTATCTCTTCCGCATTTAGCTACCCAGCAGTGCCTCTGGCGAGACAACTGGAACACCAGTGATGCGTCCACTCCGGTCCTCTCGTACTAGGAGCAGCCCCTCTCAATCATCCAACGCCCACGGCAGATAGGGACCGAACTGTCTCACGACGTTCTAAACCCAGCTCGCGTACCACTTTAAATGGCGAACAGCCATACCCTTGGGACCTACTTCAGCCCCAGGATGTGATGAGCCGACATCGAGGTGCCAAACACCGCCGTCGATATGAACTCTTGGGCGGTATCAGCCTGTTATCCCCGGAGTACCTTTTATCCGTTGAGCGATGGCCCTTCCATTCAGAACCACCGGATCACTATGACCTGCTTTCGCACCTGCTCGACTTGTCTGTCTCGCAGTTAAGCTTGCTTCTACCATTGCACTAACCTGACGATGTCCGACCGTCATTAGCAAACCTTCGTGCTCCTCCGTTACGCTTTGGGAGGAGACCGCCCCAGTCAAACTACCCACCAGACACTGTCCGAACACCTGTACTTGGTGTTTCGTTAGAACATCAAACGTTAAAGGGTGGTATTTCAAGGACGCCTCCACAAGAACTAGCGTTCCTGCTTCATAGGCTCCCACCTATCCTACACATCAAAATTCAATGTTCAGTGTCAAGCTATAGTAAAGGTTCACGGGGTCTTTCCGTCTAGCCGCGGGTACACCGCATCTTCACGGCGATTTCAATTTCACTGAGTCTCGGGTGGAGACAGCCTGGCCATCATTATGCCATTCGTGCAGGTCGGAACTTACCCGACAAGGAATTTCGCTACCTTAGGACCGTTATAGTTACGGCCGCCGTTTACTGGGGCTTCGATCAGGAGCTTCTCTTTCGATAACACCATCAATTAACCTTCCAGCACCGGGCAGGCATCACACCCTATACGTCCACTTTCGTGTTTGCAGAGTGCTGTGTTTTTAATAAACAGTTGCAGCCAGCTGGTATCTTCGACTGGTTCAGCCTTCGGAGGTAAACTCCTACAACCTACGCCAGCGCACCTTCTCCCGAAGTTACGGTGCTATTTTGCCTAGTTCCTTCACCCGAGTTCTCTCAAGCGCCTGAGTATTCTCTACCTGACCACCTGTGTCGGTTTTCAGTACGGTTTAGTTATATCTGAAGCTTAGTGGCTTTTCCTGGAAGCGTGGTATCAGTAACTTCATTCCCTTAGGAACTCGTCATCACTTCTCGTTGTTTAAATTGGGTAAGCGGATTTGCCTACCTACCCCAACTACCGGCTTAAACAGACATCCAACAGTCTGCTTACCTAACCTTCTCCGTCCCCACATCGCAATATAACCAAGTACGGGAATATTAACCCGTTTCCCATCGACTACGCTTTTCAGCCTCGCCTTAGGGGCCGACTCACCCTGCCCCGATTAACGTTGGACAGGAACCCTTGGTCTTCCGGCGAACGAGTTTTTCACTCGTTTTATCGTTACTTATGTCAGCATTCGCACTTGTGATACGTCCAGCAAACCTCTCGATTCACCTTCATCCGCTTACACAACGCTCCCCTACCCAACAGATTTGACTCTGATGCCGCAGCTTCGGTGCTATATTTGAGCCCCGTTACATCTTCCGCGCAGGCCGACTCGACTAGTGAGCTATTACGCTTTCTTTAAATGATGGCTGCTTCTAAGCCAACATCCTAGCTGTCTAAGCCTTCCCACTTCGTTTCCCACTTAATATAGACTTTGGGACCTTAGCTGGCGGTCTGGGTTGTTTCCCTCTCCACGATGAACGTTAGCACCCACCGTGTGTCTCCTATGCATTACTCTTCGGTATTCGCAGTTTGCATCGGGTTGGTAATCCGGGATGGACCCCTAGCCGAAACAGTGCTCTACCCCCGAAGGTATTCACATAAGGCTCTACCTAAATAGATTTCGGGGAGAACCAGCTATCTCCCGGTTTGATTGGCCTTTCACCCCCAGCCACAAGTCATCCGCTAATTTTTCAACATTAGTCGGTTCGGTCCTCCAGTTAGTGTTACCCAACCTTCAACCTGCCCATGGCTAGATCACCGGGTTTCGGGTCTATACCTTGCAACTAGACGCCCAGTTAAGACTCGGTTTCCCTACGGCTCCCCTATTCGGTTAACCTTGCTACAAAATATAAGTCGCTGACCCATTATACAAAAGGTACGCAGTCACCAAACAAGTTGGCTCCCACTGCTTGTACGTACACGGTTTCAGGTTCTATTTCACTCCCCTCACCGGGGTTCTTTTCGCCTTTCCTTCACAGTACTGGTTCACTATCGGTCAATCAGGAGTATTTAGCCTTGGAGGATGGTCCCCCCATCTTCAGACAGGATATCACGTGTCCCGCCTTACTTATTTTCAGCTTAGTTCCACACAAGGCTTTTAAAGTACGGGATTATCACCCTCTTTGATTGAGTTTCCCAACTCATTCCTCTAAGTCTTGTGCTATAACTGAATGGCTCCTTCGCGTTCGCTCGCCGCTACTAACGAAATCTCGGTTGATTTCTTTTCCTCGGGGTACTTAGATGTTTCAGTTCTCCCGGTTTGCCTTATTTACCTATGGATTCAGTAAATAATGATAAGCTCTTCGCTTATCGGGTTTCCCCATTCGGACATCTTGGATTAAACGCCTCTTATCGACTCATCCAAGCTTTTCGCAGATTAGCACGTCCTTCATCGCCTCTGATTGCCTAGGCATCCACCGTGTACGCTTAGTCACTTAACCATACAACCTCAAACATTTTTAGATAATATTGTTATTAAACAATCATCAAAATATTTAAAGCTGATAATCAAAAACTACTACTTGTGTGCTTTTGTTCACACAAGATTTTTACTACTCAGACTTTCTTTCGAAAATCTCTCAGTTTTTCAGCTTGTTTCCTATTTTTTAAAGAACTATAGACAATGAAACATTTCTGTTTCACTCATCATACCTAAAATCACAAAGGCTTTTGCAAAACTTTCGCAAAAACTGACCGCTTGCAACCTTAGGTATGATGAGTTGGTGGAGATAAGCGGGATCGAACCGCTGACCTCCTGCGTGCAAGGCAGGCGCTCTCCCAGCTGAGCTATATCCCCATTCATCACTTCCGTTTTCTTCACTCATTATTAACTTGCTTTAGCCTATTGCTTTGCTTGTTACCTGTTTGAGTGGTGGGTCTGAGTGGACTTGAACCACCGACCTCACCCTTATCAGGGGTGCGCTCTAACCACCTGAGCTACAGACCCAACGGATGACCTTCAGTTTTTTTGTCTTTCTATCAAACAATCTGTGTGAGCGCTTATTGTGTCATTTCTACTTCGGTAAGGAGGTGATCCAACCGCAGGTTCCCCTACGGTTACCTTGTTACGACTTCACCCCAGTCATGAATCATACCGTGGTAAACGCCCCCCTTGCGGTTAAGCTATCTACTTCTGGTACAACCCACTCCCATGGTGTGACGGGCGGTGTGTACAAGGCCCGGGAACGTATTCACCGCAACATTCTGATTTGCGATTACTAGCGATTCCGACTTCATGGAGTCGAGTTGCAGACTCCAATCCGGACTTAGATGCACTTTGTGAGATTTGCTCCATGTCGCCATTTTGCTTCCCTCTGTATGCACCATTGTAGCACGTGTGTAGCCCTACTCGTAAGGGCCATGATGACTTGACGTCATCCCCACCTTCCTCCAGTTTATCACTGGCAGTCTCCTTTGAGTTCCCGACCTAATCGCTGGCAACAAAGGATAAGGGTTGCGCTCGTTGCGGGACTTAACCCAACATTTCACAACACGAGCTGACGACAGCCATGCAGCACCTGTCTCATGGTTCCCGAAGGCACATTCACATCTCTGCGAACTTCCATGGATGTCAAGAGTAGGTAAGGTTCTTCGCGTTGCATCGAATTAAACCACATGCTCCACCGCTTGTGCGGGCCCCCGTCAATTCATTTGAGTTTTAACCTTGCGGCCGTACTCCCCAGGCGGTCGATTTATCACGTTAGCTTCGGGCACCAGAGTTAAACCCCAATCCCCAAATCGACATCGTTTACAGCGTGGACTACCAGGGTATCTAATCCTGTTTGCTCCCCACGCTTTCGCACATGAGCGTCAGTATATTCCCAAGGGGCTGCCTTCGCCTTCGGTATTCCTCCACATCTCTACGCATTTCACCGCTACACGTGGAATTCTACCCCTCCCTAAAATACTCTAGATTGCCAGTCTGAAATGCAATTCCCAGGTTAAGCCCGGGGCTTTCACATCTCACTTAACAATCCGCCTGCGTGCCCTTTACGCCCAGTCATTCCGATTAACGCTCGCACCCTCCGTATTACCGCGGCTGCTGGCACGGAGTTAGCCGGTGCTTCTTCTGTGGATAACGTCAATTACCAACTCTATTAAAGTTGATACCTTCCTCACCACCGAAAGAACTTTACAACCCGAAGGCCTTCTTCATTCACGCGGCATGGCTGCATCAGGGTTCCCCCCATTGTGCAATATTCCCCACTGCTGCCTCCCGTAGGAGTCTGGACCGTGTCTCAGTTCCAGTGTGGCTGGTCATCCTCTCAGACCAGCTAGAGATCGCGGGCTTGGTAGGCCTTTACCCCACCAACTACCTAATCCCACTTGGGCTCATCTTATGGCAACTGGCCCGTAGGTCCCAGTCTTTAATCTCTCGATATTACGCGGTATTAGCTACAGTTTCCCGTAGTTATCCCCCTCCATAAGCCAGATTCCCAAGCATTACTCACCCGTCCGCCACTCGTCAGCAAGAAAGCAAGCTTTCTCCTGCTACCGTTCGACTTGCATGTGTTAAGCCTGCCGCCAGCGTTCAATCTGAGCCATGATCAAACTCTTCAATTCAAAAAGTTTAATCGCTCAATAAATACTGACTATAAAAAAATCAATAATATTCATTATGAATTTCAAGTTAAGCACTTATTAAGACTTCAAAATTAAATAATATTTCACTTCAAAATCACATCAACAAGTGCCCACACAGATTGTCTGATTCATTATTAAAGAGCAAAAAACAACGACGCACCGTAATAACCTAATCCGTTCACAACAGTGCGTCGTTGTGTGGTGCGCATTATAGAGAAATCCGAAATCCGCGCAAGTCTTTTTTGCAATTTTTTTGAAAAATATGACCACTTGTTGAAAAACTATTCAGGTTGGCTGATTTCTATAACGAAATTCGCATTCTTTCAAGAAAAAAGGAAAAGATTTACGGTCGGTTCCATTTACTCCGCTACTTTTTGTGCCAATTGTAAGTAATCCGCCAAATGCTTATTTTCTACGTCTTCAAGTGTGTGTAATTTCAAATGACGACGTCCTTTGCCTTTTCCTTCTAATAAACCGTGCGGGTCTACTATCTTGGCGCCATGACTAAATTCCACCGATACATGTTGCTTATAAACAAAAATGCCGCAAAACGGTACAGGTGCGGCAAACAGAATACCGCTATATTTCACTTCTTCATCAACTGTACCTGCCAGTTGCAATATTCTCATGCGTACACTATTGGCGATTTCATACAAATCGGGATTAACCGTTTGCCAGTCATTCAGCAGATTTCTTACTTTTGGGTTCATGATTACTCCTAACGGGTTCTGCATTAAGTTAACTGTTCTTAAATCAACTAATAAACTAAATTCATTAGATTAATTTTACGCTGCTTTGGCAAAGCCCAAAGTGTATCCGTTTAAGTCTTTCAGGTAAAATTCGAGAACGCCATACCAAGTTGTTTTCAGTTCGGTTATTTCTAAATTTTCAGACTTTAACCGATTGTATAAATCTTCGATATTATCAACATCCATATAAAAAGAGACTGAAGCCCCAATAGGTTGATTTTTAGCAAAATGAATGTCGTTTTGAAAAGTATCTAATCGCTGAAATGCGATCTCTGCTTTCCCCGATTTCAGCATCGCATAACGATATTCTTTGCCATTTTCAAAGCTTTCCTCCACTGCATCGTGATTAGGAACGGCAAAAGCCAACTGAAAACCTAAATGTTTGGTATAAAATCCGGCGGTTTTCTGTACATTTTCCACCGCAAAAACAGGTGTTAATTTGCTTATTTCCAGCAGATTTTTTACTTTTTGGTTCATGCTCGCTCCTTAGTATACTGTTTAAATACTTGACTCATTCTATTCTTCACACACGTGGGTTGCATGGCAGGCTCGGGCTTTCGCCCACTGCTCAAAATTCCCCACTGCTGCCTCCCGTAGAAGTCTGGATCGTGTCTCAGTCGCAGTGTGGTTTGGGGTACATTATAGAAATTTTAGAATTCCGCGTAAGCAATTTTTGCAAATTTTTTGAGAAAACCGACCGCTTGTTGAACAGTGCAGTTTGGCTGATTTTATTAGCGATAAGCGGTCGGTTTTCTGACAAACTTTGCAAAATCTATCGCCTCAATCAAAATTCTTTCTATTTTCTCTTTTCAGTTACTGCTATTATAGGCACACTTTTTCACTTCTATCTGTATGAGGAATTTATGAATCAATTAGATGCATTACGCGAAATGACCGTTGTGGTTGCGGACACTGGCGACATTGACGCTATCAAAGCTTACCAACCAGAAGATGCGACCACAAACCCTTCTTTGATTTTAAGTGCTTCTGCACTACCACAATATGCACCATTAATTGACGAAGCTGTTGCTTACGCCAAAGCACAAAGCAATGACAAAGCTCAACAATTGATTGATGCAGAAGACAAACTGGCGGTGAACATCGGTTTAGAAATTTTAAAAGTGGTGAAAGGTCGTATTTCAACTGAAGTGGATGCTCGCTACTCTTACGACACAGAAAAAACCATTGCCAAAGCACGCAAATTGATCGGCTTATACAATGCCGCGGGCATTAGCAATGATCGTATTTTGATCAAAATTGCTTCGACTTGGCAAGGCATCAAGGCGGCTGAACAGCTTGAAAAAGAAGGCATCAACTGTAACTTGACCCTACTCTTCTCTCAAGCCCAAGCCCGTGCCTGTGCGGAAGCTGGCGTTTACTTAATCTCACCATTCGTTGGTCGTATCCTTGACTGGTACAAAGCCAACGGTGAGAAAAAAGAATTCGCATCCGCGGAAGATCCAGGTGTGATTTCTGTCACTTCTATTTACAACTACTACAAAGAATACGGCTATAACACAGTGGTAATGGGTGCAAGTTTCCGTAACGTAGGTGAAATCACCGAGTTGGCTGGCTGCGACCGCTTAACTATCGCACCAGCGTTATTAAAAGAGTTGCAAGAAAGCAATCAACCGCTTGTGCGTAAATTAGCCTTTAACGGCGAAGTGAAAGTGCGTCCAGCACGGATGACGGAAGCCGAATTCTATTGGGAACACAATTCAGATCCAATGGCGGTAGAAAAATTAGCGGAAGGTATCCGCAAATTTGCTATCGACCAAGAAAAATTAGAAGCGATGCTTTCAGCTAAGCTATAACCCCCCAAGCCCTGTGATCCATAGGGCTTTTTTATTCAAAAAATAAGGAGAAAAGTATGAAAACTTCAATCAAGTTATCCGCCATTGCACTTAGTACCGTTTTTGCTTTAACTGCTTGTACCCAAGCACCAAGCAACGCTGGTGAAGCCAAACTACAACAACACGCGATGCTTGGCGTGAACTGGATGCAAGAGTCAGGTGAATATCAGGCTCTTGCTTACCAAGCATTTAATACTGCAAAAGTGGCATTCGACAACGCCAAAGTGGCAAAAGGCAAGAAAAAAGCGGTAGTGGTCGATTTAGATGAAACGATGATGGATAACAGTGCCTACGCCGCATGGCAAATTCAAAACAACAAAGCCTTTGACGGCAAGGACTGGACCCGCTGGGTAAACGCTCGCCAAACTAAAGCGATTGCGGGTGCCGTTGAGTTCAACAACTATGTAAA
The DNA here is from genome assembly GCF_011455495.1 of Frederiksenia canicola. Lineage (NCBI taxonomy): Bacteria > Pseudomonadati > Pseudomonadota > Gammaproteobacteria > Pasteurellales > Pasteurellaceae > Frederiksenia > Frederiksenia canicola. The sequence continues at coordinate 129,635 of NZ_CP015029.1, forward strand.
CAGCCACAAAGGCAAAATGTTCTATGTTTCAAATCGTAAGGATCAAGGTGAAAAAGCAGGCACATTGGATGATATGAAAACCCTTGGCTTCCAAGGTGCAAGTGAAGACACCCTGTTCTTGAAAAAAGACAAATCAAGCAAATCTGCTCGCTTTGCAGAAATTGAAAAAATGGGCTATGAAATCGTATTATTTATCGGTGACAACTTAAACGATTTCGGTGATGAGCCCTACAAAAAATCAAATGCCGACCGCCGTGCCTTCGTGGAAGCCAATCAAAAAGCCTTTGGTAAAAAATTCATCGTATTACCAAACCCAAATTATGGCGACTGGGAAGGTGCAGTATTTAACTACAACTATAAGTTAAGTGCCGACGAGAAAAACCAAGCCCGCCACAAAGCCTTAAGAGCGTGGGACGGTAAATAACCTACGCAAGCGGTCAGTTACACCCAGTTTTTTGCAAAACTTTCTCAGGAACTGACCGCTTGTTGCCCATCAATTTTTCCTTGACCTTTTCTCCTTGCTCTGTATTATTCCGCCCCTGTTTAACCGCTAGGTTCCCTAACCCTAGCTCAATTTTTGTATTAAAAAGGACACAAAATGACCATTCACTTTTCCGATGCCCAGTGTCGTTCTTTGCTATTGTTAGCGTTTTTCCACATTTTTATTATCACCATCAGCAACTATTTAGTGCAGATTACCTTTGAAATAAAAATTCCATTTACTGACATCGCCATCCCAACCACTTGGGGCACATTTACCTTTCCATTTATCTTTTTAGCCACAGATTTAACTGTAAGAGTATTTGGAGCAGCACTTGCTCGCAAAATTATTTTTGTGGTGATGATCCCAGCACTTGTCGTCAGCTATATCGTCTCAGTGCTGTTTTTTGAAGGTACATTCCAAGGTTTTACGACCTTAGGCGAGTTTAATCTGTTCGTATTCCGTATTGCGTTAGCCAGTTTTGTGGCGTATGCCGTGGGGCAGTTAATGGATATCTTCGTTTTCAACCGCTTGCGTCAAGGCAAAACCTGGTGGCTTGCCCCGGCGAGCTCAACCACGTTCGGCAGCCTGATCGACACCTTCGTGTTCTTTGCCGTGGCGTTCTACCAAAGCGAAGACGCCTTTATGGCAGAAAACTGGTTCGCTATTGGCTCTGTCGATTACGCATTCAAATTGTTTGTGAGCCTACTGCTGTTCGTGCCACTTTACGGCGTATTACTCAATTTCATTGTGAAAAAACTCAATTTAGCGTCTAATTAAAACGCAAAAAGGTATGTCAATGACATACCTTTATTTTTAATCCGCTCTTAACGAGATTTCGCCAATGGCGAAGGTTTTGATACCGTCAGTCTGTGCTAACAATAATTCACCATTCTCATTGATACCACGAGAGATTCCGTGAATATCACCTTGTTCTGTAAGCAATTTAACTGGTTTTTGATAGTAAAGATCAAATTTTTGCCAACGAGGGAGATATTCATCAAAGGGGTGGTGGGGAAATGCGATCAGTGCATGTTGCAGTTTCTTCGCTAACATGGCAGCGATCTGGTTGCGATCAAATTGATAGTCTGCTAGATCTGCCCAAGGTTGGGTTACGACTTTTGGATCCACATTCTGCATTGCTAAATTCAAGCCGATGCCAATCACCAAATAAGCGTGATTGCTATCCATTCGGCTTTCAATCAAAATGCCGCCCATTTTCTTACCCTGATAGTAAATATCATTCGGCCACTTAATCTGAATATCGCTGACGTCAAGTTGCTCAAAAGTTTCTGCAATGGTGATTGCCACCACTAAACTGAGTGAGGATATTTGTGAGATTTCTGCCAATTCATACCGCCATAGCATGGAAAAATAGAGATTTTGGCTAATCGGCGAAAACCATTGCCGCCCACGGCGTCCACGTCCCGCAGTTTGGCTTTCGGCAAGGCAGAGAGAGCCGCTTGGCAATTCACGATAATGGTTGAGCAAATACTCGTTGGTTGAATCAATTTGCTCAAAAACATTAACTTCGCCGCAAAGCAAGGCTTGCTGAATAACACGTTGGTTTAGCTTCATCGTGTTACACTCTCGCTGTCCACTTCGCCATCTTTACCGATGAATCGCACTTCTGGGTGCAATTCAACACCAAATTTTTCTCGAACTTGGTAACGAACGGCTTTCGCCAATGCCAACACGTCTTGTCCTGTTGCATTGTTTTTGTTAATTAGCACAAGGGCTTGCTGCGTATGTACTGCCGCACCACCGATTTGGAAGCCTTTTAATTGGCATTGATCAATCAGCCAGCCCGCTGGCAATTTAATTGAGCCATCGGTTTGCGGATAGTGCGGGACGGTCGGATAAGCCTGCTGAATAGTTGAAAATATTTCAGGTGACACAATCGGATTTTTGAAGAAACTGCCCGCATTGCCGTATTCATTTGGATCAGGTAATTTTGCTGAACGCACCGCACAAACTTCTGCAAAAATTTGCTCGGAAGTGACCGCTTGCGGATCAAACTGTGCCAAGGTTCCGTACGATAACACTGGCTGCCAAACTTTAGGCAATTTCAACCCCACCGCTACAATGGCGTAACCTGTCTTATACTGATGTTTAAACACGCTTTCTCGATAACCAAACTGACATTCTGCTTTGCTCAATTTGAACGATTTTCCTGTTGGCAATTCAAGTACATCGACAAAATCACAAAAACGCTCAAACTCCACGCCATAAGCACCAATATTTTGAATTGGGGCGGAGCCAACACAACCAGGAATTAATGCTAAGTTTTCTAATCCATAAATACCTTGAGCGAGAGTCCATTGCACCAGTTCATGCCAGTTTTCTCCGCCTGCCACTTGTAAGTAGTGAAAATCATCGTCTTGGCGATGCTCAATGCCTTTGAGTTGATTAATCAATACTTTGCCAGCAAAATCTTCTAAAAACAATAAGTTACTGCCTTTTCCAACTAATAATACAGGTTGTTTATCGGCTACCGCCTTCTGCCATTCGTGCAATAATTGCTCAACCGTTGTGACGGTGATAATTTGATTGGCATTGACAGGTAAATGGAAGGTATGAAAAGGGGTTAAACTTTGGCTCATCCTGCGATCTCGTTGAGAAAAATTGACCGTAGTGTAGCACTTTTTTGCAAAACTTTCTGAAAATCTGACCGCTTGTCAGCGAAACTATGGCATAATTTGGGCCAAAATTGATAGGAGAAACTGATGAACATTCGTGATTTAGAGTATCTGATCGCCTTGGCAGATTTTAAACATTTCCGTAAAGCCGCTGACGCTTGTAATGTGAGCCAACCCACATTAAGCGGACAGATCCGCAAGTTAGAAGACGAACTCGGCACCATTTTACTAGAACGTACCAGCCGCAAAGTGCTTTTTACCCAAGCAGGATTGGTATTAGTTGAGCAAGCGAAATCCGTGTTAAGAGAAGTCAAAATTCTCAAAGAAATGGCAAGTAATCAAGGCAAAGAGATGTCTGGGCCGATTTTAATTGGCTTGATCCCAACTCTCGGTCCTTATCTCTCTCCGCTAATTTTGCCACAACTCAAAAAACGCTTTCCCGAATTAGACATCTATATTTACGAATTACAAACATCAGTTTTAGTGGAACAACTGGAGTCAGGTCAGCTGGATTGTGGCATTGTTGCATTTACTCCCGCAAGCGAGAACTTTATTGAAGTACCACTTTTCAATGAAAAAATGCGACTTGCTGTACCAAACTCCCATCCTTGGGCAAAAATGGATTGCTTAGCACTAAATCAATTGCGAGATCAAGAACTGCTGATGCTAGACAGCGGTCACTGCTTACGCACCCACGCAATGAGTTACTGCACCTCCATTGGAGCAAAAGAGAACCCTCGATTTAAAGCCAGCAGCCTTGAGACCTTACGTAATATGGTCGCTGCCGATGTTGGCATTGCGTTGATTCCTGAACTCGCCACACAAGTGAATCCAAATCCTAATTTAACCTATCTCACCTTTACTGATCCTGAACCTTATCGTGCCGTGGGACTAATTTACCGACCTGGCACACCACTTCGCCAACGTTACGAGCAACTTGCCAAAGCAATTAAAGAAATTATGGACGGTCAACAATGAGCATAGGAGTTCGTGCAGTTCAAAAAGAGAAAACCCGCCGTGCTTTAGTTGATGCTGCCTTTAATCAACTCACGGCGGAAAAAAGTTTTTCCAATTTAAGCCTTAGGGAAGTCGCCCGTGAAGCCGGCATTGCCCCCACGTCTTTCTACCGCCATTTTAAAGATATGGACGAACTTGGCTTAGCAATGGTGGATGAATCAGGGCTGATTCTTCGCCAATTAATGCGACAAGCACGCAAGCGTTTAGAAAATGGCGGCTCTGTCGTGGCAACCTCTGTTGAAACATTCTTTGAATTTATTGAAGATCGCCCGAATATGTTCCGCTTATTGCTACGGGAAAGCTCTGGCACCTCTCAAGCATTTCGTACTGCCGCTAGCCGTGAAATCCAACATTTTGTTGCTGAATTAGCGGAATATACCCAACTCCAAAACCCATTGATCGATCGTGAATTGGCGTATATTGAATCGGAAGGGTTAGTCACCTTGGTTTTCACCGCTGGCTCCCATGCACTTGATATGAATGAACAAGAACGTAACCAATTGAAAAAACGGGTAATTATGCAACTTCGTATGCTTGCTCGTGGAGCGGCGTTTTATGCCCAAACGGCACATGCAAGGAAAGAAAATCATGAATAAATCCGCTTTTCTTAAACGCTTTCTCCGCAATTTTTTTCTCTACGGTGGGCTATTTATTGTCTTAAGTGTTGCAGTGGATTGGTACCGAAAGCCAACCGCACCTGCTCAGTTTGCTCAACAGGTATTAAACGACATTCATCAGCAGCCCAAAATACTGGCTCAACTTAGCCATAACAAACCTATGTTGCTCTATTTTTGGGGCAGTTGGTGTGGGTTTTGTGAATACACGTCGCCTGCAGTGCAACAACTCGCAGATAGCGGTATCGAAGTGTTGGGCGTTGCATTAAAATCGGGATCGAATGAAGCTGTGCAAAACTATTTAACCCAGAACGGCTATAGCTTCCCCACCCTTAATGATCCAACAGGCGAATTTTCCAAAAGCTGGGATATCCAAGCTACCCCAACGATTTTGCTGATAAAAGATGGAAAAATTCAACACTACACCACAGGACTCACAAGCTATTGGGGATTGAAAGTGCGATTGTGGTTGGCAAATCTCTAATACAAGCGGTCAGATCCGTCAAACGTTTTGCAAGGTGATTTGCAAAAAACTTTCCGGATCTGACCGCTTGTTGGTATCTCTCTAAGCGTTCTCGCTTAGCTCAATCGCAAGGGTTCTCGCCCCTTTGAAATCAATTTTACCACTGCCTAACACTGGGATTTCTGCCACTTGGAAAATGCAACTCGGTTGCATAATCGCCGGCATTTCGGCCGCTTTAATGCGTTGCTCAATTTCGCTCAGCGGCAATTCTGATTTCACCAAGAGCACCACAGCTTCGCCTTTCTTTTCGTCATTAATTGCCGTTGCCACAAACGTCGCCTCATCGCCTAACGTTTTGCCAATCTGCTCTTCAACACTACCTAGGCTTATCATTTCGCCACCAATTTTAGCAAAACGGGAATAGCGATCGACAATCGTAATAAAGCCATTTTCATCAATGTTGCCTTTATCACCCGTTTTATAGTAACGCACACCATCTTGTTCAAAAATGACGTCTGCAGTTTTCTCTGGCTCATTCAAGTAACCTTTCATTACTTGCCCACCGCCAATCACAATTAGGCCATTTTCGCTTATTGGCAGCTCAGTAAGCGTGTCAGGATCAACAATTTTAATCACCGTACCCGGCAAAGGGAGCCCCACTGAACCCGCTTTATTAAAGGTCATCTCTTTCAAACTGTCTTTGTCTAACATATTTGGTAGATTCACTGCCGCCACTGGTGCAGTTTCTGTCGTACCATAACCTTCATAAATCTCTAATCCGAATTTCAAACGGAACGCTTCTTTGACGTCTGCTTTGAGCTTTTCTGCCCCCGCAATTACCATACGTACTCGTTGGAACATCAACGGGTGCAGTTTTCGATTGCGAGTGTACAATCGGAAGAATGTAGATGTCCCAAACAGAATTGTTACCCCCTGTTTAGCACACATTTTTCCAACCATTTCACCATCAGTAGGATCTGGCACACTTACCATTTTAATGCCTTCACACAATGGCAGAAGCGTGGTTACCGTCAGCCCAAAAGAGTGGAAAATTGGCAGAGAGTTTAAAATAACATCATCTTTTCGGAAGTTGAGTAGCTCGCTTACTTGCTTGATATTCATCAGCAAGTTTTGATGACTTAGCTCAATTCCTTTTGGCTCCCCTTCACTGCCACTACTAAACAGAATCGTTGCCGTATCATTTAAACTAACTGGTGAGAAATAGCACAATTTCAACAGCCATTTCGGTGCGAGTAATGCCATCAACAGACTACGAATTTTGCTACTTTTGCTGATCGCTTTGCCAAGATCTTCAGCAAAGATCAGCTTATCCTGTAAGACAGCTTTGAAATCAAACCCACGAGCCGTCAGTTTCTCTAAAAACTTTGCCGAACTGATCACCGTACGAATTTGTGCTTTCTCTAAGGCTTTTGCCATCGTCTGTTCGCTCAAGGTATAGTTGAGATTTACAGGCACTTTACCCATTGATAACAATGCCATATTCACAATCGATCCTGCGGCAGAACTTGGCAATACAACGCCAATATGCTTTTGATCTTTCAATTGTTGACGTAATTGCTTAACAAAACTAAACACGGCGGCCATCAGCTTTAAGTTACTCAACTTCATTCCTTGAGCATCCACTACGCTAGTCTTAAAGAGATCCGATTTAGCCGAAGATAACCAATGCTCTGTGAGTGGTTTTTGACGACGAATAAAACGCTGCCACGCACTAAAAGAGAGCTCAACGACTTTCTGTTTCATTTCCACTCGGTCAATAAAGCGATTAATCGGTTTACCAAAAGCGACAAGCACATCTCGTTTGCCACGTCTTTTGGTTAATGCTTTATAGTAACTTTCTGCTCGAGAGAAACTACTGCCCCATAAGCCACGCAAATAAAATGGCACGACAGCGACGTTTTCTAGGTCTTTTAAAACGTATTCAAACCCTTTTTGAAATTCATTGATCTGCCCGTTATAGCTAATATGACCTTCAGGAAACAGGGCAACAACTTCACCTTTTTCTAAGTAACTACGGATTGTTTGGATGGATTCTCGACTTGCTCCACCGCCAATTGGAATCACGTTGAAAATGCGTAGAAACCAGTTGAGATACCATTTATTGTAAATCGGACGATACATCACAAACTTAATTGCCCGTGGGCTTGCGGCTTGCAATACAAGCCAGTCGATCCAGCTAATATGATTACCTAATAACAGTACACCACCACTTTGTGGGAGATTTTTCAAACCTTCAACATTAAAACGATAGCTTGTTTTTAAAATCGGTAGCAACAGCAAGCGAGTAAAAAGATGCGGGAGCTGTAACATTGCATAAAAGCTCCCGACCAAACAGACTAATGAGGAGAAGATAAACAAGCCCGTTGTTGAAATAGCGAGTTGCACAAACACAATGCTAAGCGATAAAAATAGCACCATCGCAATGTTCTGCATAAAATTATTGCCAGCCATAATTTTGCCGCTTTGTGCTTCTGGGGCAAAAAATTGAATAGTCGCATTCAGAGGCACAATAAATAGCCCACCAAATACACCGAAGCTGAAAGAGCAAATCCCTAACCAAAGCTCGCTACTTGCCATTGTTAAGCCAAATAACGACACAAAAATACCCAATGCTCCAATCGGCACAATACCTAACTCAATATGAAGCTTAGACATTTTCCCAGCAAGGTAAGAGCCCATCATCAACCCTACACCACTGACCGCCAAAATCGCTTGAATCACAATCGCGTTATCACCATTAAAAAATGTTTTATAGTGTGCCGGAAAGGCTGCCACAATCACTTGTGAAACACCCCAAAATAGGCTTAATCCAATTACACTTAACCAAATATTCTTATCTGCTCGCAGCGAACGAATATTCTGTTTGAAATAAGTGAAATTGAGATACTCCACAGTACTAAATTTGCCATCTTGCTCTGCTTGCTGATGAGCGAAAAATGGAATTCGGAACGCAAAAATAGCCTCTAATATACTCAATACAACTAACGCGACACCGATTGGCCATACACTTTGCAAAATAACATTGGGATCGTTCGCAGCTACATAATGGGCCTCAAAGAAAAACGAAAAAGCAAATGAGCTAAAGAGAATTGCCATAATAGTGAGAGCCTGAATCACACCATTTGCCATTCCTAGCTGCTCTGTGCCAACAATGGATTTGATGATGCTGTATTTCGCAGGCGAATAAATCGCACTTTGAGCCGCTAGCAACAGCGTTAAACCAAATGCGAAATAAAATTGCCCCATCATATAACAGACAGCAATCAACGCACTGATCGCAACGGCTGCCAAGCTGCTAATACGAATAATTTTGGTACGAGAAAAGGTGTCATTTAAAAACGCTGACGGTGAGAAAAGCAGAATAAAGGGCAATAAAATCATTGCGTTAATCACTGCAGTTAGCATGACTAAAGTATCGCCTTCAAAACTTTTTAACAGGACATTTTGAATCGTGATTTTATGTGCCAAATCGACACTTGCATTGAGAAAAGCAATAGCTAAATAAGGCAAAAAGCCCGCATATTTCCAGAGTTTCATAGTTGACTCCCCTGCTGGTAAGTTTTTAAAGTTTGCATATTTAACACATAAGGCTTAAGCACTAACAAAATATCAAACAGATGCTTGAGTTTTTGATCTTTCTCTGAACTATTTTCTAGTGCATTGATTGTGACTTCTGCTTCTTGCACTGCAAGCTTTTTTGCTACTTCTGCATATTGTGCAATCACGCCCAACTCTGCCGCGTTAGAACGGCATAGAATCGCTAAAATATCGCGTTCTTTGGCAGTAAAAATATTATCACGAGGCGTGATCAAGCCTTGTGTAACCCACTGTTGTAGCTGCTCAGCAGAAATGTGAAATTGTTGGCAAAGCTCCGTTTCACTAAAAGTTTCACTCTCAGCCCCCATAATGATAGACAGTGAACTAATCAAACTTTCGTAAGGATTGTCGACATCAAAAGCAGGCGAAGCAAATAAGGCTTTAATCTGCGAAATCGTGGCATAAAAATTACTTTGTAAATAGCGAATAAATTCAATCAGCTTGACGCACTTTTCATCATAAAGATGAAAATTCGGCTTGTCTTTATGCGGTTCGGGCAACAACCCTTCTTTCACATAATACAAAATCGTCGATTTGGGGGTTTGGCTGAGTTTGACCAACTCATTCATCTTTAACATAGTTTGTCCTTTTCAAGGGATAATTGCGGGCTATTTTAGCCACAAAAAACAAAAAGTAAATAGTGTCACTCTACACTTAAATAAAAAGGTAAAAAAAACAAGCGGTCAGATCCATCAAACGTTTTGCAAGGCGATTTGCAAAAAACTTTCAGGATCTGACCGCTTGTGTATGCATTTAGCGCAGAAAAATTACTTCACTAATTGCACTAAAATACGGCGAACAGGCTCCGCAGCCCCCCATAATAACTGGTCACCAACGGTGAATGCTGCCAAATATTCACCGCCCATGGCGAGTTTGCGTAAACGGCCGACTGGAATGCTCAAGGTGCCAGTCACTTTCGCTGGAGTGAGTTCACGCAAAGTGGTTTCTTTATCGTTCGGGATCACTTTCACCCATTCGTTGTGGCTGGCAATGATCTGTTCAATTTCCGCCAACGGTAAATCTTTTTTCAGTTTGATGGTGAATGCTTGGCTATGGCAGCGTAATGCTCCGATGCGAACACACAAACCATCAACCGCAATTGGATTTTCGCTCAAGCCCAAAATTTTGTTGGTTTCGGCGTAGCCTTTCCACTCTTCTTTGGTTTGTCCTGTTTCTGGTAACAATTTGTCGATCCAAGGAATTAAGCTACCCGCAAGCGGAGCACCGAAGTTGTCGGTTGGGAATGCATCATCACGCATTTTGGCGGTAACTTTGCGTTCAATATCTAAAATGGATGATGCTGGATCAGCAAGTTCTGCTTTAACGCTCTCTTCTAATTCACCCATTTGTGAAAGCAATTCACGCATATTTTTGGCACCTGCACCCGATGCAGCTTGGTAGGTTGCCACCGAAACCCATTCCACTAAATCACGCTCAAACAGGCCGCCAATCGCCATTAACATCAAACTGACGGTACAGTTTCCACCCACAAAGGTTTTCACACCATTTTTTAAGCCTTGGTCGATAACGTGTTGATTCACTGGGTCAAGCACAATGATTGCATCGTCTTTCATACGTAATGCTGATGCCGCATCAATCCAGTAGCCATTCCAGCCAGTTGCTTTTAATTTTGGATATACTTCGTTGGTGTAATCGCCGCCTTGACAAGTCACGATAATGTCGAGTTTTTTCAGCTCATCAATGTCGAAAGCATTTTTAAGTTCACCTGCGTCTTTACCTGCAAAAACAGGGGCTTTTTGCCCCGCTTGTGAAGTGGTGAAGAAGATAGGATTAATGTTAGAGAAGTCGTTTTCTTGCACCATTCGATCCATTAAGACCGAACCGACCATTCCACGCCAGCCGATAAAACCTACATTTTGCATTTTTTGCTCCTAATAAAAGTAAAGTTGTGTTTGAAAAGAAATGGGTGGATAAATACAAGATTTCGTGGGGAAATGCAATCAAAAAAATAGGAAGACTGCCAAATCCGGCAGCATCGACGAAAAATCGAAAAAACTCAGAAAAGTTTGAGCTAACGCAAACGATTTTCTTCACGAAATAAAATAAATACTGTTAAAATGTAAATCACCTTTTATTTTGATGCTTTTAGCGTGTATTTCGCTCAGTTTTATAGTAAAGTGAGCAAGAATTTAACTTTCAATAGCTCTATATTCTTCAAGGCTATTGACCATTTTTGACATAACAAAGAGGAACTCAAAATGTACTCAAAAGACGTGACTATCGTTGGTGCAAATGGTTTGCACACTCGCCCAGCCGCTGAATTCGTTAAGGCTGCGAAAGGTTTTGCATCAGACATTACTGTAACTTCTGGTGGCAAAAGTGCAAGTGCGAAAAGTTTATTCAAACTCCAAACATTAGGTTTAGCACAGGGAACCGTTATCACCATTTCGGCTGAAGGTGAAGACGAGCAAAAAGCGGTCGATTTCTTAGTCGATTTAATCCCAACTTTAGAATAATACCTTTTACGGACTTTATGACGATTTAAACGTGATAAAGTCCTTTTTTCTATTTTCAACCAAGGATTCGATTATGATTACTGGTATCGCTGCTTCGCCGGGTGTAGTTTTCGGCAAAGCTCTTGTGCTAAAAGAAGAACCTATCGTTTTAAATACGCAAAAAATTTCGGCAGAACAAGTTGACGCAGAAAAAGCAAAATTCTTTGCAGGCCGTGAAAAAGCCGCAGCACAGCTGACGGCAATCAAAGAAAAAGCACGCCGCACACTAGGTGAAGAAAAAGAAGCAATCTTTGAGGGTCATTTAATGATCTTAGAAGATGAAGAGCTTGAAGAAGAAATTTTAGGCTATTTAGAAGAACACCTTGTAACAGCGGATGTTGCAACCAGCAAAATTATCGACATGCAAGTCGCCATGTTAGCCGACATTGATGATGAATATTTAAAAGAGCGGGCTGGCGATATTCGTGATATTGGTAACCGCTTGTTACGCAATATTCTGAATATGCACATTGTTGATTTAGGCGATATTCAAGAAGAAGCAATCCTGATTGCTTACGATCTAACGCCATCTGAAACTGCTCAGCTGAATTTAGACAAAGTGTTAGGGTTCATTACTGATATTGGCGGTCGAACCTCTCACACCTCAATTATGGCACGTTCGTTAGAGTTGCCTGCCATTGTGGGGACGAATAATATCACCTCATTAGTGAACACAGGCGATCTGATCATTTTAGATGCGACTAACAACCAAATTCATATCAATCCATCCAACGAACAAGTTGAAGCTTTCAAAGCACAGCAAGCAAAAGAGCAAGCGGAAAAAGCAGAACTAGCCAAATTGAAAGACTTGCCAGCGGAAACCTTGGACGAACACCGTATTGAAGTCGTTGGTAATATTGGGACTATTCGTGATGTAGAAGGCGTATTGCGTAACGGCGGTGAAGGTGTTGGTTTATACCGTACCGAATTCTTATTTATGGATCGTAACCATTTACCAACGGAAGATGAACAATTTGAAGCCTACAAGGAAGTGGTAGAAGCCATGGGTGGCAAACTTGTAGTATTACGTACCATGGATATCGGTGGCGACAAAGAATTGCCCTATTTAGATTTACCAAAAGAAATGAACCCATTCCTTGGCTGGCGTGCAGTACGTATTGGCTTAGATCGTCGTGAAATTCTCGACACCCAACTACGTGCGGTCTTGCGTGCTTCAGCGTTCGGTAAATTAGCGGTGATGTTCCCGATGATTATTTCCGTGGAAGAAATCCGTGAATTAAAAGGCATCGTCGCAACGTTGAAAGAGCAGCTTCGTGCAGAAGGCAAAGCCTTTGATGAAAATATTCAAATCGGCGTAATGGTGGAAACACCGTCCGCTGCCGTCAATGCTCGCCATCTTGCAAAAGAAGTCGATTTCTTCAGTATCGGTACCAACGATTTAACTCAATATACACTTGCAGTAGATCGTGGTAACGAACTCATTGCCCATTTATACAATCCACTTACGCCATCCGTATTGAACTTGATCAAACAAGTGATTGATGCCTCTCACGCTGAAGGCAAATGGACTGGAATGTGTGGTGAGTTAGCGGGTGATGTACGAGCTACCGCCTTGTTACTCGGTATGGGATTAGACGAATTCAGTATGAGTGGTATTTCCGTTCCACATGTAAAAAAACTGGTTCGCAATATCACATTTGCCGATGCTAAAGCTCTTGCTGATGCCGCATTACAACAGCCAACAGCAGCGGATATTGAAAAATTAGTTGATGACTTCTATCAAAAATTGAACTAATTAGATACAAATACAAAATTCTCAGCTAAAATAGCTGGGAATTTTGTTCATTTAAGTAATGGAGATTTAATTATGGGTTTTTTAGATAAACTTTTTGGCGGCAAGAAAGATTCTGCGTCTAAAGAAGTAAACATTTATGCTCCACTTTCAGGTGAGATTGTCAATATCGAAGATGTTCCTGATGTGGTTTTCTCTGAAAAAATCGTCGGCGATGGTATTGCAGTACGTCCAAATGGAGATGTCATTGTCGCTCCAGTAAACGGCACAATCGGTAAAATTTTTGAAACTAATCACGCATTTTCAATTGAATCAGACGAAGGTATTGAATTATTCGTTCACTTTGGTATCGACACTGTTGAACTCAAAGGCGAAGGCTTCACTCGCTTAGCGACAGAAGGCCAAAAAGTAAAAGTAGGTGATCCAATCATTCAATTCGATCTTGCTCTTTTAGAGTCAAAAGCAAAATCAGTGCTCACCCCAGTTGTGATTTCCAATATGGATGAAATCAGCAATTTACAAAAACACACTGGTGAAGTCGTGAAAGGCGAAAGTGTTGTTTTAACTATCACTAAATAACCCCTTACAAGATTAAAGCCACCAAGTAGGTGGCTTTTCTTTTGAGCGAAAAATTCTAAACTGGTATTTGCTCGTCCATAACGACTTATATCAAACATCTCTATAACTCAGTGCCTGTTCCATCGAGCAAATCAGCCGTTTTCTATAGCCATACTTCACACAAACGGGTAAAATACCCCCCATTTTCTGCTTAATGCCTTGCAGTCTATTTAACCTTTTAATTTACCTACTATTTCAAGATGACACAAAAATTACATATTACCACTTGGGGCTGCCAGATGAACGAATACGACTCGTCCAAAATGGCTGACCTTTTAAACAGCACTCATGGTTTTGAATTGACCGAAAACCCTGAAGATGCGGACGTTTTATTGCTCAACACCTGTTCCATTCGGGAAAAAGCACAGGAAAAAGTGTTCTCACAGCTCGGACGTTGGAAAACGTGGAAAAACACCAAACCTAACTTAATTATCGGCGTCGGCGGTTGTGTCGCCTCACAAGAGGGTGAGCATATTCGCCAACGTGCACCGTTCGTGGACATCGTTTTCGGGCCACAAACCTTGCACCGCTTACCTGAAATGATCAACCAAATTCGTGGCGGGAAAAGTTCGATCGTCGATATTAGCTTCCCAGAAATTGAAAAATTTGACCGCTTACCTGAGCCAAAAGCCGAAGGTCCAACGGCATTTGTGTCGATTATGGAAGGCTGTAACAAATATTGCTCATTCTGCGTTGTGCCATATACCCGTGGCGAAGAAGTGAGCCGTCCTGTTGATGATGTTTTATTTGAAATTGCTCAACTGGCTGCACAAGGCGTGCGTGAAGTGAACCTACTTGGTCAAAACGTGAACGCTTACCGCGGTGAAACCTTTGACGGTGGCATCTGCACCTTTGCGGAATTACTTCGTCTTGTTGCTGCGATTGACGGCATTGACCGCTTGCGTTTCACTACCAGCCACCCGATTGAGTTTACTGACGACATCATCGAAGTTTATCGTGACACACCAGAATTAGTTAGTTTCTTGCATTTGCCAATCCAAAGCGGCTCAGATCGCGTGCTAACGATGATGAAACGTAACCACACTGCCTTAGAATACAAAGCGATTATCCGCAAGTTACGTGAGGCTCGCCCTGATATTCAAATCAGTTCCGATTTCATCGTCGGCTTTCCAGGAGAAACGGCAAAAGATTTTGAAGACACGATGAAAATCATCGAGCAAGTCAATTTCGATATGAGCTTCAGCTTTATCTACTCCGCTCGCCCAGGTACACCCGCGGCAGATTTGCCCGATGATGTGAGCGAAGACGAGAAAAAAGATCGTCTCTACCGTCTGCAACAACGCATCAACCATCAGGCAATGCAATTCAGCCGCTTGATGCTTGGTACAGAACAACGCATTTTGGTTGAAGGTCCATCGAAAAAAGATTTAATGGAATTGACAGGGCGTACCGAAACTAACCGTATCGTGAACTTCCAAGGCTCGCCAGATATGATCGGTAAATTTGTCGATGTAAAAATCACCGATGTTTATACCAACTCCCTGCGTGGTGAAGTGGTTCGCACCGAAGAGCAAATGGGCTTAAGAGTGGTTGAATCGCCACAAAGTGTCATCAACCGCACCCGCAAAGAAGATGAACTTGGTGTTGGCAAGTTTGTGGTAAATTTGTAAAATCCAGAAAAAATCAGACCGCTTGTAACAACATACAAGCGGTCTTTTTGTTAATCAATTACCTTAAAACTCCGTTGGGTTCAGCTCAAAGCCATCTTTTTTCGTTGGGAAATAATCTGCGTTGAGCAAGCCTTTTAAATCATAGAAATCAACAAATAATTCCGCCTCGCCTTCTGAATACGTTGTTAATGTATAAATCGGATAAACAAAACTCATGCCATTCGCTGTGAAATAGAAATTCTCAGGTACAAAAAAATCTTTCTTTTCCGTAAGCAGCTCAGCCATTTCACCTTTTTCATTCGTTTTCAAGGCAAGATATTTATTCCATAATATTTTCTCTAACTCAGCCAGTTTGTCCATTTTGACTAAATCATTAAGCGTAATAATGGCTTTTTTATTGATATCGATGTTCAAATAATTTGTGTGATAGACCCCATGAGCTCCGCCAGAGTAGCTAGAAAAAAACTGAGTAAAACTCACAATGTGATTACGCTGCCCAACATAATAGGTATTTACGCTACTTTCATAACCGTGTACACGATCTTCTGGATCTTTTACCGCCGCTTCCGATTTATCATACACCTGGTTCAAGAACGTAATCACTTCGTCTTGGGTAATTACCTTTCCCGCGGCCATCTTTTTTTCTTCAGCGGAAAGATAATCGTGATAAAGTTTTTGTAGAAGCAGCTGATCGAGCCATTCAACCCCCGTTTTGGCGGTTGTGGCTGTCACAGAAATTTTACTTGAATCTATTTCATACGCTTTTTTTGGATACTTCACTTCTCCTTTTTTTGAGAACAGCTCAACAATCTCCACCTGTAACGCAGGGAAGTCCCGCGGTTTGCTAAGTTCAGCGTGTAACTTTTTATTCTCCATGTCGAGTTGAGCCATTTTTTGCTCTGCTTCGCGTAATTTCGATTTGGTTTTATTATCGCAAGCGGTTACGACGAAAAGTGAAGCGATAACAAAAGCAAGCAGTGATTTTTTCATTTTCTCTCCTGACAAGCGGTCAGATCCGACGAATTTTTTGCAAACATCTTTACCTATTAGAAGATCGATTTAAGCATAGGGCCATCTTTTTCGTTTGGTGAATGCGTGTTATTGATTGGTTGCTCTGCGATGCCATCTCCTTGTCGTAGTGAGTGAGTTTTATGGATTGGCTGATCTTCTACGCCATCTTTTTCGCCTAGTAAATACGCTTTATTAATTAGCTCTTTTAGTTCATAGTAGCTTGCTGTGAATTCCAGCTCTCCTTCAGCGAAAATACCTATCGAATTGAGTGGATAAACAAAGGTCACACCATCTTGGCTAAAGTAGAAATTTTTTGGAACAAAAAACTGTGCCCTTGTCACAAATACATCTGCAGTACCGTACATCTTCTGTCGACTCTCTTTGAAATATTCCCACAAAATATCTTCTAGTTTGCTTTGATTTTGTGGACTAATTAAGTCATCTAACTGAATTAACGCCTTTTTGGCAATATCAATGTTCAAATAATGCGTTTGATAAATGCCACGCCCTTCACCAAAGTAGCTTTTAAACAACTGAGAAAAACTCACAATGTTATTACGCTGCCCAATGTAATAGGTAGTTGCACTCTCACCATAGCCGATAACCATCCCATCTTGTTCTTCTTTTAACGAAGATGCTAATTGGTTATACATTTCGCTAAAAAACGCCACAACGTCTTGTTCTGTGACTTGCTTGTCACCTTGTGCGTCTTTTTCTTCTTTAGAAAGATAGTGATGATAGAGACTTTGTAACAGCAATTGATCAAGCCACTTCACCCCTGTTTTGGCGGTCGATGCAAATACGGAAATGCCACTTGAGTCTCTCCTATCCTCATTTTTAGGGGACTTAACTTCTCCTTTTTGAGAAAACAACTTGATAATTTCAACTTGTAACGCAGGGAAAGTGTGTTGCTTTTCTAAATGCAATAAGGTCAATTCATTTTCTTTTATCGCCAAAGTCTCTCTAACTTGACTCAACTCCTTTTCTGTCATCGTTAAACTACTTTGGACAGCTTTATAGTTTTCCTCTAGTTGAGCCATTTTTTGCTCTGCTTCGCGTAATTTCGATTTGGTTTTATTATCACAAGCCGTTACAACAAAAAGTGAAGCGATAGCAAAAGCAAGCAGTGATTTCTTCATTCTCTCTCCTTACAAGCGGTCAGTTCCGACGAATTTTTTGCAAATCAGCAACTAAAATGGATCCGAATATAGCCCCATGCCATCTTGTTTCGACGGCTGGTATGCTTCAGTCACAATCTCTTTTAATTCGTCAAAATAGAGAAAGAGTTCAATTTCACCCTCCGCATAAGCACCAATGGCATAAGGGGCGTACACAAAATTGATGCCATATGGGGTAAAGTAGAAATTATTTGGGGCAAAGAAATCGGCTTTTTTCACAAAGGTTTCTTCATTTTTCCCATACAATTCGCGGGTTTTCGCCTCATAAGCTCTCCATAGCAATTCAAGTAATTCATTGTGTTTTGTTGGGCGAATGAGATCGTCTAACTGAATCAGTGCTTGTTTTTTCACATCAATATTCAAATAATCGGTATACCCTAAACCGTGTGCTCCACCCGAGTAGGTGTAAAAAAACTGCGTGAAAGTCACAATGTTATTGCGTTGTCCTACATAGCGAGTTTCCGCCGTATTTTCGTAACCAAAACCTTTATACTCCTGAGCATCTTCTTTACTATTACTATATACCTTCTCAAAAACGGCGAGAGCATCCGCTTCTGTTACGTTTTCACTTTTTTCCAACGACTTGTCTTTCTCTGGTTCCAAATAACCAAGAATCAATTGCTTGAGCAAAATTTGATCGAGCCACTCAACGCCCGTTTTAGCTTGAGAAGCAAAAACGGATACCACACTTTGTTCTGGCTGATATTCCGCTTTCTCTGCCTTCTCAAACTTGATCGTCTCCTGTTTGTCAAATAATGTCACAATTTCAACCTGTAATGCAGGGAAAGTGGATTTCACTTGTGCTAGCTCAGTTTCTTTCGTCTTTAGACTCTCTTGACTGCGTTTATAATCCGCCTCCAACTGCACAATTCTTTTCTCTGCTTCTAGCAACCGCTGTGAAACTTGATCATCACAGGCAGTAAGCACAAATAGTGATAAAACAGCAGCAATCAGTGATTTTTTCATTGTAAACTCCTTTAAAAACTAAGATACAAGCGGTCTGTTCCGCCCCATTTTTTGCAAGTTTGAGATAAAAAAATCCCCTGCTATTGCGAGCAAGGGAATTCAAAATTAGTCATCTAAGAAACTGCGTAGCGTTTCAGAACGGCTTGGGTGGCGAAGCTTGCGTAACGCTTTGGCTTCAATTTGACGAATCCGCTCACGGGTTACGTCAAACTGTTTACCCACTTCTTCAAGGGTGTGATCGGTGTTCATATCAATACCGAAACGCATCCGTAGCACCTTCGCTTCCCGTGGAGTTAAGCCTTCCAACACTTCGTTGGTCGCAATGCGAAGGCTTTCTGCCGTGGCAGAATCGAGTGGCAACTCAAGGGTGCTGTCTTCGATAAAATCACCTAAATGTGAATCGTCATCATCGCCCACTGGCGTTTCCATTGAAATCGGCTCTTTGGCGATTTTCAACACTTTGCGGATTTTATCTTCTGGCATACCCATTTTTTCCGCCAGCTCTTCAGGAGTCGCTTCACGTCCCATTTCTTGCAAGCATTGGCGAGAAATACGGTTGAGTTTGTTGATCGTTTCGATCATATGCACTGGGATACGGATCGTTCTCGCTTGGTCTGCAATCGAACGGGTGATCGCCTGACGAATCCACCAAGTCGCATAAGTCGAGAATTTATAACCACGGCGATATTCAAATTTATCCACCGCTTTCATTAAGCCGATGTTACCTTCCTGAATTAAATCAAGGAATTGCAAACCGCGGTTGGTGTATTTTTTCGCAATCGAAATCACCAAACGTAAGTTAGCTTCGACCATCTCTTTCTTCGCTTTGCGAGCTTTTAATTCACCTTCTGAAATTCGCCCACCGATTTCCCGAATTTGGGTAATCGTCAAGCCAGAAGTTTCTTCGAGTTTTTGCAAACTCACAATATGAACTCGAATTTGCTCCGCGTAATCCGCAAGTTTTGGCACAGCTCCACGTTTTGCATTGATCGCTTTATCGATCCATTCATCTGATGTTTCATGTCCTTGGAATGCCTTAATGAAATCCGCTTTTTTCATTTGTGCATATTCCACTGCATAGCGTTGAATTTGTCGCTCTGCAGCACGCACTTGCTTCATCATTTTCTGCATAGACTCCACAAGCAAATCAAATTGTTTTGGCACTAAGCGGAACTCACGGAAAATATCGGATAACGCTTGAATCTGCTCTTTGGACTTTTTGTGTGCACGTCCATGTTTTTGAATGATCAGAATCGCTTTGGCATGCTGATCACGCAGTGCATAAAATTTTTCACGAGCCAATTCTGGATCAATGGAATTATCATCTGAAGTATCTGCACTGCTCTCTTCATCTTCATCGCTTTCTTCATCAACAGGCGCTGTGGTAGATTCTGTTTCTTCGTCTTCGTGCAAATCGACATCAAGCTCTTCTTCTACTGCTGCCGCTTCTTCTGCATTTGGATCAACAAATGCGGTGACAAGATCAGATAAACGTAATGTTCCTTCTTCAACATCCGCATAACGAGCAATAAATTCACTCAGTGCTTCAGGATACTCTGCTACGGCACACTGCACCGCATTGATGCCGTCTTCAATACGTTTTGCAATATCAATTTCACCTTCACGAGTTAGCAGCTCAACGGTCCCCATTTCCCGCATATACATCCGTACAGGATCGGTGGTGCGGCCAAGTTCAGATTCTACTGTTGAAAGCACTTTAGTTGCTTCTTCAACGACGTCTTCATCAGGCAAACCACCCGCAAGCATCAGATCATCGGCATCAGGGGCAACTTCAAGGACTTTAATCCCCATATCATTGATCATCTGAATAATGTCTTCAATTTGATCCGCATCGACAAGCTCTTCTGGTAAGTGGTCATGCACTTCAGAAAGTGTTAAGTACCCCTGCTCACGCCCTTGGGCAATCAACAGTTCTAACTGAGATTGTTGCTCTTCTAATTGTGAATGTTGTTCCATAATTTTATCCGTATCCGTGAGAACAAAATAGTGGTGGATTATACCACTCTTTGCTTGTTATAAATAGATTTGCAAAAAATTGCTGAAAACACACCGCTTGTTACAGTTTCATTGAAAGCAGTTGCATAAGCACTTGTTTTTCTTCTAAATTTAAGCCTTCAGACTGGCGATCTTTAGCTTGCAGCCGTTCAATTTCACGTTCAACAAATTTGCGGTAGAAAAATTTTAAAGTTTCTTTGAAAGTGTCTTCAACATTTTCTGGTGCCACTAAATGATCCCAATTCGATAACATTTCAAGGTGGCGATAGTTTTCATTCTCTCTCAGATGTTCCAATAGTCCACCCATCGTTATGCCAACATTTGCACGGCACGTTTCAACCAATGATAAAAACAGCTCGACCCCTTTTTCATTCAACTGCTGCAAAATCTGAATTTCTTCACTAATTAGGCTCACTAAATTCGGATTTTGTAATAACAGTGCGATCAATAATCGCATTGGCGTGCGTTCGATTTTTGGCCTAGAGACAAGCGGTCGGTTTTGCTCACTATTTTGCGGTATTAATGCTTCCACTTGAGCGGGATCGAGAATGCCTAGCTTTTGTCCTAAAATATTGCGTAAATAGACTCGTAACATCTGCCCTGGGATTCGTTTGATCAGAGGGATTGCCAAGGTCGCTAATTTCGACTTGCCTTCTTTGGTCGAGAGATCCACTTCTTGCAACAACGAGTCAAACAGAAACTCACTCAATGTTTGTGCTTTTTGCAAATATTGCTCAAAGCCGTCTTTGCCTTGGCTACGCACAAAACTATCTGGATCTTCCCCATCGGGCAAAAAGATAAATTTCAGCTGACGACCATCGTACAAGTGTGGCAAGGCATTTTCAAAAGCACGCCATGCTGCATCTCGCCCCGCTCGGTCGCCATCGTAGCAGCAGATCACTTGTTCAGTGCAACGAAACATGTGCTGAATTTGCTCGCCCGTGGTGGCAGTACCCAGTGAAGCTACAGCGTTGTTGATCCCAAATTGAGCGAGAGCCACCACATCCATATAACCTTCCACCACAAACAAAAATTCGGGGTTTTCATTTTGCTGCAAGGCTTGGTATAAACCGTAAAGTTCATTGCCTTTGTGATAAGTTGCCGATTCAGGTGAGTTGAGATATTTCGGTTTTTCATCCCCCATTACTCGCCCGCCAAACGCAATCACTCGTCCCCGCTTATCTCGAATAGGGAACATTATCCGATTGCGGAAACGGTCATAAACTCGACCGCTATCATTTTGCGACAGCATGCCCGTATCAAGTAGTTTTTGGATTTCGTCTTTGTTTGAGCCAAAACGCCGAAGCACAGAATCCATTGCATTCGGTGCAAAGCCGATTTCAAACCGCTCAATGACTTCAGCAGACAAGCCACGCTGAGCTAAATAGTTTTGGCTATGGGTATCTTGTGTCAGCTGCTGTTGATAAAACGTGGTAACTGAATCGAGCAATTCATACAAATTTCGCCGAGTTTTAAAACTGACGGGCGGTTTACCGTCTCGCTGAATCACATTTTCTCTTGGCACTTCCAAGCCGTGTAAAGCAGCCAATTCTTCAATGGCTTCGAGAAACTCGAGCTTGTCATACTCCATCAAAAAACTAATCGCATTGCCGTGTACACCGCAACCGAAACAGTGGTAAAACTGCTTACTTTGACTAACCGTAAATGAGGGCGATTTTTCGTGATGAAATGGGCAGCAGGCCTGATAATCACGCCCTGCTTTTTTGAGTTTAACGCGACTGTTAATGAGTTCAACAATGTCGGTGCGAGCAACAAGATCATCAATAAACGAACGGGGAATTGTGCCTTTCATTGAATCTCCTTGTTGATTAGGGAACTCAAACGGTCATATTTGCAAATTTTTCTCACAAAATGACCGCTTGTTATAAACGCCAAAACCGTGATTCCAGAAGGTTTCACGGTTTTAGTCTAAACGTTTAAACGAAATTAGTATAAACGAGTATTGCGTGCGTTTTCGCGGAAGTTGCGTTTAGCATGACGTTTTGCTAATGACGCTTTTTCACGTTTGCGAACTGCCGCCGGTTTTTCGTAGAACTCTTTCGCACGAACTTCAGCTAAGATACCCGCTTTTTCGCAAGAGCGTTTGAAACGACGTAATGCAACGTCAAATGATTCATTTTCACGAACTTTAATTACTGGCATATGCCATCACCTCAGGAAATAATATTAAATGAAGCTACACAGTGCCTAACATTTGGCGGTAGCATAGAACTAAAAAAGGTGCTGCATTCTACCCTAGAGAAAGGGTGAAGTAAAGCAATATTCTGCCTATTTATTGCCATTCACTAGCCACAATAAATATTGTCCGTAATCAGTTTTTGCCATTTTTTCGCCCTGTATCGCCAGCTGCTCGGTAGTCAGCCAACCGTTTCGCCATGCGATTTCTTCTAAACAGGCAATTTGTAGATGTTGAACATGTTCTATCGTTTTCACAAACGATGCTGCCTCATGTAAGCTATCGTGCGTACCGGTGTCTAACCACGCAAATCCTCGCCCGAGCAACTGAACTTTTAAGCATCCATCTTTTAAATAACGTTGGTTAATTGCCGAAATTTCGAGCTCACCTCGTGCTGACGGTTCAACCTGTTTAGCAAATTCAACAACTCGATTATCATAAAAATAAAGCCCAGTAACCGCCCAATTTGATTTTGGCACACTCGGTTTTTCTTCGATAGAAAGGGCATTGAATTGTGCATCAAATTCCACGACGCCAAAACGCTCAGGATCTTTGACCTGATAGCAGAAAATCTTCGCCCCCGATTGTTGATTTGCCGCCGCTCGTAACATTGGTGTAAAGGCTTGCCCATAGAAAATGTTATCCCCTAATACTAAACAGACAGAATCATTTCCTATGAATTGTTCGCCAATCAAAAATGCCTGAGCCAAACCTTCTGGTTTTGGTTGAACAGCATAACTTAGTTGAATGCCAAAATCAGAGCCATTTCCTAGCAATCGTTTAAAATTTTCACTATCTTCGGGGGTGGTGATGATCAAAATGTCTCGAATGCCTGCGAGCATCAACACGGACAATGGATAATAAA
Source organism: Frederiksenia canicola (assembly GCF_011455495.1). NCBI lineage: Bacteria > Pseudomonadati > Pseudomonadota > Gammaproteobacteria > Pasteurellales > Pasteurellaceae > Frederiksenia > Frederiksenia canicola. The sequence continues at coordinate 153,218 of NZ_CP015029.1, forward strand.
TCATCGGTTTGTCATACACAGGGAGTAATTGCTTTGACGTCCCACGGGTAATCGGATAAAGCCGCGATCCACTTCCGCCCGCTAAAATAATGCCTTTCATTTTGCTGCTCCTAAACGTTGCCCGGTATAACGTTCTCTCAGCGGTTGCCACCACTGACGATTTTGTAAATACCACGCTATCGTTTTGGCTAAACCGGAGCTGAAATCTTCCTGTGGTTGCCAGCCAAGTTCGTGTTGAATTTTTGAACTATCCATACCATAACGCTTATCATGCCCAGGGCGATCTTCTACGAACTGAATTTGAATTTTGAAATCGGAAATCGCCGCTGTTTCTGGATAACAAGCGGTCAGTTCCGCAAAATTTTTTGCCAAAGTGAGTTGTTCACAAATCTGTTCAACAACTTGTAGGTTAGTGAGCTGATTCCCACCGCCAATCGCATAGGTTTCGCCAATTTGTCCATTTTCTAGCACTAGATACAACGCCCTGACATGGTCGTCCACAAACAGCCAATCTCGAATTTGATCGCCCTTGCCATAAATTGAAATGGGCTCGCCATGCAACGCATTGAGAATCGTCAGCGGAATTAGCTTTTCGGGAAACTGAAAATAGCCATAGTTGTTAGAACAATTGGTGATCAGGACAGGCAAACCATAAGTACGATGCCACGCTCGCACTAAATGATCAGCACTCGCTTTCGAAGCGGAATAGGGGCTACTTGGTGCATAAGCGGTTAATTCATCGAATAATTTTGCATTTTCTACTAAATCACCAAAGACTTCATCAGTTGAAACGTGCAAAAAACGGAACCCTGATTTTTTGCTTCCAGACAACGAGCAATAATACTGACGAGCCACTTCAAGCAAAGTATAAGTACCGATGATATTGGTTTCAATAAAAGCCGCAGGGCGATCAATTGAGCGATCTACGTGGCTTTCCGCAGCGAAATGCAAGACTGCATCGGGCTGATATTTGCAAAAAAGATCCAGAATCTGACCGCTTGCACAGATATCCACTTGCTCAAAATGGTAACGAGAGCATTCACTCACACTGGCTAATGATGCCAAATTTCCTGCATAAGTGAGCTTATCAATATTGACTACACGGCAGTTTGTATGATTAATCAAAAATCGTACCATCGCCGAGCCAATAAACCCCGCCCCACCTGTTACAAAAATGGTTTTCATCACATCTCCTACCAAAATTTTCAGCATTGTAACAAAATTTACGCCAGAAATAGGCTAAAATAGCCTCAAATTATTTTATAGCAAGGCGCTCTATATGGTTCCATTTATCCGTAGAATAGAAAAAAAACACATTGGTTGGCTTATTAACGCTCTCGTTTTTTCTTTTTTTATTACGGTTCTCACGTTTAAAAAAGGTTATAGCTACGCCCCAATGTCATTAGCTATTATCGGTGTTGTTTATCTTTTTTATTATCTATTTGTAGAAAAAAGAAAATTAAACCCGACTAGAGAAGATAAATGGCTTATTTTTGCTTTTGTTTTTTATTTTTCGACCTTTGCTCTTTCGGCTGTTATTCATGGTGATGGCTGGCGGGAAATTGATAACCCAAGCAGAGTGCTATTATTTTTGCCTTTGTTATTATTGTTTAGAGAGCTTCCGATCAACATTAAGATAATTTTATATGGTATTCCTCTTGGTTCTGCCATAGCTGGAATCGTTGCAATTTACCACAAGTTTTATCTAAATCTAGAAAGACCATTTCCCTATTTAATGCATATTCAAGCAGGTGATATTGCTATTTCACTGGCAATGATGAGTCTCGCTATTTCAATTTACTGGGGAATTAAGAAAAATTATAAATGGCTAGTATTTTGTCTAATCGCATCAGGATTTGGTGTATTAGCAAGTGCCTTAACTGGAGCAAGAGGTGGCTGGGTTGGATTGCCTGTCGTACTGGGTATTATTTTATGGTTTTCTTATAAGAATTTAAATAAAAAAATCACTATTGGAATTTCATTAACCCTAGGAATACTAATAACTACGGTAGTGATTGTTCCGAAAACTAACGTTATGCAAAGAATTAATAAAACACATAAAGAAATCACAAACTACGTGGAAAAAAATCATCGACACACTTCTCTTGGGGCTCGATTTGATATGTGGAAAGGAGCATCTTTAGGAATTAAAGAAAGACCAATTTTAGGATGGGGAAGTAAAGGATATATAGAACTAAAAAAACAACAGATTCACAATAAAGTAATCCATAAAGCAACATTACAATTTAATGATGCACATAATCAATACCTAGACTCTTTTGTAAAAAAAGGGATTTTTGGTTTGCTTAGTATTCTAACCATCATATTCACACCACTAGTTTTTTTATATCAAAGATATAAATCCCAATCCATAGAAGAAAAAACATTAGGGCTAATTGGAATAATACACATCATATCCTGTGCTCTATTCTTTACCAGTCAAACATTCCTAGCTCATAATTCGGGAAGTATATTTTACTTTTTTATACTATTTATACTTCCTAAAAAAAGCAATACTAAATGATAAAAGAGCTAGGTTTTAACTAGCTCTAATTTAAAAACTACTTAGTATACTTAACCCTTAAGCTCATAAACGGTTTTTCTATAGTATAAAATGTTATAAATGAAACTATAATAGTTACTATCAACTTAAATAAAAATTGAAAACATAATTCAGATATATTTTGCGGAGGAACTAAACTCAAAGACTTACTCAACATCATACCTATTGGTAGATGTAATAAATAAATAGAAAAGCTAATTTCACCTAGTTTTGAAAACAATAAATCTAATAATCTCGGTATTTTTATGTCCACCAAAAAATAAGCAACTACTATTACACCCCATAAAATAGCCTCAACAGTAAAGTGAATATAAGTATAGGATACCTTTGCCCTAAAAGGTAGGGCATACATTAAAACAAAGAACACTAAAAGACTAAAAAACACTGCAATAAACTTATTTTTTAACCAATTGAAATATCCTTTATTTACCCAAACAGCAAATAACATCCCAACCAAAAACTGATCCATTCTACCAATAATAGAATGATAAAAATCAGTATACATTGGTTTAGATGATAAAACCTCCATATTATATCTAATGGATATCATGAGAACTATCAATAAAGCTAAATACCGACTACCATATTTTGATAAAAATAAAGCTAAAAAAGGAAATATCAAATAGAATTGAAACTCGACACCTATTGTCCATATAGGAGCTGCAGGATAAAATTTTTGAGCCCAAGATGCATGTGGAGATCCTGTATTAAGCTGTAAAGTAATAACCCTAAAAATATCCATTGGTGTAGACTCAGATCTACTCATTGTTATAACAATAAAAATTATAACAATTAATAACGGGAATATTCTAAGAACTCTGTTATAAACAAATCCTGCATAGTTAATCTTTTTTCTACCATAATCACTAATTGTGCAGAATAAAAAACCAGTAAGGAATAAAAATAAAGAAACTCCCGTTGAACCATTAATAGCCCAAAAGCTAAACATATACTCAATATAGTTGGTTAAATTAACTTCTGTTATAGCAGATAATGATATTTTTCCTCTAAAATGATGCAGTAGAACTAAAGCTGCAGCAAAAAATCTTAAATGATCTAGTCGAGAAAAATAACTTGTATTTAAAGACTTCATCAGTAAGCACCATCTCTTTTTAATACCACATTAATGGTTTTAAATAAAATCGCAATATCATTCCATAAAGACCAGTTTTTCACATACCACGCATCAAAATACACTCGGGTTGAGTAGTCAACATCATTACGACCACTAACTTGCCATAAACCAGTCATTCCTGGTTTTGCCATTAGATAATAGTCCACATCTCCTTTATAACGTTCCAACTCTTCTTTAACTATAGGACGAGGACCAACTAAGCTCATTTCTCCTTTTAATACATTCCACAATTGGGGAAGCTCATCTAAGCTAGTTTTACGAATAAAGTGGCCAACTTTAGTAATACGAGGATCATTTTTTAGTTTAAAATCTTTCTCCCATTCTTCTCTAGCTTTAGGATCATTATTTAAGAGTTCTTCTAACACCTCCTTAGAATTTACCACCATCGATCTAAATTTTAGACAAGAAAAAGATTTTCCGTTTCTTCCAATTCGGGTATGTCCATAAATAGCATCTCCACCGTCTTTTCTGATTAGGAAGTATAATACTAACAATAATGGAAATAGAACGATCATAATAAAAATAGAACCTAAAATATCCATTGCTCTTTTTAAAAATCGAGATGAGCGTTTAGCCAAATTATTATTAATACGGAGTAACATAACCTCATAACTAAATAAGAAAGACATATCAGTACTATATAATGGAAGCCCTCTTAGAGTTGGGATGACAGAAATATATCGGCATTTATGCTTTGCCAATTTTCGTAACAAAATATCACGTTGCTCACTTTCACCATTTTCTAATGCAATAATGAATTGGGTTGAGTCAGGATCTATAACACTCCAAACATCATCTAATTTGATTTCTTTAATATTATCATTCACAAACTCTTTGTTACTTGTTCTTATAATATACTGAATATTTAATCCTAAATAGCTTTCATTACTCAAAGCATTATATGCATCGACCGCATTTTTTCCTGAACCAATAATAATAGTATCTTTCAAATACCAATTATTCTTAACTAACCATTTTTTAATCAAAATTCTTCCTGCAGGAACAATGATTAATGCAATAACCCAAGTTAGCCCCCATAAATAACGCGAAAAATGGAGTTTAGAAAATGCAATAATAGATAACTCTACAACAGCAAGTATCACTAACGTTCTAATGACCTCTTTCAGTTCAAACCAAAATGGTTTTCGGTAAGTGTAATGACGTAATCTTATCCAGAACCAAGTAACACTGACCAAGCTAATAAAGAAATGAATAATAATTCGTCGTTCTATTTCATTTTCAGGGAGAAATCTATAAATAGAAGAGTCAAATAATTTCAAAATATATAAAGACAATCCGAAAGAAATAAAAATACAAATAAAATCGATAAACGCTAAAAAACCTTTTGATAGCATTTGTTTACTCATGGCCTATTCCTTATTTATCTGCAAAATGTCTCTCTACACAATCAAGTGCTTCCGCAATAATATTATGCATATCAAAATATTTGTATTGAGCTAATCGCCCACCAAATATCACATTAGATTTTTGTTCGGCTAAATTTTTATATTTAGAATATAACTCATTATTTTTTTCATCATTTATAGGGTAATAAGGCTCATCTCCTTCTTGATATTCCTTTGAATATTCTCGAGTAATTACAGTTTTAGGTTGACTTCCATATTCAAAATGCTTGTGTTCAATGATTCTAGTATATGGAACATCTGACTCAGTATAATTAACCACAGCGTTACCCTGGTAATTATCAACATCTAAAATCTCTGTATCAAAATTCAGGCTTCTATATTCTAATTTTCCAAATCGGTAATCAAAATACTCATCAATCATTCCTGTAAAAACAATATTTTCTGCAAGTTCTTCATAGTATTCACGGTCAGAAAAAAAATCTATATTCAATTTAACGTCTATACCTTCTAGCATCTTTTCAAAAATTCCAGTATATCCTCCAATAGGAATACCTTGATAAGTATCATAAAAATAGTTATTATCATAAGTATATCTAACAGGCAAACGCTTGATAATAAAAGCAGGGAGTTCTGTACACTTACGCCCCCACTGTTTTTCTGTATACCCCTTAATCAATTTTTCATAAATATCCCTACCAATCAATGAAAGAGCTTGTTCTTCAAGATTTTTAGCTTCAGTAATATTTTCCTTTTCTATCTGTTCTTTAATTTTCTTTTTTGCTTCTTCAGGTGTAACAACGCCCCACATTTTATTAAATGTCAACATACTAAACGGAAGGCTATAAAGCTCATCGTTATAACGAGCAACTGGTGAGTTCGTAAATCTATTGAACTCTGCGAAATTTTGAACATAATCCCACACTTTTTTATTACTTGTATGAAAAATATGAGCCCCATATTTATGTACATTTATACCCTCAATATTTTGAGTATAGCAATTTCCACCAATATGATCTCGCTTCTCAATTACTAAACACTTTTTTCCTCTCTTAGAGGCTTCATAAGCAAAAATTGAACCAAACAACCCAGCACCGACAATTAAATAATCATATTTTTTCATAGAAAACCCTCTAATCTATTAACTCTTTATTTTTAAAAAAACTATTTCTATTATGTATAAAACATAATAGAAACATAGTAACAAAAATTAAAATAAATTCAGTAGAAAAAAACTTATAAAAATCCCCATCTTTCACAGCCTTTCTCAAAATATAAAATAACCTGGCTAGTAGTAATGACATAACCAAGTCTCCATAAACCATACAGTAAATCACAATTCTTAGCCAAATACCTGAAATCACTCCGCAAATAAACATGAAAAACATTCCTAAATATCCGCCTAAATAATAATATATTAACGCAGGGGTTGAATATGTAAATCTAGAAAGCCTTTCTAACTTCCATTCAAACCGCTCTTCAGTTGTATTAAGCTGCATAACTTTATACATTCCTATATCGTATTGATTATACTCATTCAAACTAAAATAAATTTTAAACTCATCAATCAACTCACTCAACCTAACAACATTTTCATAATTTAAAAATGTTGACCACCAAAGTTGCCCCTCCTGAGACAAACGTTGCCTTGCATAATCCATAGGCTCAAAACTAGGAAAATAATATATGTTAATATTTATTGCCGTTAGAATTAAAATAAATAAAAAAATTAAAAGCAGGAAAAATACTTTTATAACTTTTTTTCTGGAAATATAAGAAACATAGGGAATAAAGAACAGAAAAAATATTTCTATTAAATTCCAAAATTTATGCCCCTTTAGTAAAAAAGCAAGTTGAATACTAAAAAGCAAAAATAAATATAACTTATTTTTTTCTTTAAAAAATAAAATACCTAAACCGAAAGAAAAATAAAAAAGAACATTCGTCAACTGACCGAACCTTCCCAAAATTTCTTTATCATATACAAATCTATCCACACTCAATACAGGGGCCGGTTTATGTACAATAATTAGCAAATATGTAGCAATCAATAAACAATATAGTAATAATAAAAATATTGATTTATATTGAATATTTTTAACAGAAAAATTAATAATTTTATTTTCACCAATAAATAAATATATTCCAAGCAAGAAAAATGACTGAAATAAAAATAATACAGGTATACTTCCTGTATAACTAATCCACTGTTCAATTTCATAAAGATAATAGGATGATTCCGAATGCTCTATAGCAAACACACCTAGTACATTAAATAAAATTGTAATAAAAATTATAGAGTTTAGAAAACTTCTTTTTGGATAAGTAACTACATCCAATAATAACCAAAAAACAAACAATCCCAATAATAAAAAGTCATTTATTTCCCATAAACCTTCTATGGACATGACACAAAGAGAAAGAAATAAAATAATAGTAAATACTCTTAGTATTTTCATATGAATGTAAATTAAATGTTACAAAAAATTAGTATAGGGAGAAAAATAATGTATCTTATCAGAATTGAGCTTGTGCTCCTTAGAAGCAACTAAATCAATTAAATTTTTATAAACAGCAAAAGGAAGTTGATTCATTTCACAATAAAATTCTCTACTATTCTTCAAATAATTTTGAATATCTGGACAAAATAATGCCACAGGTATATTACAATATAAACAATCAAACATTATAGAAGAATAGTCAGTAATAACTAGGGAAGCCCTTTTTACCAGTTGATAAAAATCATCTGTTCTATCTGCCAATTTAATATTACTATACTTCTTATCTAAATGAACTGAACTATCTGAAGGGTGGGCTTTAATGATAAAAAGCTTATTTTCCTTTATCATAAGTTCATTAAGATCACTCAAGTTACAATTTTTATAAAAAGAAAATGAATTATCATCTCTCCAAGTTGGGCAGTATAAAATAGAATCTTTGTTAATTGAATTGATGTAATCTTTCCTTGACTCAATTAATCTAGGTGGAAATGCTAAAACTAACTGAGACCCCGACACAGAAAAGGCTGTAGTAAAGCACTTTTTTTCATAATCAGAAGAAACTAACAATAAATTCGGTTTAGCATACAGATAAGGAAAAATAAATTTCAAAATCCTTTCATATCTATTTTTTATTGCATAAAACCCTGTATTTACGTCTCTTTCTATCTTTTTTAATGGGGTTCCATGCCAAACATTAAATAGCTCAGCACCTCTCGAGAGCCAAAAGCTAATATCTGAAGGATAACTTGAATAAATAAATTTTTTTGCTGTAAGAATATGCCATATACCTTTAATACTAAAAACGGAATAATATATGTAATCTCCATTTAGCTCTTTTAGATAACTCCTAACTTTTTTGTTTTTATAAATAAAAACTTTTGTCTTATTCTTTTGATAATTAGAATCTAAATATAGAGCCTTCACGTTACCTGATAGACTATTTGTATGAACTCCAAAGACTATTTTCATTTCACTTCTAGGAAAAAATCCAGAAAAAAAATATATCCACCATCCTCCCATAGCAATGAAAATTGCTTTAATAAGTTTCAATAATTTCTTCATTCTAAATCTCTCTTTAATTGCTCTAAAATTTCAAAAGCCTTTAATATCTCATCTTTAGATATAGTAAATGTCTTTAATGTTTGTTTAATTTGAGTAGAAGATATTCCTTGTGTTCTTTCTAGATATACTACTTCACAATGTTCTTTTAAAAAATCAAACTTTCCTTCCCAGTCATTTCCTATTGCAAAAACATCTACATCATATTTTTTTACATCTACCAATTTTTGTTCCCAGCTTGTTTCTGGAATAACTAAATCAACACATTTTATATTTTGTACAATTTCAGCTCTTTGTGAATAAGGGATCATTGTTTTTTTTCCTTTTCCCTCATTGAATTCATCTGTAGATACGGCAACAATCAATCTGTCTCCTAATTGTTTTAACCTTTGCAACAATTTTAAGTGTCCAATATGAAAAAGATCAAATGTACCATATGTTATGACTGTTTTACCCATAAGTTTTTTCTCCATACTATGAAAACCCTATATACTAATACAAATATTTCTGTTAGCAACACCATATAAGCCACTGAATATAATGTAATATAATCAGCAAAATATAACATCAGCAAGCCAATAATATGAAGTACTGATCCATATATTACACTTAAATTTGCATATTTAGCATAACCTATTGCCCCAAGAAAAGGATAACCTAACAATATGCTTGGAACAACAAAAAATGAAGCAATTAAAAATATTGTAAATACATTTACACTCTCAACACCTATTCTCTGCGAAAAAAACAACTCAAAAATAAAATCGGAAGTCAAATACAGCACAATAATTCCAAGTAAATTTAAAATAGCTGAAAAAATAAATATTTTTTTGAATAATACTATATTTCTCTCTTTCGCAATATAAGGATATAACACTTGAGATAACGGTGAATAAAATGCCTGTAATGCCTTATAAAGTTGTTCTGCAATAGAATAGTAGGCAACTATTGTTGTTGATGTTGCTATACCTAAAATAAAAGTATTAGCCGAAGTATAAAGACTTAAAGACAACCTAGAAAGAAAAAATGATGAACTTTCTTGAAAATACATCCAAATAACATTAAATGAAGGAATTTTTATGCTTTGCTTAATAAGCTTACCAATTATCCACAAAGATATTATAGCCGCTATAATACTTCCAAGACCGTTAAATATAGGAACTAATAAATAGTCATCATCACTTTTCACAAAGACAAATATCAAAATAGTAAAAATAATTTTAGAGCTAACATTTATCAATGTAATATATTTCATCTTTTCTATGCCTTGAAAATACCAAATAGGGTATATTGCCTGCCCAACAGCCCATAAAAAAGATAAAATATAAACATCTCTGTTCGATCCAAGTTTGGGAATAGAAGATACAACTACGCATAATATAAGAAAACAAATTAGCGTGATGAAAACTTTAATAGCAAGAACACTACTGTAAATTTCGGTTAACTTAACTTTATCATTTCTATGAATAGAGATATCCCTTGTCGCAGAAAGATTAAATCCCCAATCTATGAAGATATTTACAAACAGTATTAAAGATTGAGCAAATACTACTAGCCCATAAATATCAACACTTAAAGTTTTAACCAAGTAAGGTAGAGTAAGAAAGGGCAGAACATAATTAAAAAACTGTAATACTACTAAAGAAAAAAAATTGTTTAATAGTCTTTTATTATCTTTCTTCATAACTGAGAATCTTATAACATTATACTAAAAACTTTTTTCATATTTCTTCCTCCAAAATTTAGCAAGCAGAAACGCACTTCCCTTTTTAAACCAATTAATTTTTTCACCATAAAAAAAAGGAATTTCTTTAATCTTTATGCCGTTATTACTAGATTGAGTATATTGTTTTAGCCATACATTAAATAGGAGCTCACTCACTCGTCCATAAAATCTAGCATGAAATGCTGAATACTTCTCTGCTGGAATTCTTTTTTCTAATTCAAAAAGAATATCAAACAGCCACTCACAATATTTTTCAGTTAACGTTTTTGACATAATGAACATATTAAACATATGCCCCCCCCTCTGTCTCATCACACTATCAAAACTATCGAGATAGTCTGAATAAAGCTCAGAAATAATATCGCGCGTAACATCTAAATGTTCCGCATGCAGTGTATTAGCATAATGTGAATAGAGCGTTTCTATGTAATAATTACGCCTTTTAGGAACAATTACATCGTACTCATCTAATAGTTGCTCTATTTCCATTCTATCTAAATATAACTTTTCAATCGGTAAATTTCTTCTTGCACAAAACCCCTTTAAACTAAAAAATCGTCTGTAGTGAATTAATCCTATATAATCAGCATCTAAATTTTTCCAAGCCCAATAAAGTCCTGTTAACTCACAAAAAAAAGGATTTTTTTTCGAAATATTATCCCCTGTATCATCTCCTTGATAACCTATAGATTCCTTCCCTAATTTGCCCACATGCACAGGTAAATAAATAGAATCTTCAGGCATAAAATATTTTTTATGTGTTGCAATAATAACCTTAATATTTTTCATTTTTAACCAATACTCTTTTGAATAAAATAACCACTATGCTTAAAAAACAACCTAAAATAGCACCAATCAACAATATAATTAAACGTTTAGGCCAATCCTGCGTAACAGGAACACTAGGCGAAGATAAGTATCTAAAAACCATCACATCTTCATTCTGTGCTTTTTCTAATAACGGTTCTAACTCTGATAATAAAAATCTAATTTCATAATATCGTGGTGGATAAACAATATTACTTTTATCAATAACATCAAATTGTGCTTGTAAATATTTCTCACCCAACATAAATAAATAAGGACTATCACTCAATTTAGAATCTGAAAGTGGAATTTTTGTATCACTTAAAGCAATATTTTGCACAATGTTATTATTAGAATCCAGAGGTTTAGAGTACTCTTTTATTCCAGCTACTTTTGCCACCTCAACTGCATTACTTAAGTTTTCTAACTTAATATTTCGTTGGATATTTAAATCTCTTTCAAATTTAGATTGCTCATATTTTAAATCCTTTATTAACTCATTAAAATATATTAAAAAATCTTTAATTTCTAATGCATAAGTATATTTGTTAATATAATTTAAATATTCACTTAAAACTCTCTGAGCAGAAACTTGATCCTCTGCTGTGAACTGAACAGTTACACCAAGCTGTTTAGGATTTTTTTTAGAGTCTGGTTTGATAACTTTGACATCATTTATCAGTATTTCATTTAAAAACTCAAGCTTTTGTTTGTCATCTTTTCCTGCCACAATATTTTGATAATAATTTGACTTTAAGAAAAATCTTTCTCTTTCATCTAATGAATTCAAATATAAAATAAATTTATCATAAATAACATTAAATGATGACTCAATATCAAATTCTTGGCCTAATATTCGGGCATATTCTTTGCGGATACTAAAATAACTACCTAGATCCTCTGCCATAGGCTTGACAACCTCCGCCTTTGAGGTCCACTGCTCTTTTACAGTAAAGGCATAAATCCCCGCAATTGCTGCACAAAAAAAAGCAGATAACACAATCCACCATTTTTTATCCCATAGCACCTTGATTAGTTCGACTAAGTCAATCTCATCTGATTGATACTTATTTTCAATTTTTTCATTTATCATAAAAACTTCCACGAAAATTTAATTAATCCAATTTTTATATTGTCTGTAGTATAGCAAGGAACTGTTTTAATTAGCACCCTTTTTTACTTATTGCTCTGCCTCCCTAATTGATAGATAATGCACCATTTCCAAAAATTTGACCTAGGACAAAAAATGAGTGATATCCAAGTGCCTTTAACCTTCACTGATGCAGCAGCAAAGAAGGTAAAAAGTTTGATTGAAGGGGAAGATAATCCAAATTTACGCTTACGTGTTTACATCACAGGTGGTGGTTGCAGTGGCTTCCAGTATGGATTTACCTTTGATGATCAAGTTAATGATGGCGATTTAACTATTGAAAATCAAAATGTTGGGCTAGTAGTTGATCCCATGAGTTTGCAATACTTAATTGGTGGTACAGTCGATTATGTAGAAGGGCTTGAAGGCTCTCGCTTTGTGGTGAGCAATCCAAATGCGAGTTCAACTTGTGGTTGTGGCTCATCTTTCAGTATCTAATCTCACCGCATTTGCAAAATTCCTGTAGGAAGTGACCGCTTGTCTTGAGAGCTTATCTGAAAACTTTTAGTTTTAAGAACCAACCCTCAAGACAAGCGGTCATTTTTTAGCAAAATTTTACCAACTACTCTGTCAAGTAGAGATTACGAATGTAGTAGTAATCCTGCGGATCGGTGGTGGTAAAGCCTTTCACATAAGGTTTGACCAAACGGACGTTTACATAGTTATACACAGGGACAAGCGGAAATTCCTCCAGTAACGCCTGTTCTGCTTGGGCATAAACGTCACTACGTTCTGCGTCGGTTTTAGCGTAGTAGGATTTTTCCACCAACTCATCAAATTTCTTGCTTGAAAATTTGGCATCGTTGTAGGAACTGCCCGTTAAGAAGTTATTTTGAAATGCGGTTGGATTGTTATATTCCCCCTGCCATCCAGCACGAGCTACGTCAAACGTACCATGATTACGAGCTTCTAAGAAGGTTTTCCATTCTTGGTTTTGCAACGACGCCTGCACAGCATCCCCCGTATTCGATTTCCAAAGCGATGTGACGGCAATCGCTACTTTTTTGTGGTTTTCAGAGGTGTTGTAAAGTAAGGTGAATTTCAGCGGATTGTTTTTATCAAAGCCCGCTTCTTTTAATAACGCCACCGCTTGTCTGTTTTTCTCTTCTTGAGAAAGGGCTGCATAGTCAGGCGTTTGGATTTTCTCGCCACCTCCAATGTAGTTCGGAGTGTAGGTATAAGTTGGCGTTTGCCCCATTCCAAGTACTTTCTCAGTGATAAGATCCCTCTGCAATGCCAAATTCAATGCTTTACGCACTCGAATATCGTTAAATGGGGCTTTCTGGTTGTTAAATACGTAATAATAGGTCGCAATGGTGCGAGTGGTGTGCAACTCGTTTGGTAGCTCTGCTTTGAGTTTTGGATAAAGTTCAACAGGAATACTGTTGTTGGTCATATCAATATCGTTGGCACGATAGCGAGCCACATCAGAATTGGCTGACTCAAGGGAAAGTAAAGTCGCTTTTTCGATCACCGTTTCTTTGTCGTTCCAATACTGTTTATTGCGGGTGAAGACCAGTTTTTCATTCAACACACGTTCTGCAAGACCATAAGCCCCGTTACCAACGAAATTGCCGACTTTAATCCAATCATCACCAAATTTTTCCACCGTGGCTTTATGTAACGGCACGAGTGAGTGTGAAACCAACATTGCTGGGAGATAAGGCACAGGCGAACTTAAATTGAGTTGTAATGTGTGAGCATCAAGGGCTTTAATGCCGAGTTCTTGTGGGGCAACTTTAGCTGCAATAATCTCTGTGGCATTATTTAATTTGAGCTTTTCGAGGTAACTTGCATAAGGCGAGGCAGTTTTTGGGTCAGCTAGGCGTTGCCACGAATAGACAAAATCTTCTGCTGTTAGCGGCTCGCCGTTTGACCACGTTGTTTCACGCAGTTTGAATGTCCATTGAGTGAAATTCTCATTGCTTTCCCAACTGACCGCCACAGCTGGCTGAATGTTGCCTTTTTGATCTCTCACCACCAGCCCCTCAAACAACTGGCGGGTGATTACCGCTTCTGGAATACCTTCTACTTTATGTGGATCAAGTGAAGTTGGCTCTGCACCGTTGTTGATCACAATTTCCTGTTTCGCTCGCAGCTTTGTCCCTTCTGGCACCACGGCAGAAAAGGAAAATTGACTGAATAATAAAGCTGCGGCTGCACTGAGTATGAATGTTGTTTTTTGCATCGGTTTGGCTCCTTATTAGTGTTATAATCGCTCAATAAACTAGCACAAAAATGAATTTAATGTAAACAAAGAGTAAACAAAATGAAAAAAGTATTAATCACTGGTTTTGAGCCTTTTGGGGGAGAAAACATCAATCCATCATGGGAGGTGGCAAAAATCCTTGCCAAACAACCGCATATTGATGCCGTACAGCTGCCTTGCGTATTTGATCGCTCCCTTGATGTATTGAGAGAAAAAATCCAAACATTGCAACCTGATGTGGTAATTTGCATCGGGCAGGCGGGCGGGCGATCATCGATTGAAATCGAACGTGTTGCGATCAACCTGAACGATGCGTCAATCCCAGATAATCAAGGCAATCAGCCGATCGATACCGCCATCGTTCCCCACGCTCCTGCCGCCTATTTCACTACTTTACCCGCTAAAGCGATGGTACAAGCGGTCAAAAACGCAGGTGTTCCTGCTTCGCTTTCCCTTTCAGCGGGCAGCTACGTTTGCAACCACGCAATGTTTGGCTTGCTCCATTTTCTCGCCGAAAATTTCCCCCAAACACGCGGTGGTTTTATCCATATTCCCTTTTTGCCAGAACAAGGCGTGCAGCATCGCAATGCACCAACAATGGCACTCGATACCTTAGTGAAAGGCTTGAATATTGCGGTCGAAACGGCGTTGCATACCGAACATGATCTGCAAATTGTAGGGGGGGCGATCTGCTAAATTGCAAAAAATTTGCTGAAACCGACCGCTTGTATTGATGATTTAGATCAACAAGCGGTCACTTTTTCAAAAAATTTTGCAA
The DNA here is from genome assembly GCF_011455495.1 of Frederiksenia canicola. Lineage (NCBI taxonomy): Bacteria > Pseudomonadati > Pseudomonadota > Gammaproteobacteria > Pasteurellales > Pasteurellaceae > Frederiksenia > Frederiksenia canicola. The sequence continues at coordinate 168,510 of NZ_CP015029.1, forward strand.
AATGTGAGCTATGCCACAGAAATCATTTCCAAATCAGGTAAGATAAGCCCATTTCATTGAGGGAGTAATGAGAAATGACCAATACTGAACTGTTACAAGAAGGGCTAAACTTAATGTTTGCAGGCGTTGGGTTCGTGATGCTGTTTTTGCTGATTTTGATTTATGCCATTCAGCTGATGTCTGCGTTAGTCAACCGCTTCTTTCCTGAACCTCTCGAAACGCCCGCCGTTTCCCCCCCAACCACTCAAACTGTTCCCCCGACCGATTTTGACCATTTACGCCCTGTGATCGTGGCCGCGATTGCCCATCATCGCCGTCAGCAAGGACTGAAATAATTTTGAATTTGGAGAAAAACTATGACAACTCAAGCGAAAAAAATTGCGATTACTGATGTGGTGTTGCGTGATGCACATCAATCCTTGTTTGCAACCCGTCTGCGTTTAGATGATATGCTGCCGATTGCCAAAGAGTTGGATGATATTGGCTATTGGTCTTTGGAAGCATGGGGCGGGGCGACTTTTGATGCCTGTATTCGTTTTTTAGGCGAAGATCCTTGGGTACGCTTGCGTGAGCTGAAAAAAGCGATGCCAAAAACCCCGCTACAAATGTTGCTGCGTGGTCAAAATCTGCTCGGCTATCGCCATTACGCAGATGACGTGGTCGATCGTTTTGTCGAACGTTCGGTGAAAAATGGTATGTCAGTGTTCCGTGTATTTGATGCGATGAACGACCCTCGCAATATGAAACAGGCGTTGCAAGCGGTGAAACGCAATGGTGGGCACGCACAAGGCACATTGAGTTATACCACTAGCCCTGTGCACAATTTAAACACCTGGCTCGAACTCACCGAGCAATTACTGGAAATTGGCGTCGATTCGGTGGTGATCAAAGATATGTCGGGCATTTTGAGTCCGATGGAAGCGGAAACCTTGGTGCGAGCCATCAAGCAGAAATATGATGTACCGCTGCATTTACATTGCCACGCTACCACAGGTATGGCGGAAATGGCTTTGTTGAAAGCGGTCGAAGCGGGTGTAGACGGTATTGATACTTCGATTTCATCAATGAGTGGGACCTACGGACACCCTGCAACCGAAGCCTTGGTAGCGACCTTACAGGGCACGCCGTTTGATACGGGGTTGGATATTTCTCGTTTAGAAAAAATTTCCGCTTACTTCCGTGATGTACGTAAAAAATATGCCAAATTTGAAGGGCAACTGCGTGGTTCTGACAGCCGTATTTTAGTGGCTCAAGTGCCAGGTGGAATGCTGACCAACCTTGAAGGACAGCTCAAACAACAAAATGCCTCTGAAAAATTGGATCAAGTACTGCAAGAAATTCCGCGTGTGCGAAAAGATCTTGGTTATATCCCGCTTGTTACCCCAACTTCGCAAATCGTGGGAACTCAAGCGGTGATCAACGTGTTAATGGGCGAACGTTACAAAACCATCGCGAAAGAAACGGCGGGCATTCTCAAAGGTGAATACGGTCGCACACCTGCCCCTGTGAATGCGGAACTGCAAGCCAAAGTATTGGAAGGTGGCGAACCGATTACCGATCGCCCCGCCGATCATCTCCCGCCGGAAATGGACAAATTATCCACAGACATCCAACAACAAGCGAAAGAGAAAGGCATTAAATTAGCAGAAAATGCGATTGATGATGTATTGATCGTGGCGTTGTTCCCACAAATTGGCTGGAAATTCTTGGAAAATCGTGGCAATCCAGACGCCTTTGAGCCCGCTCCAACAGCTGAAACGGCAAAACAAGCGGTCAGTTCCGCACCAAAATCTGCAAATACCAACACTGGTGGCTCGGCGGTTTATACCGTTGAATTAGAAGGCAAAGCCTTTGTGGTGAAAGTGTCGGAAGGCGGCGAAGTGGGCGATATTCAACCTGCTGCCGCACCTGCCCAAACGCCAATCCCAGCCCCAACACCAAAACCGACTGCGGCAGGCGTGCCAGTAACTGCACCAATGGCAGGTAATATCTGGAAAGTGTTGGTAAACGAAGGGCAGCAAGTCAAAGAAGGCGAGCCGTTACTGATTTTAGAAGCGATGAAAATGGAGACCCAAATCTGTGCTAGCCAAGCGGGTACGGTGCAAGGTATTCAAGTCAAAGGCGGCGATGTGGTTACCGTGGGTCAAACCTTGATGACATTAGGCTAACGAGGTCGATATGGAAAGTATTTTGGCATTAGTGCAAGGAATGGGCATTATGCATCTCAGCTTTGGGCAAGCAGTGATGCTGATTGTCAGCCTTGTGCTACTTTGGTTAGCGATTGCCCGCAAATTTGAACCGCTATTACTGCTACCGATCGGCTTTGGGGGCTTGCTCTCGAACATTCCCGAAGCGGGCTTGGCGATGACCGCATTAGATAATCTGCTCCATCACGGCACCACAGAACAGCTTGCGATTGTGGCAGGCAAACTGCAAAGTGCAGCGGATCCAACGGCAATCAAAGTTGCTTTGGCAAATGCGTTGCCGTCCGTACAACATGAGTTGGAAGTGTTGGCAGGCGATATGGGATACACCGCAGGCGTGCTGGCGTTATTTTACAAAGTGGCGATCGGCTACGGTGTGGCACCGCTCATCATCTTTATGGGCGTGGGTGCAATGACCGATTTCGGGCCACTACTTGCTAACCCTCGCACCTTGTTACTTGGCGCAGCCGCTCAGTTCGGGATTTTTGCCACCATCATCGGGGCATTATTGCTAAATTGGACAGGCGTGATGAGCTTCACCCTGCCGCAAGCTGCAGCGATTGGGATTATCGGCGGAGCAGACGGCCCAACGGCAATCTATTTAGCGAGCAAACTTGCCCCTGAACTGCTCGGAGCAATTGCGGTCGCGGCTTATTCCTATATGGCACTGGTACCACTCATTCAGCCACCAATCGCTCGTGCCTTGACCACCAAACAAGAACGTAAAATCCGAATGGTGCAACTTCGCAATGTTAGCAACCGTGAAAAAATCCTATTCCCGATTGTGTTACTGTTATTAGTTGCATTGTTATTGCCCGATGCAGCACCACTGCTCGGCATGTTCTGCTTCGGTAATTTATTGCGAGTAAGCGGCGTGGTAGAACGCTTGAACGACACCGCCCAAAATGCATTGATCAACATCGTTACCATCTTTCTCGGCTTATCTGTCGGCTCAAAATTAGTTGCTGATAAATTCCTGCAACCGCAAACTCTCGGCATTTTACTACTCGGCGTGGTTGCTTTTGGGATCGGCACAGCAAGCGGTGTACTGATGGCGAAATTGCTCAACAAACTCAACCCAACCAAACCGATCAATCCGTTGATTGGAGCAGCTGGCGTGTCGGCAGTGCCGATGGCGGCTCGGGTCGCAAACAAAATCGGCTTGGAAGAAGATCACCAAAACTTCCTACTGATGCACGCAATGGGCCCAAATGTTGCAGGCGTTATCGGCTCAGCGATTGCGGCGGGCGTGATGCTGAAATATGTGTCGGCGTTGATGTAACAAGCGGTGAGTTCTGCACCATTTTTTGCAAATAGGGCGTAATCAATACGCCCTATTTTTTGTGATCCTTTTCACATCTTCCACATTTTCTTTTCTATTTTATTGACAACAAATTTGCAACAGCGTAAAAACATTTTCATCCTTTTATTAACAAGGTTTTTGTATGCAAATTCACCATACCAGTGAGCATTCTCTGCTTTGCACCCTTGCCCCACCTGCTGAACTCGAAAAACAGCAACGGTTATGGCTATTTGCCGACCACGCCGAACCGCTTGCGACTGTGCAAGAAGCCGTGGTGGGTATGAACAACGTGACGATTTATCACGCTCCCCATGCCGATACGACCCAACTCAAACAGCAGTTACAGCAACTCTGGCAACAAATCGCCAACCAAACACCAAACTACCAAGGTAGATTGATTGAAATTCCCGTGCATTACGGTGGTGAGTTTGGCGAAGATTTGGCAGATGTTGCAAAATTCCACCAAACGACACCAGAAGACATTATTCGCCGCCATACACAAGCGACTTACACCGTCTTTATGATGGGTTTCCAACCCGGCTTTCCTTATTTAGGTGGCTTGCCTGAAAACCTACACACGCCACGCCGTGATGTGCCGAGAACCCGAGTGCCTGCAGGCTCAGTGGGAATTGGCGGCAGCCAAACGGGTGTTTACCCGTTCACTTCCCCTGGGGGGTGGCAACTGCTCGGCCGAACCGAAATGCCACTGTTCGACCTTCGCCAAAACCCGCCAGTATTGCTGCAAGCAGGCGATCAAGTGCGTTTTATTGCAGAGAGTATCCAACTATGATTTATGTCGTCAATATCAGTGCATTCGCACATATTCAAGATTTGGGGCGTTATGGGATACGCCGTTTTGGCATTGGGCACGCTGGGGCGATGGATCCACTTGCCTTACAAGCGGGTAATTTGTTGCTAAAAAATGCAGAAAACGCTGCCGCACTGGAAATTGCCATGGGCGGACTAACACTCACTTTCGACTGCGATACACCATTTTGCCTCACCGGTGCAATGTTTGATGCGGAATTAGACGGTGAACCAGTCTATTCCTACTGGCGTTATACCGCCAAAGCCCGCCAAACCTTGACCATCAAACGAGCAACAATGGGTAACTACGGTTACTTGTGCGTTGCTGGCGGTTTCTTAGTCCCCAAAGTGTTGAACTCGTGCAGTACCGATCTCAAAGCGGCGTTCGGCGGTTTTGAAGGAAGATTAATCAAAGCAGGCGACCACTTACCGACTGCTCGCAATGCCGAGACACTTAGTACTCTTGGCATTGAACCAATTGCATTTACCAACCGCATTTATGCCACGGCGTCATCTGAATATGAAGAATTTCGCCCCGAGAGCCAACAGCAATTTTGGCAGCAAGGTTGGGTGTTGCAATCGAACAGCAGCCGAATGGGCTATCGTTTGGCAGGTTCGCAAAAATTATCCCTAAACCAACCGCTTGAAATGCTCTCTTACGCCGCCCCAGCGGGAACAGTGCAAGTGCCGCCTGATGGGCAACCGATTGTGTTAATGGCGGATGCCCAAACCACTGGCGGCTATCCGAAAATAGCTTGCGTGATCCAAGCAGATTTAGGGCGTCTTGCACAAAATCCGTTTGGTCGCACAATCTATTTTCAGCAAGTTAGTCGTGAACAAGCGGTCGAATTTCACCAAAAAAATGCAAATTATCTGAACCAAATCCGGAGAGTAGTCAATGAAACACGTTGATTTGAATGTCGATCTTGCCGAAGGTTGTGGCAATGATGAACGCTTATTGCAGCTAGTTAGCTCGGCGAATGTGGCTTGTGGGCTACACGCCGGCGATTACAACGAAATGCGACAAGCTATTCACTGGGCAAAAGAAAATGGTGTGCGAGTGGGAGCTCACCCAAGTTTCCCTGATCGAGAAAATTTTGGGCGTACTCCCATGCACTTGCCTGATGATGAACTCAAAGCCTGTTTACGCTATCAGCTTGGGGCGGTCAGAGCCTTGTGCCAAGCGGAAAATGTACCGTTGCATTATGTCAAACCGCACGGGGCGTTGTATAACCAAGCAGCGAAAGATCCTGCCTTGGCTCGCTTGATTGCAGAAACCGTGAAAGGCTTCGACCCCAATTTAAAGTTGATGGGCTTATCGGGCAGTTTGATGCTGACCGTTGCTGCCGAAGTTGGTTTAGGCGTGATTGCTGAAGTCTTTGCTGACCGCCACTATCTTGCAGACGGATCGCTTGTACCACGCACCCGCCCCGATGCGTTAGTTGAAAGCGATGAAAAGGCGATTGCCCAAGTGCTGCAAATGGTGGAACAACAAGCGGTCACTTCCGTGGAAGGTTTTACCATTCCGATCCAAGCCGACAGCATTTGCCTACATGGCGATGGGGCTCACGCCGTCGAATTTGCAGAAAAAATCCGCATTGCTCTTGCAGAACGCCATATTCAAATTCAACCATAACAATAAAAGGAAAACACAATGTCAAACAATCGTAATGCCTTACTTGGTGCCGCTTTTTTGATGGCGACATCCGCCATCGGTCCAGGCTTTCTGACCCAAACAGCCACCTTTACCCAAACCCTTGCAGCGAGTTTCGGTTTTGTGATTTTGCTCTCAATTTTGCTCGACATCGGGGCTCAGCTCAACATTTGGCGGATCATCGCAGTTTCAGAAAAGAAAGCACAGGACATCGCCAATGCGGTGTTACCTGGGGCGGGCTATTTTCTCGCCGCATTGATTGTAATGGGCGGTTTAGCCTTTAATATCGGCAACGTTGGCGGAGCGGGACTTGGGCTGAATATTCTGACGGGCGTATCCGCCGAAACGGGGGCGTTGATCAGCGGGGCGATTGCCGTTGGGATCTTCTTATTCAAAGAAGCAGGTAAGGCAATGGATCGTTTTGCACAGTTGATGGGCTTTGTGATGATCGCTTTAACCATTTATGTAGCAGTGCAATCCAACCCACCGATTGCCGATGCCGTGACCCACACTTTTCTTCCAGAAAAATTAGACGTCATTGCGATTGTGACTTTAGTGGGTGGCACAGTTGGAGGCTATATCACGTTTGCTGGAGCTCACCGTTTGCTTGATGCTGGAGTGAAAGGCAAAGAATCGTTAAACGAAGTCAGCAAAAGTTCTGTGTCAGCGATTTTAATCGCTTCTGTGATGCGAGTTGTACTGTTTTTGGCGGTACTTGGTGTTGTCAGCCAAGGCATCACCTTAGATCCGAAAAATCCTGCTGCTACGCCATTCTCACACGTTGCGGGGAATGTTGGCTTAATCATTTTCGGCATCGTGATTTGGGCGGCCTCCATCACTTCAGTGATCGGTGCGGCTTACACTTCCGTGTCATTTATCACGACCTTCTCACCTAAAATTGAAAAACATAAAAACCTGTGGATCATTGCTTTCATCGTGATCTCGACCTTCGTGCTTGCCTTTATTGGCAGACCCGCCCAAGTGCTGGTATTTGTCGGCACCTTAAACGGCTTAATTTTACCTATTTCACTCGGTTTAATTCTGCTTGCTGCCTATAAAACCAACATCGTCGGTGACTACAAACACCCTGTTTGGATGACGGTTTCAGGGGCTATCGTGGTAGTCGGAATGGCGATTTTAAGTGGAATGACGCTTTCAAAATACCTTGCTAACTTATTTAGCTAATTTCATCCTGATTCAACTTCAGGTAAAATTCCATTCTCAACGGGGCGTGAAAACGCCCTTCTGCTTTTTTATTTGTAAAATTTTTATAAAAAGTGCCCGCTTGTATTGAGAAATAACTGAATGAAAACCGTAATTTTTTATCTTACCCGTGACGGACAAACACGTAAAATTGCTGAAAAAATCGCCAGAGAATGGCAAGGTGAGATTACCACACTTTGTTTGCGTGAAACGGCAGACATCTCGTCAGAGGAACTGGCTTCCTTTGATTGCATCGTGATTGGTGCCTCCATTCGCTATGGGCATTTTGATCCCCTTTTAGAAAAATTTGTTGCAAAACATTCTGTTTTGCTTAATCAGAAAAGATCTGCCTTTTATAGTGTCAATCTCACCGCCCGTAAACCAAATAAAAATAGCCCTGAAACAAATGTTTATACGCGTAAACTTTTAAAACGAATCTCATGGCAACCACAATTAGTTCAGGTTTTTGCAGGGGCATTACGTTATCCACGTTACCGCTGGTTCGACCGTGTTATGATTCGTTTTATTATGAAAATCACCGGCGGCGAAACCGATACTCGCCAAGAATATGAATATACTGACTGGCAAATTGTTTCAGAATTTGTGAGTAAATTGAGTAAATTAAGTTAAAAAAGATTACTCATCTCTTTTTCTTCACTTATAATTTTTTTCGCTCGTCTTCGTGACGAATTCTTGATATTCAAAAGGAAAACAATATGAGTTTATTAAAAGAGTTCCGTGAATTTGCGGTAAAAGGCAACGTCGTTGATTTAGCTGTCGGTGTGATCATTGGTGGTGCATTTGGTAAAATCGTTTCATCTTTAGTCAGTGATGTGATTATGCCACCAATCGGTTTATTAATCGGCGGTGTAGATTTTAAAGATCTTGCTATTGTATTAAAAGAAGCACAAGGTGGTGCAGAAGCCGTAACATTAAAATACGGTGCATTTGTTCAAAACGTCTTTGATTTCTTAATTATTGCAATGGCCGTATTTGCAATGGTGAAAATCATTAATAACTTGAAGAAAGCCCCTGCTCCAGAGCCAGAGAAAACACCTGAGCCAACAGCTGAAGAAAAACTATTAACTGAAATTCGTGATTTATTAAAAAATAAATAAATTGTGAATAATACAAAAGGCATCTTAATAAGATGCCTTTTTCATTTGCAAAAAATAATTTGGGACTGACCGCTTGTTATGATTAACGGCTTCCACAACAATGCTTAAACTTTTTCCCCGATCCACAAAAACAAGGTTGTTTTTGAGTAGGGAGTGGCACGGTGGGATCAACAAAATACCACCGCCCATTTATTTTCACAAAAAGTGAATGTTCATGGTGGCTCTCAATGCCGTTTGGCGTTTGAAACATCGCTTTAAATTCTACCGTTGAATGAATCTTAGAGATATTCGATTTGTGTTCAATAATCTCTAATCCTACCCAATGAGTGGTTTCTGCCCACTGTTTCATTGCGGCTTGATCAAGCTGTGCCTGCTGATGTGGTACTGTTGTTGCCACAATGTATTCAATATTGCGTTGTGTGTACGCAGTATAGCGGGAGCGCATCAATTGTTCGGCGGTATCTGGATCGTTCTGTTGTAAATGGAAAGGCTCGCAGCACATTTGGTAGCTTAATCCAGATTGGCAAGGGCATTCAGACATATTCCTCTTCCTGTCATACAAGCGGTCCGTTCCGCAACCTTTTTTGCAAATTATTGAACGGAACTGACCGCTTGCGAGCTGAGAATGTAAAAAACCTGCGGTAACGCAGGTTTTATCTGTGAATTATTTCTTGGCTCGAGTATGCAAGCCTTTTTTCTCTAAATTACGGTAAATCAACCATTGTTGAACAATCGTAATTAAGTTAGACGTCAACCAGTAAAGCACTAAGCCTGATGGGAACCATAAGAAGAACACCGTAAATAATACTGGCATGAAGGTCATCACTTTTTGCTGCATTGGATCAGCCACTGGTGTTGGTGACATTTTTTGCAACAAGAACATTGAGCCACCCATTAATAACGGCAGAATGTAATATGGATCTTGTGCAGACAAGTCTTGAATCCAACCGAAGAATGGGGCATGGCGAAGCTCTACCGCCTCCATAAAGGTCCAATATAGTGCGATGAAAATCGGCATCTGTAGAAGAATTGGTAAGCAACCACCCATTGGGTTCACTTTTTCTTCTTTGTAGAGTTTCATCATCTCTTGGCTCATACGTTGGCGGTCATCCCCGAAACGCTCACGCATTTCTTGAATACGCGGCTGTAACATCCGCATTTTTGCCATTGAGGTGTATTGTGCTTTAGTGAGCGGATAAAGAATGGTTTTCACCACAATCGTTACACAGATAATGGCTAAGCCCCAGTTCACTACGAGTTTTTGGATATTGGTCAGTAACCAGAACAATGGTTTTGCGATAAACCATGCCCAACCATAATCCACGGTTAACTCAAAGTGATTGGCCGCTTGCTCCATCGCATTTTGATCTTTTGGACCTGTCCATAAATTTGATTTGATCGTGACTTCGCTATTTGGTGCAACTTGTGTAATTGGACCACGATAACCGATTGTACCAACGCCGTTTCCTGTACGGGTGTAAAGGTTGTTCTCTGCATCTTGATTTGGGATCCATGCTGAGACGAAATAGTGTTGCAAAATCGCAGCCCAACCTGCTTTGGTATCAATCGATAAATTTGCTTTCGCCATGTCATCGAAACTATATTTTTTATAGTTTACTTCCGATGAAGAGTAAGCCCCCCCAGTATAGGTTGGCATTGCAAAGTTGCCTGAATTTTCCACTAAACTGTGCTTAATTTGACCATATGGCTGTACCTCAAGCGTTTCGCCAGTATCATTTTTGATCGTATAGTTTACTGCAATGTCATAGCTACCACGTTTTAACGTGAACGTTTTGGTATAGGTTACGCCATCTTTTTCCAAAACAAGTGGAACATTTAGCGTATCTTCACCTTCCGCCAATACGAATTTATCCGCTGTGGCTTGATATTGTGCACGACCTGCGTTGGTGTCAATCCCGTTTTTACCGACTAAACCGCTTTGAGCAACATAGAGCACTTTGTCATTATTTTGTAAAAGTGCAAAAGGCGTGTTTGAGTGCAATTCCGAATTGAATTTTAATAGATCAGAATCCACAACATCACCACCTAAGGTATCTACGGTTAAACGTAACACATCGCTTTCAAGGACAATGGTTTTTCCTTGAGTCGCTTGCTGATTGATCGCAGAATTTGAATTAGAAGAAGCAGGGACATCACTCGATTGTTGAGCGGCTTGCTGTTGTGCCATGGCGGCTTGTTTTTGAGCTTGGATTTCAGGGTCATAATCCTGTTGCCATTGCGTAAAAATCAAGAACGACACAAGCAGTAAACCCATAATCAGTAAACTACGGTTTGAGTTCATTTTAAGTTCTCTGGTTAGTTAAATAGAAAAGTGCTTATTCTAATATAGGTTGCTTAACTCGCCAACGCCTTTTACGCAACAAGCGGTGAGATCACAGCAATTTTTTGCAAATTACCCTAAAACAAACGAGATACATAGAATCGCTAAGTAGATACCTCGATACTCATCGAGGCCTGTTTCAATGAACTGAACAATACTGTATCTGTTTATCTTTTGTACTTATTAAAAATGCCTTACAGAAAAGTGATATTTATTCACTCAAAATTTGACACAGTTCAAAAAACTACGTGTTTATGCACTAGCAAATTTGTCGGTTTTTCATTACGCTCACAATCAAGTTATATTCATTTATCTTATTGTTTTTAAATAAGAAAAATTATCATTTACTTTACTGTGTGGGGAGGCTCTCGTGAAACACGTTAGCAAACAACTTCAAAATAGCCTGTTGGCTTTAACAACGACGTTAGGGTGTTTATCAATGGCGTGGGCAGGTGTGCCCGCCAGTTATGAAGGACCAAAACCTGATCTTAAAATTGAATCTGCAAACCATACCTTTGCAGAGAAATATCCACTCCAATACCAATCTTGGGTTGCAACAAAAGATTCTGAACAAGTTGATAGTGCCCTTGAAGAAGATCCTCGTATGGTGGTGCTTTGGGGGGGATATTTATTCTCACACGATTACAACAAACCACGCGGTCACTACTATGCGATTACCGATGTCCGTAACATTTTACGTACGGGAGCTCCAAAAGATGGCGACTCTGGCCCGCAATCTATGGCGTGCTGGGCTTGTAAAGGCCCTGATGTTCCACGTTTAATTGCAGAAAAAGGCGAAGATGGCTATTTTGATGCGAAATGGGCGAAATACGGTGCCGAAATGGTGAACGCTATCGGCTGTGCAGATTGTCACGATACGACCTCAAAAGAATTCCAAGACGGAAAGCCAGCTCTACGTGTTGCACGCCCACATGTTTTACGTGCATTAGAAACGGTTGGTTGGAAATTTGACCAACTCGACAAACACGGTAAACGTGTTGCCGTTTGTGCCAACTGCCACGTGGAATACTACTTCGCTGGAAAAACCAAAGCAGTCACTTTTCCATGGGATAATGGGGTAGATGTGGACAGCATCGAAAAATACTATGACGACATTGATTTCAAAGATTGGACACACTCTCTGTCAAAAGCACCAATGTTGAAAGCTCAACACCCAGACTTTGAAATTTGGTCATTAGGGACACATGGCAAAAATGGGGTGACTTGTATTGACTGCCATATGCCAAAAGTAGAAAGCAAAGATGGCAAGATCTATACCGATCACAAAATTGGCAATCCATTTGATAACTTCGAATTCACTTGTAAAACCTGTCACGAACAAAGCAAAGAGAGCTTACAAGAACGTGTGAAAGCCCATAAAAAAGAAGTGAAAGACGTGATGATCCGTTTAGAAGATCAAATTGTACGTGCTCACTTTGAAGCGAAAGCTGCTTGGGATGCGGGTGCAACTGAAGAAGAAATGAAAGCCGCATTACAAGATATTCGCCACGCTCAATGGCGTTGGGACTACTCAGCAGCAAGCCACGGTGGACATATGCACGCCCCTGATGTGTTATTGCGAGTGCTTGGCACTGGCTTAGACAAAGCGGCCGATGCTCGTACTAAACTCGCTCGTGTGCTAGCAATTCACGGCATTACTCATGAAATCGAAGTTCCAGATATCTCAACAAAAGAGAAAGCCCAAGCGGTAATGGGAATCGACTATGCAAAAGGTAAGCGTGAGAAAGAAGAGTTTTTACGCACCGTAGTACCTCAATGGGAAGAAGAAGCGAAGAAAAAAGGTTTACTTCCAGCAGATGCGAAATAATCCATAAGTTGAGGTTACTATGAAAAATATCATCTCAAAAGTAGGGCGATTTGCCCTACTACAAGCGGTCACTTTAGCGGGATTTTTTGCAATGACATCAACCTCGATGGCAGAGATGCCTCCGCTGCCGAAATCAATGTGGGAAGAAACTGTTGATGATGCCACGATGGCAAAAGATGCTCGCCGAGATCCAAACAAATACTGCGTGAACTGTCACGGACGTTTTTCCAGTTTTGAGCATAAAGGCAAACATTTTCAGAAAGAGACGGTTAGCCCAAACACAGGCAAACCATTAACTTGTGTGAACTGCCACGGTAATATTTCTGAAAGCCACCGCAAAGGTGTGAAAGATGTGATGCGATTTAACGAGCTTGGTAAAGCGAAAAACCAAGATCTTGAACGCACACCGCACGAGCAAAACCAAGTCTGCTTTGCCTGCCATAATCCTGACAAATTGCGTGAAACGTTCTGGGCTCACGATGTCCATGCGACCAAGATGGCATGTGTGAACTGTCACAAACTTCACCCAGAAACTGAACCAATGAAGGCAACTGAGCCAAAACAACGTGTAAAACTCTGTGTGGAGTGTCACGGTCGTCTTCACGAAAACAACAAAGTAGAACAAGCTAAGGATAAAAAATGAGTTGCTCCCGTCGAGACTTCGTCTCAGGTGCAAGTGCCTTAGCGGTTGTGGCTGGCTCAGGGTTAGCCACTAGCTCACTTAGCCTTGCGACTGGGAACGAAAAGAAAACCATTCGCTACGCCATGGTACACGATGAAAAAGCCTGTATCGGTTGTACCGCTTGTATGGACGCTTGCCGCGACACCAACAACGTCCCCGAAGGGGTTTCTCGTCTAGAAATCTTGCGTAGCCAGCCTTATGGCGAATTTCCAAACGTTCAGTACGAATTCTTCCGCCAATCGTGCCAGCATTGTTCCAATGCCCCTTGTGTGCAAGTTTGTCCAACGGGGGCGTCTTTTGTGGACAAAGACACGGGAATTGTTGATGTCAATCCTGATCTGTGCGTTGGTTGTCAGTACTGCATCGCCGTGTGTCCGTACCGTGTACGTTTTATCCACCCAGAGAAAAAATCAGCGGATAAATGTAACTTCTGTCGTGATACCAACTTAGCGGCGGGCAAAGAACCCGCTTGTGTAGAAATTTGTCCGACTAAAGCCTTAACCTTTGGTGATTTGAACGATCCGAACAGTGCCGTTTCGATCAAAATTCGTGAAAACGAAACTTATCGCACTAAAGTGCCATTGGGCACAGAGCCGAACTTGTATCACATTCCATTCAAAGCAGGGGAGAAAAAATAATGAACGACTATGTTCCATTCCAAACCCCGAACTTAGTTTGGGATTCGACCATTGCGATCTACCTGTTTTTACTCGGCGTCGCATCAGGCTCAACGCTGTTAGCGGTGTTATATAAACGCAGTCGTAAACTTGTCAACCCAAGTGAAAGTTGGATTATCCGTAGCACTGCAGTGCTTGCACCAGGTACAGTGACCATTGGCTTACTGTTGTTAATTTTTCACTTAACTAAGCCTTGGACTTTCTGGTATCTGATGTTCAACTACCAGTTTGATTCGATTATGTCGATGGGCGTTCTACTGTTCCAAGTCTATATGGCCGTGATCTTCTTATGGATTGCGATCATTTTCAGAGAATGGATTGAAAGGCTTATCAATCGCTTTGTGCCGGCACTACAATTTGTGGTAAACCTAATTAAAACCACAGAAAAATTCATCAACCCGATTGAAATTTTCCTACTTGTTTTAGCCGTTTTACTCGGGGTTTATACGGGTTTCTTGTTATCTGATTTAATCAGCTACCCCATGCTCAATACGTTATGGCTGCCTGCGTTATTTTTAGCATCAGGTACCTCATCTGGGATTGCTGCGTTAATTGTGGCAGTATTATTGGTTGGAAAACAATCCACCTACTCCGATGAAGTGCATTTCTTACACAAATGGGAACGCCCAACGGTCGTGTTTGAAATTTTGATGCTGATCGGTTTTTTCACTACTCTCTATTTAAGTGGCGGGCAAAAAACAGTATCCGTTGACAATGCCTTATCAGGCTTATGGGGAAATGTATTTTGGGCCGGCGTTGTGGGCTTAGGGATTCTCTTCCCACTCATCAGCAACCTACTTGCCTCTGCAAAATTAAAACATAGCAAAGGCTTTATGTTGTTACTTGCCTGTGCAACGCTAACTGGTGTACTTTGCTTGCGTTACTTCATTCTTTACGCAGGGCAAATGACGATTTACTAACTCAACAAGCGGTCAGTTCCCTCTCAACATTTGCAAAAGTTTCGGGAAATCTGACCGCTTGCTTTTTTTGCCACTCAGAAAGTGCTAAAGTAGCAAGGAATTATTAAAAGCATAAGGCATTAACATGGCTGCGGTAAAATATGAATCTTTAATCACTCTCTCAAACGGACTTTGCCGTTTACTTGGTAATATCGTTAAAATTTCTAGCTATGGATTTCACGCACTTTTCCCTAAAAAACGATTTACCATTCCTACATTTAGCCCCGCTAAATTGTCCTCCAACCGCCAAGATCGCATCACTAGAACCATTTGGCAAACCAATTACAGCAACCACGTTACGCTACCTGTTTATTGCAATTACTTGTTTAATCGTTGGCTCTCATTAAGCTATGACTACCGTTATGTCAGTACGGAAGAGAGAGAAAGTTACATCAAAGCCAATGCAGATGAACGCACGTTTGCCGCTTACAGTCTGCTAACAGACGGTGCAGCTCAAGCTGATTTTTGGCGGATTTTTACCTTGTATAAAGAAGGTGGAGTGTATATGGATATTGATGGGCATCTCGTTTGGGCATTATCGTCTATCATCAAAGAAAATGACAGTGAAGTGGTCATCACCCGCCGTGATAAATACACCAATTTCTTTCTTGCGAGTGAAAAAAGTAATTCATTTTTGAAAGAGACCTTGGATATTATTATTGATAATATCGAACAACGCCGAATTAACGGTGGCGTGTTTTCCTTAACAGGCCCTACTACACTGAATCAAGCCTTGGAAGGCAAAACAGTGAATAGTCGCCGAGACAAACTCACTTGTGCACAAGGCACATTTACCAACGAATATTTCCAATATATGGATAAAAAACGGGGTAAATGGAACCACAAGAAAAATGAAGAATTGTTGAAGTAAAAAAAATAGCTGGCGTTGCCAGCTATTTTTTATTGATGACGTGCTTTTAATTTACGAATGACATCCGCCCAAGACAAGCCAGCATCTTGCAATAATACGGTGAGATGATATGCCAAGTCAGCCGCTTCACAAATGGTTTCATGACGATCTTTCACTGTGGCCGCTAATGCAGTTTCTACCCCTTCCTCCCCCACTTTTTGAGCAATACGTTTAGTGCCTTTCGCGTAAAGTTGGGCGGTATAAGAGCTTTCCGGATCCGCATTTTTACGGCTAGCGATCAAACGTTCTAATTTACTAAAGAAAATCCAGTCGGGCTGTTCTTTTTGCTCAAATTGGTAAAAGCAGCTTTCAGCCCCGGTATGACAAGTTTCGCCGATAGGATTCACTAAAATCAGCAAGGTGTCGTTATCACAATCGAGGCTCATATCGACAACACTCAGAAAATTGCCCGACGTTTCACCTTTCGTCCATAAACGATTTTTGGTGCGAGAAAAAAAGGTCACTCGTTTTTCCGATAGGGTTTTCTGTAAGGCTTCCTGATTCATATAGCCAAGCATTAATACTTCGCAAGTAGTTGCATTTTGGATAATCACAGGAAGCAGGTTATCGACTTTTTGCCAGTTTATTTCAATTAGGTTTAACATTTATTTTCCTTCACTTTTATAAGTTTCGTTTAAAATTTTGGAAATTCGTTGAAAATCCAACTCATCATAATTTTGTTTAAATTCAATATATTCAATATTGGCTTTTCTACAACATTCTTTCTTTATTGCATCACGTTCAACGGCATTATTTTGATAATGTCCACTCCCTTGATATTCAATAACAATAACTGGATTATATTGTTGATCTACAATTAGAAAATCGACTCTCTTACGATTAATCAAATTAAATGCTATAACACTTTTTGATTGAATAAACTCTCCCATAGAAACTTGAGAGAATAATTTAACACCCTGTTGTTGGTGTTTTAACTCAAGTAAATGGGATAACTCAGAAAATAATAACGCCTCACTTTTATTCAGCAAAGGGGACTGAGTAAAATCAGCTTTTGATAAAATATCTAAATTATTCGGTTTATAAGTTATGTTCGTCGTAGATCGGCTATATTTGTATCTCCGTCTTTTTCTCAGAAAAATTGTCAAAAATTTCAATATAAAAACAAAAGAGACTGTTCCTAGAAAAAGATATAACAGTGGTTTGATTTGTGTTAATACGTCTAACAATATTCCTTCCCACATTATTTTCTGACCTCAATATTTTCCTTCTTGAGATATTCCTTCAATTCTCCAATCTCAATAATCTGTTTATGGAACACGCTCGCCGCCAAAGCTCCATCAACATGCGCTTTCATAAACGCATCACGAAAATGCACCATTTCACCTGCACCACCAGAGGCAATGAGCGGAACGTGACAGACTTCTCGCACCAATTTTAATTGAGCAATATCGTAACCTTGTCGCACACCGTCTTGGTTCATCATATTGAGTACGATTTCCCCCGCCCCACGTTGTTGAACCTCTTTGACCCAATCAAGTAACTGCCAATTTGTTTGGCGAGTGCGGCTTTCATCGCCAGTATATTGATTAACCCAATATTTCCCCGTCTCTTTTTCAAACCAGCTATCAATCCCCACCACAATGGCTTGCACGCCAAAGCGATCGGCAAGGCGATTAATTAAATCAGGATCGGCAAGGGCAGGGGAATTTATCGAAATTTTATCGGCACCGAAAGCGAACAATTTTTCGGCATCCTCCACGCTTTTTATCCCGCCAGCCACACAAAAAGGAATATCAATCACTTGTGCCACTCGCTCCACCCAGCTTTTATCAATGGTTCTGCCGTCTGAAGAAGCGGTAATATCATAGAACACCAACTCGTCAGCCCCTTCTTCGGCATAACGCTGAGCTAGCGGAACAATATCGCCGATGATTTCGTGGTTGCGAAACTGCACACCTTTCACCACTTGCCCATCACGCACATCCAAACAAGGAATTATCCGTTTTGCCAACATTCGATTGCCTCCTTCACGTTAAATTTACCTTCTAATAATGCACGCCCAACGATCACACCTGCTACCCCAGAACCTTTTAACGCAGCAATATCTGCCAAAGAGCCAATGCCTCCTGATGATTGGAAAGCAATATCAGGAAATGCAGCACAAATTTCTTGGTATAACGCCACATTGGAGCCTTGCAATGTGCCATCTTTAGAAATATCGGTACATAACACGTGTTGCAAGCCAACGGTTTGAAAATCATTTAACACTTGTTCTAAGGTGACCACACTTGTCTCTTGCCAGCCACTGACGGCGATCCACTTCTTACCGTCAATAATTCGAATATCCAACGCCAGTACGAATTTATCTGCCCCATATTTTTCAAACCACGATTTCACTAATTCAGGCTGACTAATTGCCGTTGAGCCAATAACCACTCGATTTACTCCAACAGCGAGCAAATCCGCAACATCTTTTTCCGTACGAACCCCACCGCCAACTTGCACAAGACAATGCGTTGCCTGCACAATTTTTTTAATCAACTCCGTTTGACGTTTAGTCGGATCTTTCGCTCCGGTTAAATCCACTAAATGTAACTGCTTTGCCCCTTGCTCTGCATAGTGTTGAAATTGGGCAATTGGGTCAAAATCATAGCCCGTTTTCTGCCCATAATCGCCCTGATGTAACCGCACGACTTGACCGTCAATTAAGTCAAGGGCTGGGATAATTTGTGATGTTTTCATGGTGTTTTCCTTTTTGTACCTAGGGTAACAAGTTACCCTAGGTTAGTCATAATTTTACCCTTTTAGGGTAAAACTATTTTTATAAATTTCTATCAAAGAAAGTTTCATTAATTTGAATATGATTTTCGATAAATAACTGCTTTATTTCCTCAGAAAAATTCATGTTTTTATGATGCTCTTTTTGATTCTTTATATAATTAATAATCTTCTCTTTTTCATGCTCACTATAAGTTAACGCACAGTAACCAACAGACCACATATTAAATTGAGGGAATTTATCAGAATTATTCTCTAGAAATAAATGCGTAGTTTTCTTTAATTTTCTAACAAACTCTGCAACGGCAATACTTTGATGGATATCGACAAAAAGATGAATATGATCTGGCATTCCATTGACCCGATGTAAAATACAATTGTGTTCTTGAGTAAATTTCCAAATACAGCGGTATAGATCAGTCTCATATTTTTCTGTAATCGCAGGCACACCATGTTTTGTACGAAAAATAACATGATAAAGCAAACGGGTGTAACTCATTTATTTCTCCAGATAAAGTCCTCCAAAGGGGAACAATTATGGTTAACCTAGGGTAATTTATTACCCTAGGAAAAAACGGGCTAAACCTTCTCTACAAAATTTCTCAGCAACTGATCCCCAACTTTACCCGAACGCTCGGGGTGAAACTGCACACCATAGAAATTTTTGTGGGCGATAACCGCCGAAAACGGCACGCCATAATCACAAGTAGCAACAGTATGAGCATTAGGTAAAACCCCATAACTATGCACAAAATAAAAATGACTATCTTGCGGAATATCGGCAAATAACGGATGATCTGCTTGATAATGCACTTTATTCCATCCCATATGAGGCAAAGGCAACTGGCAATCGGGGAGTTTCTCCGTTTGCCCTGACATCAGTTTTAACAAATCCACATCACCTTCTTCGGAATAGTCGGTCATTAATTGCATACCTAAGCAAATGCCCAAAACAGGCTGGGTTAAGTTTTGGATAGTGTCAATCAAACCAAGCTCGGTTAAGTTTTCCATAGCCGCTTTTGCCGTGCCAACGCCAGGTAAAATCAGCTTATCAGCGGATTGGATTTGCTCGATATTATCGGTAATTTGTGCGTTATACCCCAAACGATCAAAGGCGAATTTGACCGAGGAAAGGTTGGCACAGCGGGTGTTGATGATTGTGATTTTTTGCATATTCTTTACTTTATATTTTTATATTATATCCAGCTGCTTTTAGTTCTCTAATTATTGCGATTCCTTGTTCATCTACCGTTTTATTTATTGACTTATAGATAAGCCCACTAATATCACTTGGTAGAGCTACATTTCCCTTCGATAAACAACAAACTCTTGCTCTTCCTAAACGCCCAACAAAATATCCATATTCAAAAATAACATTTGGTCTAGCTCTGAATTCTGTTTGACGTTCTTCTTCTAGCTTATTCTGTTCACTTTTAAGGTATGCAATTTCATCAGGGGTAAGTAAAACAAAGGCAAATCCTACATCGCTGTATTCTTCAAATTTTTCAATAATTGTTTTTCCTTGATCAAGTTGACGATGCAATATGATAGGCTCTAATCCTATTTCACTAATAAATCTTTCTACATCAAGCTTTAATTCATCATCATGCCCATGGACAATAAATACTTTATTTGAAAAAGCAGGAGAATACGCTGTACTCTTCTCTTTTTTAAGTTCGCCATAAACATCCTCAGTTAATGCTATTTTTAGTTGTTTTAATGCTTCTATAAGATTGTTTTGAATAAAGTGAAATGCATCAGAGCCATTGCCATTAGTTCTTATTGTTAAAGCTTTATCAACTAATTCTACTGCCGAAGAATCGGGTGAAAGTGAACTTGAAATTATATTTTTAACTCTTGTTTTAAATGTTGCCCATTGAGGTTTGTCAGTACCTCCATAAACACCATGATTTGTATATTTAGTATTACTAAAGTTATTGAAATTAAAGCTTTCACCTTCAGTAATTAAATTTTCTATTATTTTCAGTTTGCTATCCATTATTAACCTCTAAATATAAATTATAATAATCCCTTACTACTCGGCAACTCTGCCCCTTCCACTCTGATCGCCTGTCTCAATGTCCGTCCAAACACTTTAAACAGGCTTTCGATTTTGTGGTGGTCGTTTTCGCCTTTGGTTTTTAGGTGTAGGGTTGCCATTAGGGTGTAGGCGATGGATTGGAAAAAATGCTCGGTCATCTCCGTGCTAAAATCGCCCACTTTATCTCGTTTGAATTTGGCTTTGAATTTAAAATAAGGGCGACCTGATAAATCCATGGTGCATTCGGCTTTACATTCGTCCATTGGTAACACAAAGCCAAAACGGGCAATGCCTCGCTTATCGCCAAGGGCTTGTTTTAACGCAGTGCCTAGAGCAAGGGCGGTGTCTTCTACGGTGTGATGTTCGTCAATCCACAAATCGCCTTTACACTCAACATTCATTCTAAAACCACCATGGGTGGCAATTTGGTCAAGCATATGATCGAAGAAGCCTACGCCCGTTTTGATTTCATTCACACCAGTTTCATCGAGCCAAACTTGCACTTTAATGTCCGTTTCTTTGGTAGTGCGAACCACTTCGGCATAGCGTGGCGGGCGGTCAGGACAAGCGGTCAGTTGCGGCAAAAGTTTTTCAACAATGAGATCCCAATTCAACTTTTCACGATCATACTGCAACGCGCGAATCCCAAGATTTTCCGCCAGTTGCACGTCGGTGGCACGGTCGCCAATCACAAAACTGGTTTCGGGATCGAATAATTTTTTGTCGAGATATTTTTGCAGTAATTTGATCTTCGGCTTACGGCAATCGCAATTATCTTCAGGTTTGTGCGGGCAAATCAGCACCTCATCAAAGGTGATACCTTGTGATTCAAACAGTGCCATCATCGCATTGTGTGGCTTATCAAAATTTTCCTGTGGGAAAGAATCGGTCCCTAAGCCATCTTGATTGCTCACCATCACAAAACGGTAATAGGGCTTGAGTTTCAAGAGTGCTGGGATAACGTTTGGCTCAAATTGTAGCTTTTCTAAGCTGTCGATTTGAAAATCGGTTTTGGGTTCGTCAATTAATGTGCCGTCACGGTCGATAAAAAGGGTTGGTTGCATAGTCTTTCCTTATATTTGTTGAATGTGTTGTAAAGCCTCAATCACACGCTGGTTTTCTTCCGCAGTACCAATAGTGATACGAATGCAATTTTCTAACCTCAACGCCTTGTGTTGATCGCGTAAAATGATGCCTTGATCCCAAAGGGTTTTAAACACTTTTTGCCCGTCTTTGAATTTCACCAATAAATAATTGCCGTGGCTTTCAAAAACTTGCTCTACAAGCGGTAGGTTTTCGAGATTTTTTTGCAATTCTTGGCGGTTGGTTAATGTCTCTGCCACTCGCTGTTGCATGGCGAGAATGCCTTGTGGAGAAAGGGCTTGAGCCGCAATATCGGCAACAGGGACAGGCAAAGGATAAGGAGCTATCACTTTTTGTAGCACGTTGATTAGCTCTTTGTTGGCTAATGTAAAGCCGCAACGTAGTCCTGCCAAGGCAAAAGCTTTGGAAAGTGTACGGATAATTGCCAGATGTGGATAATGTGGCAATTCATTTGCCATCGTCGCTTGCGGGCAAAATTCAATATAAGCTTCATCCATTACGACAATGGCTTTGCCTGCGGTGATTTGCAAAAGTTTGAGCAGATCTGACCGCTTGACCAGCGTGCCTGTTGGGTTATTTGGGCTGCACACAAACACGACTTTAACACCGTCAAGACAGCGTTCAATTTCAGGCAGATTCAGCTGAAAATCGGCAGTTAATGGCACGGTTTTCAAAGCAATACCGCAGGTTTGGCTACTCACCGCATACATACCATAGGTTGGTGGGCAGTAAAGTACAGTGTCTTCCGCTTCACAAAATGCGCGAATAATCAGCTCAATGCTTTCATCACCGCCACGGCTAACTAACACATTTTCAGGTAAAACACCGGCGTAGTTGGCGTAGCCTTCGATCACCGCCTGCGGTTGTGGCTCAGGATAGCGGTTAAACGTGCGGTTGGTGAGATCAAACTCGGGCGAGACGGGATATTCGTTCGCATTGAGCCAAATATCGCCTTTGCCCCCTAAACGGCGAGCCGATTGATAGGGGGTTAAGGCTTGGATATTTTGACGAGAAAGCGAGGTGATTGACATAATTACTCCTGTTCCAATTTTGCTAAACGAATTGCCACCGCTTGTTTGTGAGCGTCTAACTGCTCTGCCTGTGCCATGCACATGACGGTTTGAGCAAGATGCTTAAAACCTTGTGGCGTCAGCTCTTGCACCGTCATTCGTTTGCTGAAATCCGCTAAACCAAGGCTCGAATGGGTGCGTGTGTAGCCGTAGGTCGGCAGAACGTGATTGGTGCCGCTGGCGTAATCGCCCATACTTTCTGGTGAATAAGCCCCAAGAAAAATGGAGCCTGCGTTATCGAGAAACGGCAATAAATTGCGGGCATTTTCTATTTGGACAACCAAATGTTCAGGGGCGTAGGCATTACTGATTTGAGCAGACTGTTGTAAGTCTTCCGAAATCAAAATTCGGCTGTGCTCAAGGGCTTTACAAGCGGTCACTTTACGAGAAAGTTTTGCAAGTTGGCGTTCAATAGCAAGTTCTGTCTGTTTCGCTAAGTCTACACTGTCGGTCACTAAAATGACTTGGCTGTCCGCTCCATGTTCTGCTTGAGAAAGTAAATCGCTGGCGACAAAATCTGGATCAGCAAATTCATCGGCAATCACCAACACTTCGGAAGGGCCTGCAGGCATATCAATGGCAGTGCCGTTCATCATCACTTGGCGTTTAGCTTCAGTAACAAAAGCGTTGCCCGGTCCGAAAATTTTATCCACTTTTTGCACACTTTCAGTGCCATTTGCCATTGCAAAAATCGCTTGGGCACCGCCTATAGCATAAATGGTTTGTACCCCACATAAATTGGCTGCGTACAAAATTTCATCCGCAATCGGTGGCGGAGAACACAGCACAATATGTTTGCAACCTGCGATTTTAGCCGGCACCGCAAGCATTAACACCGTTGAAAACAACGGGGCTGAGCCACCGGGGATATACAGCCCAACCTTCTCAATCGGACGAGTGAGGACTTGGCAACGCACGCCTGCTTGCGTTTCGATATCGACGTCTTGATGACGCTGTGCTTGGTGAAAACGCTCAATATTCGCTTTTGCCGTTTGAATAGCGTTGCATAATTCGGGCGGGATCCGACCGCTTGCTGCGGCAATTTCCGCAGCCGAAACCACAAGGCTGTCGAGTTTGATGTTGTCAAATCGCTCCGCCAATTCAAATAGAGCGTTGTCGCCATGAGTGAGCACATGCGTTCGAATTTCGTCCACGGCAGCCGTGATTTGCTCGCCCACCATTTGGGCTGGACGAGCCAGTGCAGCTTGTTTTTCAACGGCATTTAGATTGTTCCAAATAAGTGTTTGCATCATTGTTATCTCACCTTAAAAATCAAATTCACTTGCACAATATACAAGCGGTCAGTTCCGAAGCATTTTTTGCAAATGCTATAGATTACACTGCGATTTTGCCCAATTAACGGCCGTTTCTATCGCTTTTCGAGCCTGCGGACTGTTCCGCCAGCAGGTTGAGCCAGTGATCTCTGAACCAAGTTGTAAAATAAATTCAGGACTCGTATTGGCTAACCGTTTCACATCATCTAGCCCCATTTCCGCAAGACGCATTAAAATAGTCGGACCAATGCCTTTTTGAGCAAGTAAAGATTGTTGTTCTGTTTCCGTAAATGCCATGAACTACTCCATCATTTTTTCGATTGGCAACACTAAAATCGAGCTTGCACCAACCGCCTTAAGCTGTTCCATCGTTTCCCAAAACAGATTTTCTTGGCTCACCACGTGCATCGCCACTTTTGAATTATCATGGGCAAGAGGTAAGATAGTCGGGTTTTCCACACCGGGTAACAGTGCGGTGATCTCTGCTAACTTTTCTTTTGGTGCATGGAGCATTATGTATTTCGATTCTGCTGCTTGCTGCACGCCTTGAATGCGGGTGAGGAGTTTGTCCACAAGAGCTTGTTTTTCCATTTCAAGTGGCATGGCACGCTGAATTAAGCAGGATTTTGAGCGATAAATGATTTCCACCTCTTTCAACCCATTGGCTTCCAAGGTTGCACCCGATGAAACCAAGTCGCAAATTGCATCGGCTAGCCCTGCACGGGGAGCCACTTCGACTGACCCAGTAAGTGAACAGGTTTTAAAATTGACGCCTTGTTGCTGCATATAACGCTTGAGCAAATTCGGATAGGAGGTAGCAATGCGAGCATTTTGTAATTCTTTGATGTTGTTGTAATTTTCATCCTGTGGTACCGCAATCGACAAGCGACAGCCGCCAAAATCTAAACGGCGAAGCATTTTGTAAGCCACTTGTTCACCACTAGCTTGGCGTGCCAGCTCCTCTTCTTCCAACACGTTTTCCCCCACAATGCCGAGATCAACTACGCCATCAAACACTAACCCTGGGATATCGTCATCACGCACCCGTAAAATATCAATAGGCATATTTTCGGCATAAGCAATAAGACGTTGTTCTTGAAGGTTAATTTTTACACCACACTGTTTGAGTAAAGCTTGAGACTCTTGGCTTAATCTGCCTGATTTTTGCATCGCAATGCGTAAGCGTTTTTTATCATTCATTGTATTGTCCCTGTTGTATTTGCATAAAGAAAAGCCCCCGAAAGCAAGGCTTCCGAGGGCTATAAATTGGGTAATCACTCATTCGCATACTCAGAAGCTCAATCTTCCAAGCACATCAGATGCCCGAAAGATTATTCAGGTAAATGATGGTGATGATGGCGACGAATAGCTAACATTTTTTATTCTCCAAAGTGAATGGCGTAGAAGATACGCTAAAAATTTTCCGCTTTCAAGTGCTTTCTTGGAAAAAATCGCAAACGTTTGCGTAGTTTGCTATAATTCGCCCGTTTTCTTTTGATACAGGGTGTATTATGCAAATCAGTCTTAAAAAAATCTATTCCGGAAAAGTGCGTGATCTTTATGAAATTGACGACAAACGTATGTTGATGGTGGCAACGGACCGTTTATCTGCGTTTGATGTGATTTTAGATGATCCGATTCCACGCAAAGGTGAAATTTTGACACAAATTTCCAATTTCTGGTTCAATAAACTCGCTCACATTATGCCAAATCACTTCACCGGGGACTCAGTTTTTGATGTCTTGCCGAAAGAAGAGGCTGAAGCCATTCAATATCGTGCAGTAGTGTGCAAGCGTTTAACACCCGTTAAAATTGAATCGATTGTGCGAGGTTATTTAACGGGCAGCGGGCTGAAGGATTACCAAAAAACAGGTACCATTTGTGGCTTACCATTGCCTGAAGGTTTAGTTGAGGCAAGTAAGTTGCCAGCACCGATTTTTACACCATCCAGCAAAGCAGAAGTGGGCGACCACGACATCAACATCAGCTATGAAGAATGTGAACGCCAAATTGGTTCAGATCTTGCCAAGCAAGTGAAAGAGGCTGCACTTGCCCTTTATACCGAAGCGGCAGACTATGCCTTGACCAAAGGCATTATTATTTGCGACACCAAATTTGAGTTTGGTTTAGATGAAAACGGCGTACTCACGTTAATGGATGAAGTTTTAACACCAGACTCAAGCCGTTTTTGGTCAGTCGACACCTACCAAGAAGGCACTAATCCACCGTCATTTGACAAACAATTCGTGCGAGACTGGCTCGAAAACAGCGGCTGGAACAAACAAGCCCCCGCCCCGAAAGTGCCTACCGATGTGATTGAAAAAACCGTAGCAAAATACCAAGAAGCGTTGGATTTACTCACAAAATAACATTTGATTAGGGCGAAATAATTTCGCCCACTCAACTCACGGGCAATAAAAAAGCGACCAAAGGTCGCTTTTTCAGATTCAACATCTTATGAATTGCTTTGAACGTAATCAATCGCAGATTGAACAGTAGTAATTTTTTCAGCTTCTTCATCAGGAATTTCGATATCGAATTCTTCTTCTAAAGCCATCACTAGCTCAACAGTGTCAAGAGAGTCTGCACCTAAATCTTCGATGAAAGAAGCTTCAGGTTTCACATCTTCTGCTTTAGCGCCGAGTTGATCAACGATGATTTTTTTTACGCGTTCTTCAATGCTCATTTTTTGTTTCCTATTGTGATTCGCCTAAGTGCGAGAGTTGAACAGTGTAAAGAAATTCGCTGAAATTTCAACTACTTTGGCAAAATTCGCCGAGAAGTCAAACCAGCTTTCCCACACCTAAATTAAAATTATGCTCATTGGGTGAGCGAAAGTGGCACGATTCTACCACTATGTGACGGCTTTATCCATAGCGGATTGCAATTTCACCTGACAAGCGGTCAGATTTCGCAGATTTTTTGCAAATTTGCAAAAATCTTTGCGGATCTTACCGCTTGTTTGCTTTAGAATAAGCCCATTTTTTCTGACTTAAACAAAGCATTTAAAGAGAGATAATATGCGTACTAGCCAATATTTATTTTCAACGCTCAAAGAGACGCCAAATGACGCCCAAGTCGTCAGCCACCAGTTAATGTTACGTGCAGGGATGATTCGCCCGCTTGCATCAGGAATGTACAACTGGTTGCCAACGGGTTTGCGTGTATTGAAAAAAGTGGAAAACATCATTCGTGAAGAGATGAACAAAAGCGGGGCGTTGGAAGTGGAGATGCCTGTGGTGCAACCAGCAGATTTGTGGATTGAGTCAGGTCGCTGGGAAGATTACGGTCCAGAATTATTGCGTTTTACCGATCGTGGTGACCGCCCATTCGTGCTGGGCCCCACTCACGAAGAAGTGATCACCGATTTAGTGCGTCGTGAAATCAGCTCTTACAAACAGCTTCCGCTCAATTTATATCAAATTCAAACCAAATTCCGTGACGAAGTGCGTCCACGTTTTGGGGTGATGCGTGGGCGTGAGTTTTTGATGAAAGATGCTTACTCATTTCACATCACCAAAGAGTCGCTTCAAGAAACCTACGATGTGATGCACCAAACCTACAGCAACATTTTCACCCGCCTTGGTTTAGATTTCCGCCCAGTGGCAGCAGATACGGGGTCAATTGGTGGTTCGGCTTCCCACGAGTTCCAAGTGTTAGCGGCAAGCGGTGAAGATGATGTGGTATTCTCCACCGAAAGCGATTACGCCGCCAATATCGAGCTTGCCGAAGCGATTGCAGTGGGTGAGCGTCAAGCACCAACAGCAGAAATGCAGTTAGTTGATACACCAAATGCGAAAACGATCAACGAGTTGGTCGAGCAATTTAATTTGCCAATCGAAAAAACCGTGAAAACCTTGATTGTGAAAGGCTCAGACGAAAATGCACCGCTTGTGGCATTGATTGTGCGTGGCGACCACGAATTGAACGAAATCAAAGCAGAAAAATTACCAGAAGTGGCAGAGCCATTTGAGTTTGCCGATGAAGCCGAAATCAAAGCCAAAATCGGGGCAGGTGTGGGTTCGCTGGGTCCAGTAAATCTGAACATTCCTGCGATTATTGACCGCAGCGTTGCATTGATGAGTGATTTCACCGCAGGGGCAAACATTGACGGTAAACATTATTTCAACATCAACTGGGAACGTGATGTGGCATTGCCAAAAGTGGCAGATTTACGCAATGTGGTGGAAGGTGACCCAAGCCCAGACGGCAAAGGTACGTTGCAAATCAAACGCGGGATCGAAGTTGGCCATATTTTCCAACTCGGTACAAAATATTCCGAAGCGATGAAAGCGACCGTGCAAGGTGAAGATGGCCGTCCACAAACCATGATTATGGGCTGCTACGGCATCGGTGTCACCCGAGTGGTTGCGGCAGCGATTGAGCAACACCACGATGAACGTGGCATTATCTGGCCAACGGATGCGATTGCCCCATTTACCGTGGCGATTGTACCGATGAATATGCACAAATCAGAAAAAGTGGAAGCCTTTGCAACCGATCTCTATAAAACCTTGTTATCACAAGGTATTGAAGTCAT
The DNA here is from genome assembly GCF_011455495.1 of Frederiksenia canicola. Taxonomy (NCBI): domain Bacteria; kingdom Pseudomonadati; phylum Pseudomonadota; class Gammaproteobacteria; order Pasteurellales; family Pasteurellaceae; genus Frederiksenia; species Frederiksenia canicola. The sequence continues at coordinate 196,964 of NZ_CP015029.1, forward strand.
TTTTGACGACCGTAAAGAACGTCCAGGTGTGATGTTTGCTGATATGGAATTGATCGGCGTGCCGCATATGATTGTGATTGGTGAGAAAAATCTCGACAATGGCGAAATCGAATACAAAAACCGCCGTAACGGTGAAAAACAGATGATTGCTAAAGATCAGCTGCTCGATTTCATCAAAGGGCAAATCAAGTTGTAATTTGCCAAAAAGCAATGAAAACGCCCGCTTGTAAGCAATCCAAGCGGGCGTTTTTTCTATGATGCGGTCTAACAAGCGGTCAGATCCGAGCAAAATTTTGCAAATTTACAGCACTGTACCCAATGCAAATAAACCGTTGGTCAGCAACGCCAGCCCAGCCATTTGCCCAAGAAGTGGGCGTAAATCTGCAGGATTTGGGTGAGTGAACACAAATAAACCGTGCTTCACCAACAATGGTGTGGTCAATAAAAACAAATAGTTATACCAATGTGGCAGCTCACACAGGGCGAAAATAAGATAAGAAAGCATCGCAAGGGCAAGTAACGATAAGTGATAAATTCGCCCGTTTTTTCCGCCAATTCGCACAATCAACGTATTTTTACCCGCCGCCTTGTCTTGTTCAATGTCGCGTAAGTTATTGATATTTAATACTGCAACCGCCAATAGGCCGCTGGCGAATGCAGGGAAAAAGGTAATCAAAGGCAACGAGTGAACTTGTAAATAAAAAGTGCCAAGCACTGCTAAAAAACCGAAAAAAATCAGCACCGATAAATCGCCCAAGCCTAAATAGCCGTATGGTTTTTTGCCGACGGTATACGTAATCGCTGCAACAATCGCTAACACGCCAAGCACAAAAAACGCCAGCAGGTCTTGCCACGATTGGTAGGCACACATCACCAAAACCGCTCCTGAACTGAACGCCAAACCACTCACCATGATCATGGCTTTTCTCAGTTGCTCGCCAGAAATGGCACCATGCTGAATCGCACGCAACGGACCAATTCGTGCCGAGGTATCGGAGCCTTTGACATGGTCGCCATAGTCGTTGGCAAAGTTCGATAAAATCTGTAACAACAAGGTGGTCAGCAACGCTAACAGTGTGATAACACCATCAAACTTCCCCGCCCACGCCGCCAATGCGGAACCAACCAAAATCGATGCCAACGCAAGCGGTAAGGTTTTCGGGCGGGCTGTACTAAACCAAATCGAAAAAGTAGAATGTTTATTCATATTAATACGTTACAGAATGACCAAGTTTTAAGGCACATAAAGTTATATATCTTATTACAAATTCATCATCATTTTTTTGATTTTTAACAGAAAACGATCATTTTTATGCAAAATCTTCCCTCTGCTATTCAATTACAACCGATCGGCATTATCCACAGCCCTTATGGTGAGAAGTTTGCCGTGCCTCGCCAGCCAAATTTGGTCCCACAAGGCAAAGGCGTTTTACGCCTGCTGCCGCCCTATAATTCGCCCGATGCGGTGCGAGGGCTGGAACAATTTAGCCACTTATGGCTGATTTTTCATTTCCATCAAATTCCCGAGCGACACTGGCACGCAACCGTTCGCCCGCCGCGTTTGGGTGGCAATGAGCGGGTTGGCGTCTTTGCCAGCCGAGCGACCCATCGCCCCAATCCACTGGGCTTATCTAAAGTCGCATTACAACGAGTCGAAATTGCCGACGGCGACGTGCTGTTGCATTTAGGCAGTGTAGATTTGGTCGATGGCACGCCAATTTTCGACATCAAGCCATACCTCGCCTATGCCGACAGCGAACCGTACGCCTGTTCTGGTTTTGCTCAGCAAAAACCACCTGAACGATTGTGCGTTGAATTTACGCCAAAAGCCTTACAAGCGGTCAGTTTCTCAAAAAATTTTGCACATTTTGGCATTGATGATCCTGTCGTTTTTATTCGTGATGTGCTGGCACAAGATCCCCGCCCTGCCTATCAGCAAGGTAAACTTAGCGACCGGATGTATGGTATGCATCTCGCCAATCACAATATTTTATGGCAAGTTGATGCTGAAAATCCGAGCAAAGTGTGGGTGCTGGATGTTGAAACACTGAACTAATTTGAGAATACCGACTCTAATCAACAATTTTCGGATTTCTAACTTTTATTGAGGACAATGTAATGAAATTGCAAAAATATCTCGCCATCCTACCGCTTGCAGCGGCAACTTTCGCCGTATCTGCAGAGACTAATCCTGAATCTACTTACAACGGCAAAGGTTCCCAATTCCATTTTTCAACTCAAGTCAGCCGCACTGTTGAAAAAGATTTAATGAAAGCGGAAGTTTACAGCCGTAAGTCAGGCAAAAGTCTCGCCGAACTCAAAACGCAAGTTTCCACCAATCTAAACAAATTCTTGGAGATCGCTAAACAACACGCCGATATTGACATTGCGGCAAATGGCATCAGCAATTACGCCGACTATAACAAAGACGGCAAAGTGACCGGTTGGGTAGCAGAAGGTCAGATTACCTTGACAAGCAAAAACTTTGATGCAATGGCAAAAGTATTAGAAAATTTAGGTGATCACGTTGCGATCAGCTACATTGATTTCAGCGTATCACCTGAAAAAATGGCCTCGTTAGAAGATGAGATGACACTGGAGATCATCAAACAATTTCAACACAAAGCCAATGTTATTCAACAAGGCTTAAACGCAAAAAAATATGTATTAAGTGATGTGCGTTTAAATACGCCAAGTGATATTGCACCAGCTTCTAGTCCAAGAATGTATGCAGTGTCCACAATGAAAGCGTCATCAATGTCCTCTACTGAACAGCTCCCATTGGAAGCTGATAAGCAGACCATTTCTGCCACAGCATCTGGCAAAGTGATATTTGAATAATCCGCCGTCTCTTCACTTTCTCGCCGTAAACAGGCGAGATTACTTTTAATTCTGACCGCTTGTTACTTTACAAGCGGTCAGATCATTGTAACGTTTTGCAAATCAGCGATAACAAGCTACAATGCAACGTTTTTCACACTCAATTAAGGAAACCCTATGAAAATCGCAAAAAATGTGGTGCCAAGTATCGCTTACCAAGTTCGTACCCAAGATGGCGTACTCGTTGATGAAGCACCCGCGAACCAACCATTAGACTATTTACATGGTCACAACAACTTAGTGATCGGCTTAGAAAACGCACTGGAAGGCAAAGCCGTTGGCGATACCTTTGAAGTTCGCGTTAAACCCGAAGAAGGCTACGGTGAATACAACGAAAATATGGTGCAACGTGTACCCAAAGAAGTATTTATGGGCGTGGATGAATTAGAAGTTGGTATGCGTTTTATCGCAGACACCGATGTCGGTCCATTACCCGTAGTGATTACTGCGGTTGAAGGCGATGAAGTAGTGGTTGATGGTAACCATATGTTAGCAGGTCAAGAATTGCTATTTAGCGTGGAAGTCGTAGCAACTCGTGAAGCAACATTAGAAGAAATCGCTCACGGTCACGTTCACCAAGCAGGTGGTTGTTGCGGCGGACATGATAGCGACGAAGAACATCATGGCTGTGGTTGTGGCACGCATCATCACCATCATTACGATGAAGCACACGAAGGCTGCTGTGATGAACATCATCACCATCATCATAATGGCGAATGCTGTGATGAGCACCATCATCACCACCATTCAGCTGATGAGAAATGCCATAAACACTAATCACAGGTTGTTGCACGATGAGTGAACACGCTCTCAAAACTGGTACGGATTATCTCCGTACCATTGTCAGTTCTAAAATCTACGATCTTGCTCAAGTTACCCCATTGCAACCGATGGAAAAACTCTCTGAACGCTTGGGTAATAGCATTCTGATCAAACGTGAAGATCGCCAGCCAGTGCACAGTTTCAAACTGCGTGGGGCCTATGCGATGATCTCCAGCCTTTCTCCTGCTCAAAAAGCCTCAGGCGTTATTGCTGCCTCTGCGGGCAACCACGCACAAGGAGTGGCACTTTCCGCCAAACATCTTGGACTGCGGGCGTTAATTGTAATGCCGCAAAATACGCCATCAATCAAAGTCGATGCTGTGCGTGCTTTTGGCGGTGAAGTGTTGCTCTACGGGGCAAATTTTGATGAAGCCAAAGCCAAAGCGATTGAACTTGCCGACGAACTGAAAATGACCTTTGTCCATCCTTTCGATCACCCGTTAGTGATTGCAGGGCAAGGGGCGATCGGAATGGAACTGTTGCAGCAAACCAACGATTTGAACTACGTTTTCGTACCCGTCGGTGGTGGCGGTTTGGCAGCAGGCATTGCGGTGCTAATTAAGCAACTGATGCCAGAAATTAAAATTATTGGCGTCGAGTCCAAAGATTCCGCCTGCCTATTCCACGCCTTGCAGGCGGGTGAACCGGTTGAGCTAGAACGTGTCGGCTTGTTTGCTGACGGTGTGGCGGTAAAACGCATTGGCGATGAAACCTTCCGCTTATGTCAACAATATATTGATGATGTGGTACTGGTGGATAACGATGAGATTTGTGCAGCACTCAAAGACGTATTCGAAAATGTGCGTGCGGTGGCGGAGCCATCTGGTGCATTGTCGCTTGCAGGGCTGAAAAAATATATTGCTCAACACAATCTGCAAGGTAAAAAATTAGCCTGCATTCTGTCGGGTGCGAATATGAATTTCCACACCTTGCGTTACGTTTCTGAGCGGTGTGAAATCGGTGAAAAACACGAAGCCTTATTGGCCGTGACCATTCCCGAGCAGAAAGGAGCATTCTTGAGATTCTGCGAAATTCTCGGCAATCGTGCGGTAACTGAATTTAACTACCGCCATTCTGACGATCGCAAAGCCTGCATTTTCGTGGGAGTGCGAGTGAGTGGCAATGCAGAAAAACTCGATATTATCAAAGGATTACAGCAGCACGACTATGATGTTACCGATCTTTCTGAAGACGACATCGCGAAAACCCATATTCGTTATATGGTCGGCGGTCGCCCAACATCTATCGAGCGAGAAATGTTATACAGTTTTGAATTTCCAGAACAGAAAGGGGCATTGTTCCACTTCTTACAAACGCTAATCAACTGGGATATTTCGCTGTTCCATTATCGAGCCCACGGTGCAGATTATGGTGATATTTTAGCCGCCTTTGTGGTCAATGAACCAGAACAATCCCAATTCCAACAAGATCTCAACCGACTTGGCTACCGCTACCAAAATGTCAGTGATAGCCCTGCGTATCAGTTCTTCTTAAAATAACAAGCTAGCGTGAGCCTTGGCTCACCGTTTGCAAAACTTTTCAACAATCTCACCGCTTGTTGCGGTTTGGTGGGTCAAAATCCACCCTACATAAAAGAGGTTATAATGGCACAACGTAAATATTTCGGCACCGATGGCGTGCGTGGTGAAGTAGGGAAGTTTCCAATCACCCCTGAATTTGCTTTAAAACTCGGTTGGGCTGCAGGGAAAATCCTTGCAACTCAAGGCTCAAAAAAAGTGTTAATCGGTAAAGACACGCGTATTTCTGGCTATATGTTGGAGTCTGCTCTTGAAGCAGGTTTGGCTGCGGCAGGGCTGTCTGCGGCGTTCACAGGCCCGATGCCAACCCCTGCGATTGCTTACTTAACTCGCACGTTCCGTGCGGAAGCGGGCATTGTGATTTCAGCGTCCCACAACCCTTATTACGATAACGGCATCAAATTCTTCTCATCCGTTGGCGAAAAATTACCTGATGATGTAGAAGAAGCGATCGAAGCTTTACTTGATCAACCGATGGATTGCGTTAGCTCTGCCGAACTCGGGCGTGCAAGCCGCATCAACGATGCGGCAGGTCGCTATATTGAATTCTGTAAAAGCACCTTCCCGGCATACTTAAGCCTTGAGGGCTATAAAATTGTGGTCGATTGTGCTAACGGCGCAACCTACCACATCGCACCAAATGTGCTGCGTGAATTAGGTGCAGAGGTGATCGAAATTGGCACTCGCCCAGACGGTTTAAACATCAATGAAAAATGTGGAGCAACAGACATCAACGCCTTGCAAAAAGTGGTGGTTGATGCGGGGGCAGATGTCGGCTTAGCTTACGATGGCGATGGCGACCGCTTGATTATGGTCGATCACATAGGCAATAAAGTCGATGGTGACCAAATTCTGTTTATTATCGCCCGCGAAGCGTTGCGAGCAGGCAAACTGCAAGGCGGCGTGGTCGGCACTTTGATGAGCAATATGAGCTTAGAAATCGCCTTGAAACAATTAGCAATTCCATTCGTGCGTGCCAATGTGGGCGACCGCTATGTGCTTGAATTATTAAAAGAAAAAGGCTGGAAGTTAGGCGGCGAAAACTCAGGACATATCATCGTATTAGATAAAAACACCACGGGCGATGGCATTATTGCCTCTCTCGAAGTGTTAGCCGCCATGGCAAGCCATAAATTGAGTCTGAACGAATTAGCGAAAGCCGTTCCGCTATTCCCGCAGGTGTTGCTCAACGTTCGCTTTGAAGGTGGTGCAAATCCACTTGAAAGCGAGGAGGTCAAAATCGTTGCTGCGGAAGTAGAAAAGCGTTTGGCAGGCAAAGGGCGTATTTTATTGCGAAAATCAGGTACCGAGCCGTTAATTCGTGTGATGGTTGAATGCGAAGATGCCGAACTGGCTCAACGCAGTGCTGAAGAAATTGTCGATGCGGTAAAACGTAACTAATGCAAGCGGTCAGTTTATTGCAAAACTTTGCGAAAAACTGACCGCTTGTTCCATATTCGTAGGATGGGCCTTTGCCCATCATTTTAAATTTAATAAACATTGATGGGCTGAAGCCCTACTGGGGTAAATTATGGATCAACTCGAAATGAAAAAAATCGCGGCTCGTGCGGCGTTGAAATACGTAAAACCTGACACCATTGTTGGCGTGGGCAGTGGCTCCACGGTAAATTGCTTTATTGAAGCCCTTGGCGAGATGCGAGATAAGATCAAAGGTGCGGTGGCAGCATCGAAAAATTCGGAAGAATTGCTGCGTAAACAAGGTATTGAAGTGTTTAATGCCAACGAGGTATCAAGTCTTGATGTGTATATTGATGGAGCGGACGAAATCACTCCGCAAGGCTATATGATCAAAGGTGGTGGTGCGGCATTGACTCGTGAAAAAATTGTGAGTTCACTAGCAAAAAAATTCATCTGTATTGTGGATTCCACAAAACAGGTCGATGTGCTAGGCTCTACGTTCGCATTACCTGTAGAAGTGATCCCAATGGCTCGCTCCTATGTGGCTCGTCAGCTGGTGGCACTCGGTGGCTCGCCCGAGTACCGTGAAAATGTCGTGACCGACAACGGCAACGTGATTTTAGATGTGTACAACTTCAAAATCTTAGAGCCGTTGAAAATGGAGCAAACCATTAACAACATCGCAGGCGTGGTCACCAATGGCATCTTCGCCCAACGCTACGCTAACGTCACTATCGTCGGCACACCAGACGGGGCAAAGATTATTGAATAACAAGCGGCTAAACATTGCGACTGCTTCGCATATAAAGGTGAGATCGGGCACATAGATCCTCTCCTACATTGATAACAACATTTCAGGAAAAACTATGACACAACCAAAAACCTCCCTCGACAAATCTAAAATCAAATTTGTGCTGCTTGAAGGCGTGCATCAAAATGCGATTGATGCGATTAAAGCCGCTGGCTATACCAACATTGAATACCACAAAAAAGCCCTTGATGGCCAAGAGCTGCTTGATGCAGTAAAAGATGCCCACTTCTTGGGGATTCGTTCACGCACTTTTGTCACCGAAGACGTGCTGGCTCACGCCCCGAAATTGATTGCTATCGGCTGCTTCTGTATCGGCACCAATCAGGTGGATCTCAATGCCGCTAAACAGCGTGGTATTCCTGTATTCAATGCTCCCTTCTCAAACACACGTTCAGTCGCAGAATTAGTGTTGGGCGAGATTTTACTGTTAATGCGTCAGGTGCCGACCGCCAATGCGGAAGTGCATCGTGGCATTTGGAACAAATCCGCCGCAGGTTCAAACGAAGTGCGGGGCAAAAATCTCGGTATTATCGGTTATGGTCATATCGGCTCGCAGTTAAGCATTTTGGCAGAAGCCATCGGGATGCGTGTGTATTTCTACGATATCGAAAACAAACTGCCTTTAGGTAACGCTCAACAAGTGAGCAGCCTTGATGAATTGTTGGCGATAAGTGATGCGATCTCGCTGCACGTGCCAGAAAATGCATCAACCAAGAACTTGTTGAATGCGACAAACTTACCGAACGTGAAAAAAGATGCCGTGGTGATCAATGCTGCTCGTGGCACGGTAGTGGATATTGATGCGTTAGTTGATGTCTTGAAAGCAGGACATATTCGTGGTGCCGCCTTGGACGTATTTCCTGAAGAGCCCGCCTCCATCAGCGATCCGTTTGTATCACCATTGACCGAGTTTGATAATGTGATTTTGACCCCGCACATTGGCGGATCAACCTCGGAGGCCCAAGCGAATATCGGGTCTGAAGTGGCGAATAAATTTGTGAAATACTCCGACAACGGCTCAACACTGTCAGCTGTTAATTTCCCAGAAGTGTCCTTGCCAGAACATAGCGGCACTAAACGCTTGCTCCATATTCACACTAACAAACCGGGTATTTTGAACAAAATCAACCAAGTGTTTGTGGATTTAAACGTGAACATCGCGGCGCAGTTTTTACAAACTGACCCACAAATTGGTTATGTGGTGATCGATGTGGAATCAGAGCATACTGATGAAGCGTTGAGACGCCTGAAAGAGATCGATGGCACCATTAAGAGCCGCGTACTCTATTAAAGTAAAATAAGATAAAAAAATCAGGGACATTTTGAGTGTCCCTGATTTTTTTACTCGCCTTGCTAATTACAGCTCAACATATTGCTCATTGAGTAGTCTTGAAAGCAAGGCTTTGCCATTTTTAAAACGAAATTCACCATAACGCGCGGCATTATAGTGTGCGGCTTTTCCTTCTGCGAAAAAGTACTGATGGCTTGGGAGCCTGAGCTGCCCCCAATCCCACTTAACGGGTAGATAAACCCCTTCTGCACAGCCAGAAAAACTCGTTGGTTTCTCTGTTTCAAGGCGGCATAAGGTCGCAACATTGTGCTGATCAAGGGAAACTAACGCATAAACTTTATGGCTCCACTTCATTTGCGGTTCGTAGAATGGATCGCTCAGTTCAGTTTCTTGTTCTTGTTTGTATAACTTATCATTGATGTGCCCTAAAATGGTGTAACTAAGCTCCATATAGTCACCTTGCATTAATGAGCGGGGATCAACAGGAGCAAGTTCTAACAAAATCGGCGTGCCGTTTTTAAGCACATCTTCATTTTGCGTTATGGCATAGTTCGCCAATCCAAGCGTTGCCGCCAAACTGAGAACTGCCGCGATAGGCACTTTTCGATTTGCAACATATTGCTCGGAACTAACCGCTTGCGGGAGCAATTTGGCTTTGCGATAGAGATAAATTGCCAAGCCGCCAAACAGCACACCGTTACTCAAAAGCAAAAAGCTCTTATATAGCAGTGGAATAGCAAGGAAATAATAATATTCTGAGAGATTCCACAGTAGCCATAATGCCGAGAACAGCAACAATGTGCGGTTGCGATTGGCGAACGCCAGTAATAATAGCGATAAACAAATACTTAGCCAGGTATAACCTGTGAAAAGTAATACAAAACCCAGCAAACCGACTAACACCACGACATTCACGGATTTTTTCTGCCAATATTGTAAGATCACAAAAATGATCACAGGAGAAAGTACAATCAACATGGACATAATGCCAGCAAGACTGAACGTCATATTGTCGAAATATCCGTTAGAAATCACTCGAATAAATGCGGAGAAAGAGTCCACTTCTGGTAATGCGTCTGCTTCTGTCATATACGAAGACATTATTACTCGATAGTAATTTCCCGCATCAAACAATAACAATGCCCAGCCGAGCGGGTTTAAATGAACGGGAGCTTTTGATGCGAATAAGAAACTCACCAAATACGCAAGGATCAGCCAGTAAATATAATCAGAAAGTGGATAGTGATAGTTGATTTGATAAAGTACTGCGATTAATGCGATCGATCTTACCCAAGTGGATTGGCAAATCGCATAAATTAGCAAAAAACCCGCAACAAACGCGGCCGATTCAACTGGGTTTGGTAGATCGTAGTCAAATGAAAACGTACCATACAGAACGACCAACACAATTGCAGCGGCAAAACAGGTCTGTGAAATCAACGGATGCACGGTATTTTTTATGAAAAGCCCCGTAGCCAACAACATAAAGGCAAGAATCAGAAAAACACCTTCAGATCGCACACCATTGAGATAAAGCACAACAAGAATCAATGCAATTGCCAATAATGTCAGGAAAAAGTAGAGCAACGTCACCCCAATATTGTTTTCAATATGAGCATATTTTTCCTTAATCCACCGTGTTAATTGATAACCTAAAAAAATGACTGCCGCCACTGTTATCAGTGCCATGACATAAATTTCTCCGTCACGAACAAGCAAAAAGTTGGCAGCGATCACCAATGTGCAGTAAAAGAGCACATAATTAACAGGGTCAAACCGCTTTTTACTATAATAAAAAAGCAGCCCAGCCATCAGCAATACAATAAACAGAGCGAGACTATCATTACTAAATAGTGCAAATACGGACGCCGTGGCAACAAGCAACGACAATGTGCGAATTACAATCCGCCATTTATCGTGAAATAAAGTTGGAAAGCGTTCAAACAGGCCAAGTAAGGTGATATTGAAAAACAACGCCACCAAATAAAACGAAGAGAAACTGTAGCTAAAGAGCAGACCTCTCTCAAAATAAAACCCGATAGCTAAATTTACGGTCACAATCCACAGCAAAATACCTGCCACATTGGGTAGCACCATCCAAAGTGGCACCTGTAATAACGCCCATAACGCAAAAAGCTCCCAAACATCCGCTCCCGTTTGGTAAATCTGCCCAATGAGAGCAAATAGCCCCCCGATGACGACCGCCGCCACAAACCAAAGCAGCTGAATTTTATTGATTGAATTTGCCCGCCGACTAAGCCATAAACTCCCGCCGATGAGTAACACTAACAGCCCTTGAGTTGCAAAAAGTTTTTCAAATTTACTGAAATACGCCCAGTTAGACGCAATCCACGTCACCACGCCGCTCGAAAAAAATCCAGCCCCGAACAGTGAGAATAAAATCAGTAAGAATTTATCCCAAGATTCAATCCAAAAATCGTTTTTCATAATGCTCTCCTCTTTGCAAAAAATTGCTCAGAAACGACCGCTTGTTGCGAGCCTAGTAACCCAAACGCCGATGATAGTAGCACACAAACCGCCGATTGTGTGTAACCCAAATACCATTGCCGCATTCAGCCATTTTTCTTGGATAAGTTTATCGACGATCTCCGCTGAAAAAGCAGAAAACGTAGTGAAACTACCGAGAAATCCCGTGATCAACAGCAACTTCTGCCCGTCCTGCAAATTCAGCCCCATCGTCATGCCAATCAGTAAACAGCCGAGTACATTTGCAAAAAAAGTGCCGAAACTAACCGCTTGTAGCAACGGATTAAGCCACACGCCGAGCTGCCAGCGACAAATTGCACCGAATGCGGCACCAATTGAAATCAGCAATATATTCATAGTCCCACCTAGCCCTTCCCCTTCAATCAAAGGAAGAAAACGGTATGTTAAATCAAGAAAAAATGCGGAATTAAGTTCATCACAATCATCGTTAAAATTGCTTGTAATAGGCGTGATGAACCGAAAATAAAGCCGCGATTTTTGCCGTTGTCAAATTTCACTAACAGGTTCGCCATCGCCGTGAGTACATAAACTTCAATCAAGGTGAATATCACCAAATAGAGATACGCCGAGAACAGCGAAGCATATTTCAACGTAAGAAACCACGGCACAATCATTCCCAATGCCAGCAAGGGTGCAATCCAGACTAACTGACGGGAGGTGAGATGAATATGTTTGGAAAATGGCGATTGTAATGCCACAGTCATCAACCCATTGATAAATAAGGCGACTGGCACTTGCTCAGGAGAATTGAGTTTATTATCAAACAAATAGGGAAAAATCACGAAAAACGATAACGCCACGCTAATCGGCAAAAACAGCATCAAATGCACATAGACAAACTCTTTGGTGATAATCTCCCGAAGTTGTCCCCAGCGGAATTTCACCTGCTGATTGACACTCGGCATGGTGAAAAAAGGTTTTGCCATAAACAGAAACAGTACCGCTTCCAACGCAAAACAGAGCCAAATTAGCCAGTCGATCTGCTCAAATTTGATAAACGGAATAGCAAGCAGCGGTGCCGCCATTGACGACATACTGGTCACCTTGAGAAATTTGCCCTGCAAGCGGGTTTTGGACTCGTAGCTGTCGTCCGCCAACGCAAGCAAACAGGCACGGGCGTTGGTCGAAAACAGGCAACTGCCCAAACCAAAGCAGACGGTAGCGAACAGCAAAATCAGATAGTGATCCGCCGACAGAAAGAACACATACGCCAGCACATCAAAAAAACAGCCAAGCAACATCATTTTCGCCAAGCCGTAGCGATCGCCCCAGATCCCCGCAAAAATTGCCAACGCCTGGGAGCAGAAAAATAGCAACGACAACGAAAAGGCAATTTCCGTATTCGATAGCCCTTTCTGCTGTAAAAAAATAAAAAAGACGCTCTGCATCGAGAAGAACGCCAAGGTCGAAATAAATCGCCGCCAAAGAAGAAGATTTTGTAAAGACATAAATTTGCAAAAAATTGTGAGAAAGTAACCGCTTGTCGCCAATTATAGCAGAAAGCCAAGATTTCCGTTCGAATCACACAAATGAATAAAAAATCATTTATTTTGAATTTATATTCAATTTGTTGTTGCAAAGTGGTTAATCTCTGCATACAATCCGAGCAAGTTGAATTTTTGAGCGAGAAACAAGATGCACAAAATTTTTATTGACGGATCCATTGGCACCACAGGATTGCGGATTTTCGACCGCTTAAGCCAAGAAAATGATATTGAGCTACTCATACTGCCTGAAAACCAACGCAAAGATCTCTCCGCTCGTTTGGAAAAAGTGGCACAGGCAGATCTCACATTTCTCTGCCTGCCCGATGAAGCGGCAAAAGAGATTGTACAACTTGCCCCCGCCACAGCTCGCATTTGCGACACGTCCACCGCTCATCGCACCGCAAGCGGTTGGGTTTATGGCTTACCTGAATTATTGGGGCGTGAAACCATCGCAAACGCCCAGCGGGTTGCAGTTCCAGGCTGCCACGCTACTGGTTTTTTAACGTTAGTCGCCCCCTTAGTAAAAAAGGGGATTTTGCCTGTGGATCACCCCGTGGTGTGCCAATCTCTCACGGGCTATTCTGGGGGCGGTAAAGCGATGATTGCCGATTACCAAAGCGAAAATATGCCAGAAAGCTACCGCTCACCACGTTTATACGGCTTAGGGCTGAACCATAAACATCTGCCTGAAATGCAAAAAATATCAGGGCTAAGTCAGCCGCCGCTGTTCTGCCCCGTGGTCGATGATTATTACAGCGGAATGCTCGTTTCTGTACCGTTGACGATGTCTGCGTTGACGAAAGAATGGCAATCCGGCGAAAAAATTGCTGACTTCTTACACCATTTTTACGCCAATTCACCGCTTATCAGCGTGCATAATTATGCACATTCCACGACTGACAACACCTTACCTGCAAATGCGTTAAGCGGTAAAGATAGCCTCGAAATTTTCGTACTCGGCAGCCCAAGCCAATTACTGCTCTGTGCCCGTTTTGATAATCTCGGTAAAGGGGCATCAGGTGCTGCCATTCAGTGTATGAATATCATGCTCAGACGGAAAGAGACTCTAGGGCTTGTGATTTAGCTAGACAATCCAATTCTGCCCCACTTTCGGGGCACCATAATAACCACAACATCATAACAAGGACAAAAAATGAACACAATTGAAGTACAAGGTGGGATCACTGCTCCACAAGGGTTTAAAGCAGGTGGCATACATTGCGGTATTCGCAAAAACAAAGACAAACTGGACTTGGCGTTATTAGTTAGCGACCGCCCTTGTGCCACGGCGGCGGTTTATACCCAAAACAAAGTCAAAGGCGCACCGATTTTAGTTACCCAAGCGAACATTGCCGACGGTTACAGCCAAGCGATGTTATGCAACAGCGGCAATGCCAACACGTGCAATCCAAACGGTATAGCACTCGCCCAAGCCTGCTGCGAACTTACCGCCAAGGCATTGGGGCTGAAAGCGAGCGATATCGTGATTGCGTCCACGGGGGTGATTGGCCAGCCGTTGCCTATTGAGCCCTTTGCAAAAGGTATTCCAGAACTGAGCGCTTGTTTAAGCGAAACAGGCGGAACCCTTGCCGCCCAAGCGATCATGACCACTGATACTCACCATAAAGAATTTGCCGTCGAATTTCAGCTTGGTGGCAAAACGTGCCGAATGGGAGCAATGACTAAAGGCAGCGGTATGATCAATCCTAATATGGCAACGATGCTGACTTTTATCACCACCGATGTGGCAATTTCTCCTGCGATGCTCAATCAAGCCTTGCAAGCCGAAGTGAAGCAGAGCCTGAACCAAATCAATGTCGATGGCGACACGTCTACCAACGATATGGCAACAGTGATGGCAAATGGCTTGGCAGGCAATGCTGAAATTCAGAGCGAAAATGCCGACTACGCCATTTTCTGCCAAGTGTTGCATCAAGTTTGCGTGTGGGCGTGCCGCCAAATTGCTAAAGATGGCGAAGGGGCGACTAAGTTGTTGGAATGCACCGTCCGCAATGCTCGTAGCCAATCGGTCGGGCTGAAAATTGCTAAATCCATTATCTCCAGCGATCTCTTTAAAGCGGCCATGTTTGGACAAGATGCCAACTGGGGACGCGTGCTGTGTGCCATCGGCTACACAGAGGGTGATTTCTCGATCGACCATGTCGAACTTACTCTCAAAAGCGACAAAGGCGAAGTGCTGGTTTGCAAAAACGCCGCTTACTTCCCATTCAGCGAAGAACACGCCGCTGACGTGCTTTCCGCCAACGACATTCAGATTTTGGTCGATATGCACGACGGCAACCACACTGCACAAGCGTGGGGTTGCGATTTAAGCTATGAATATGTACGGATCAATGGAGATTATCGTTCCTAACGAAGAGTCAATGTAGGATAGGTCTTGACCCACACACAACAAGCGACTTGATTGTTTAAAAACTTCACCATGGGGGCAAGCCCCCAACCAATGAGAGAGCACAATGCACCAAACCCAAATCACAACACTTGCAGCGGTGATGAACGAAGCTGCACCTTATATTCGGAAGTACAAAAACAACATCATTGTGGTCAAATATGGCGGCAATGCGATGATAAACGAGCAGCTCAAACAGACCGTGATGCAGGATTTACTATTGCTTAATCAGCTCGGTATCAAAGTCGTATTAGTACACGGTGGTGGGCCAGAGATTTCCCAAGGGCTCAAGCTGATCGGCAAAGAGAGCCAATTTATCAATGGGTTGCGTGTCACTGATCAAGAAACGATGGATATTGTGCAGCAAATGCTGGCCGGTAAAGTGAATAAAAACCTGGTAGCGTTGCTAAAAGGCAAAGGCATTGGGCTGTGTGGCATTGATGGGGCGATTTTGACCTGCCAAAAACTGCAAACGGAAGTAGATCTCGGCTTTGTCGGCGAAGTCACCAACGTCGATACCACCTTGCTCCATTTTGCCTTGAACTCGGGCTTTATCCCTGTGATTGCGACTATCGGCGCGGACGAAAATGGCGTGGTGTACAACATCAATGCCGATACAGCGGCCAGCGACATTGCGATTGCATTAGGGGCAAGTAAGTTGGTGTCGATGACCGATATTGCGGGCCTGCTTCGGGATCGTTTTGATGAAAGCACCTTGATTAGTGCCGTTGAAATCGATGAAGTGACCGAACTTGTGGCACAAGGTGTGATCGCAGGTGGAATGATCCCCAAAATTGAATGCTGTGTGGACTGCGTTCGCTCCGGTGTACCCGAAGTGGCAATTATTGACGGACGTGTACCAAATGCCATTTTACTCGAACTGTTCAGCGAACAAGGCAACGGCACTTTGTTTTACAAAAAGTAAGGTGGGTAAGCCCCACCATTGACCATAACAAGCGGTCAGATTTTTCAAAAATTTTGCAAATCGTGGGTCACACCCCACCCGACAGTGATTAGGATCTCGAATGAAAAATGAGCAAATTCAACAACAAGATAGCCAATTTATCGCTAAAACTTACGCCCGCTTTCCGCTCGCTCTCGCCAAAGGCAAAGGCTGTGAGGTATGGGATGCTGACGGCAATCGTTATCTCGATTTCACCAGTGGCATTGGTACCAATAGCTTAGGTTGGGCAGATGATGAATGGCTGGCAGCGGTGAGCCAGCAAGCTGCTACTTTGCAACACACTTCCAATCTTTACTACACTGCCCCCAGCACCCAACTTGCCGAAACCTTGTGCCATGCAAGCGGTCAGATCCGTGCCTTTTTTTGCAATTCCGGTGCGGAAGCTAACGAAGGGGCAATCAAAGCCGCCCGCAAATATAGCCTAGACAAATACGGGCGCGCAGATCGTTTCACCATTTTGACGCTGGAAAACTCCTTCCACGGCCGCACCATTTCAACGCTTGCTGCCACAGGACAGGCGACTTTTCACCAACACTTTTTCCCATTCACTCCAGGGTTTGAACATCTGCCTGCCAACGATATTCAAGCGTTACAAACGCGAATCTCACAAAATGATGTCTGTGCGATAATGATCGAAATCGTGCAAGGGGAAGGCGGAATCTTGCCGCTAAATGCAGGCTATGTGCAAGAACTTGCTCACATTTGCCGTGAAAATGATATTTTATTGATTATTGATGAGGTACAAACAGGCATTGGTCGCACGGGGAAATTATTCGCTTACCAACATTTCGGCATACAGCCTGATATGGTGACGCTTGCCAAAGGTTTAGGTGGCGGCTTGCCGATTGGAGCTATTTTGTTTGGTGAAAAATGTGCCGAAACGCTCGGCAAAGGCGATCACGGCTCCACCTTTGGCGGAAATCCCGTCTGCTGCGCTGCCGCCAATGCCGTACTCAAGCGGTTAGATCCCGATTTTCTTTTGCAAATCGCTAAAAAAGGCGAAAAATTGCAAAATGCTCTCAAGGCCTTACCCAAAGTGAAAAGTGTCAGCGGAATGGGCTTGATGATCGGTGTAGAATTAGACGGCATTACCGCCGCCGAAGTGGTCGCCAAAGGGATTGAAAAGGGGGTATTATTGCTCACCGCCAAACACAAACTCCGCCTACTCCCGCCATTGATTATCAGCGATGAGCAAATCGAACAAGGGGTTACGGTGTTAAACGCAATTTTACAGGAGCCATAATGCACATCCGCCAAGCCTTTCTTTCTGATGCTCAAGCACTAAGCCACTTGCTTGCCAAAGTATGGCGAGTGGCATATCAAGGGATTTTTCCGCAGAATTTTTTAGACAACATCCAAGAAGACGGTTGGACGGTGGGTTTTCAGCAATCGCTTGATAATCCTGATGTACAAATTTTTGTAGCGGAAGAAGGAAAGCAGCTTGTTGGCATGATCGCTTTCGGCAAAGGGCGGAATTCTGAATTAGATATAGAAAATGAAATCTATGCCTTGAATGTGTTGCCTGAATTTCAGCAACAAAAAATTGGCTCGACATTGATGCAACTTGCCTTCGCAAAAATGGCAGACAAACCCGTTTATCTCAAAGTCGCCGTTGAAAACGAACTCGCTCAACGGTTCTACCTAAAACACGGTTTCAAAAACCGTGGCATTCAACAATCCCGCCAAATTGCCGATTTCCGCTTTCAAGAATGGATTTACCAACGTTCATAAAGAATACAAGCGGTCAGTTCCTGCAGATTTTTTGCAAAAAATTGAGCGGAACTGACCGCTTGCGAGTCAAACTATGCCCTAAAATCCCGTTTGCGAATGCCTAAAGCAATCAACGTGCCGAAATAGCTGACTGCCGCCAGAGCGATAAGCCAAATCAGCCAGTGGATTTTTTGCCATAGGGAAAGGGTTGTCCAGCCATATAAATCAGGCGAGAAAGAGGAAACTACCCCCCCCATCATGCAACCGGCAATGAGTAATTTCAGGGCGAAAAGAGCTGTTTTGCCACTGACTTGGTAAGTACCATTTTTCGCCAAGCCCCGATAGAGCAAGCTCGCATTCACTAGTGCAGACAACGCTGATGCCATCGCCAAGCCCACATAGCCAAACGGAATGGCCAGCAAACCAAAGCAGATATTGCTGATAGCGGCGATAATGCCAATTTTCACTGGCGTTTTGGTGTTTTGGTGAGCATAAAAACCGTTGGCAAGCACATTGATCAACATATAGCTAATCAGCCCAAAACACATCACAAACAACGCTCTGCCCGATGCCATTACGTCACTCAATCCAAATTTACCGTGCATAAACATCGTCATAATCAGCGGCTCGGCAAGGATTGCAATGCCGATCATCGCTGGTACGCCAAGCAGCAGCACCATTCGCACGCCCCAGTCCATTGTTTGACTGAAATTTTCCGCTCGCACACTGTCGCTTAATTCTTTCTGTTTTGCGATGCGGGATAAACTTGGCAGTACCACCGTTGAAATCGCAATGCCAAACAAACCAAGCGGAAATTCAATCAAACGGTCGGCGTAATAAAGCCAACTAATTGAACCTGTTACCAAAAAACTGGCAATCACTTGATTTAATAGCAAATTGAGCTGAGTGACCGACACACCAAACAAAGCTGGGATCATCAACGTGCGGACTTTTTTCACCCCATCATCATTCCACGCCCATTTCGGCTTCACCAGCAGCCCTTCCTTTTTCATAAACGGAATTTGGAATAGGAACTGCAGTAAACCACCGAGAAATACGCCCCACGCTAGTGCGGTGTCTGGCGAATCAAAATAAGGCGAACCGAGAATCGCAACTGCAATAATCGCCACATTCAACAACACAGGCGAAAATGCCATTACCCCGAATTTACCAATGGTATTGAGCACCGCCCCCGATAACGCCACAAAAGTGATAAACCAGAGATAAGGAAAGGTGATTTTGAGCAACATCGAAGCTTGGGTAAATTTCTCGGCATTCGGACCGCCATTGAGCCAATCAATAAACCAACCAGTACCAAATAAAGCGGCGACAATCGGGGAAGCAAGCACTGCAACCAGAGTAACCATTGTCACTAATCCGCCCAACGTGCCCGACACTTTGGCGATAAATTCACGGGTTTTGTCTAAATCGTTATCGGCATTATATTCCGCTAGAACAGGAACAAAGGCTTTGGAAAACGCCCCTTCCGCAAACAAACGACGTAAAAAATTCGGAATACGATTAGCGAATAAGAACACATCCGCCGCGACACCCGAGCCGAGTAAATTAGCCACGACCACATCTCGTACTAAACCTAATACACGAGAAATTAGCGTCATACCACTGACAACCATTCCCGATTTTAATAATTTTTTGCTCACCGATATGTCTCTTGAACGTGAAAATTGATCGGAATTTTAGCAGTTTGTGGTAGGAAAATCAGAAAAAAACTGCTAGAATTTGTCTCTATCTTTTCCCTGCAACGTTTTGGCATGAAAAGATACTATTTTCAAGCCCGTGTCTCGTTGAAAATATAGGGTCTGCAGACCCTCAACTATCGATAGCACATAAAAGTTCGCTTTTATGTTTTTTATTTTTACACAGATATTTTTTTAGGAGTTTGACCTTGGCTAATATCAAGTCAGCACAAAAACGTGCGGTGCAATCAGAAAAACGCCGCAAACACAACGCAAGCCAACGCTCAATGATGCGTACTTTCATCAAAAAAGTTTACGCAGCCATCGCAACTGGCGATAAAGCCGCTTCTGAAGCCGCTTTCGTTGAAATGCAAAAAGTCGTAGACCGTATGGCATCTAAAGGCTTAATTCACGCTAACAAAGCAGCTAACCACAAATCTAAATTAGTTGCTCAAATCAAAAAATTAGCGTAATAAGCTCAATAAAATAGATAATATTATCGCCATAATATTGAAGGACTGAAATTATTCTAGATAATTTCAGTCCTTTTCATTTGTTTACTCAACAATAATTTTTGTCCCATTACTAAATTCAATGCTTTTTGCATGAAACTGTGTGGTCACTAACTCTCGTTGATTCAGCAATATCTCTTTTATATTTTGCGGAAATTGCTTCAATGAGGCGGAAAACGTCAAAGGCAATGGTTCATTTGTAGCAAGTGACTGTGGAAAAATAAGTGGTTCATTTTGGGTGAAGAAGGTTTGCCCCTCGGCAATATAGTCGGTTGTCCAATGAACTTTTTTAATTCCTACCGCAGTTTTATTACGTAATTCATAATTAAACTCCACCATGATTTCATCATTCATGGCATGCAGTTTAATGCCAATAAATCTCAGTTCTAGGCTATTCACAAAGTGTTGCAAAGGCGACTCTTGCACGTTTTCTACCGCCGCTGGCGGCTGTGTCGTTTCTTTCACTTGATATAACTGACTCACCGTTGCCGCCTGCACAGAAACACTCATTACGGCAGATAACAACGACACCGCCATCGATTTTACATAAGACATGTTGCTCTCCATATAAATATTCCACATCACGGCACGCTAGCAATCACCGCATAGCCGTCTGTTTCGCCGATAATATCCACTTGGCTGTCGGCAGCAATAAATGCTGACTCACCTTGTTGCAAGTGAATGGAATCTTCGCCCAAATCAATGTATAAACTGCCGTTCATCACTAATAAAATGCTGGCACTGCTGGCGGTGAACTGTTCTTCATTGAAGGGTTTAAATTCAAAGCGTTGCAGAGCGAAATCTTTCGCCTCGGGCGTTGGATAAAGATGCAATACGTCCTCGCCTTGATATTCAGGAATGATTTTCGGGGTGATTTCGCGGTAATCAATCGTATTGAGCAATGCAGGGATATCCACATATTTCGAGGTCAAACCGCCACGGATAACGTTATCCGATGCCGCCATTAGCTCGATGTTCTGCCCACGCAAATAGGCATGCGGCAAGCCAGCACTTTGATAAATGCCTTCGCCTTTTTTCAAATTAACGATGTTGAACAGGTAGAAACTGAGCAAGCCTGCATCGAGTTTTTCAGGGGAAATCGCCATTGCTTCCATCGTGTAAAGCAGCCAGTAATCTGGGTTATCCAGTTTCAATTTACCTTGTTGATAGTCCGCTTGTTTCGCGTCCAACACTGGCAAAATCCACTTCGCTAACTGGGTTTGATCCGCTTGCATAATTTGCGAATAGACCGTTGGCAGTCCTTTTTCACGCAGATCGTTGGCTAACATTTGCAAAGAAGGGTGCGAATCTAACCGCTTGCAGCTTTCCTCAATCGACTGGAAACCGTGCAACAGCCAGAAATCCGACAATGCGATCATCATTTCAGGCTTATGATTGCGATCTTTATAAATGCGGTTTGGGGCAGAAAGCGGAATGCTTTGCTGATTTTCTTGCTCAAAGCCGTATTCCGCTTGCTTTTTATTCGGATGAAGCTGAATCGAAAGCGGCAGTTTTACGTCTAAAATTTTCAATAAATACGGCAATTCATCGCCAAATAATTCACGGGAATGGTCGCCAAGCAGTTTTGGAGCTTTGTCGATGACCCGATCTAACGCCAGCCACTTGCCTTCAAATTCAAGCATTGACGGTGCTGAGCGGTGTGCCCCAAGCCAATATTCTGCATACGGTTTTGGCTCAACATTGTCTAACTTCAACCAGCTTGGAATAAAATTCGTTCCGCCCCAGTCGTAATGCTGCATTTTGCCTGCCAATTTAAAAATCATTTATAACCCCCAAAGAAATTCACGACCCTTTCTACATCGTTTGCGTGCTTAATTCGCACTAACAAACGCCGTCCGCTGTTTAAATCAATCACTAGAATTTGCTGATCCGCTAAGTTGATCTGCTGAATTTTTTGATAATCAAAGAAAATATTGCCAAAGAAAAAGCCGTCTTGTTTCAATAATAACCGTGGCGAGCGGAAAAATGCCAGATAGACGCACAAAATAATACAGCTTGCCAATAAAAACAACGTAAACGGCTCAATGCCTGATTGAATGCCTTGGGCAATGGTCAGCACAATCAGCCCCACGGAAATCCACACATCGATCCCCGCTTGGCGTTGTAATTCCACCGCTAATTTGGTGCTACCTTTGCGTTTCGGCATTATCAGTTGGTCATAAACCGCATAGCCCAAACAGAGCGTAATACCGAGAAGGAGAATGAAATTTGTCATTTGCAAATAGAGGGAAGAAAAAGACCGCTTGTATTGTAACAAGCGGTCAGATTTTTAGAAAGTTTTGCAACGTCTATTAAGCAAGTGCACCTGTCCACGCACCAAGAATACCTAATGCGAAGAAGCCTAAGATAATCCATAACGCATTAACACGGTTGCGAAGCAGCCACATACACGCAAAGGTGAGCAATAATGGCAGTAAGCCTGGCATTAAGCTGTCTAAAATGCTTTGTACTGTGGTCGTTTCAACGGTACCGTCTTGTTTTTCAATCACCGAAACCACAAGCGGAACATTGATGCTCGTCCATTTTTGGACTAATGCCCCCATAATGAACAAACCAAGGATTGACGCCCCTTCGGTGAGTTTTTGTAATAAGCCACCGCTCATATCTTGAACCACATCCAAACCTTTTTTATAGCCGTAGGTTACGCCAAAGTAGCGGGTGCCTAAACGCACTAAGTTAAACAAGACGAAGAACAACAATGGACCTAGTAAGCTCCCACTTAACGCCAACCCTGCACCTAATGCAGCGAAAACTGGACGAGCGGTCCCCCAGTAGATTGGGTCACCCACACCTGCAAGCGGACCCATTAAACCCACTTTGATACCGTTGATTGCGGCATCGTCAATCGGTTTACCGTTAGCACGCTCTTCTTCCATTGCGATAGTTACACCTAAAACAGGGGCTGCCACGAATGGTTGGGTGTTGAAGAACTCAAGATGACGTTTGATCGCATCTTTACGCTCTTGTGAATTTGGATCTGGGTATAACCGTTTGATTACTGGCACCATTGAGTAGCAGAAGCCTAATGCCTGCATACGCTCAAAGTTCCACGAACCTTGGAAGAGATTTGAACGGCGAACGACCGCATTTAAATCGCTTTGTGTTACTTTTTTGATTTCAGTTGTCATCGTCTGTTCCTTAGTCTAAACGGTTGTCTAAGTTGTTAGTTGCTTGAACTTGCACCACTTGTTTGCTTTGGTTGTATTTTGGGTGAAGTTGGATATATACGATTGCCATTACGGTACCAAGCACGCCGAGAGCCACTAAGTTGAAGTTAGTAAAGGCTGCCACCACGAAACCGGTGTAGAAGAATGGCATTAAGTGGCCTGCACGCATCATATTGATCACCATCGCATAACCCACTACCGCAATAAAGCCACCTGCGATTTTCAAGCCCGTGGTAACGACTTCAGGAATCGCATTTAACATCGCTTGTACAGAGTCTGTCCCCGCTGTCATCGCCACGATTAAGGCAGGAATTGCAATACGCATCGCTTGGAGTAATAACGCTGAACGATGGATCCAGTCCAATTTATCTAAATCGCCAGTTTCAACCACTTTGTCTGCAGCGTGTTGGAAACCCACGGTAATCGCACGCACCACATAGGTTAAAACTTGACCAGCTGCCGCAAGTGGAATGGCTAATGCGATCGCAGTCGGAATATCTTGACCGCCAACGATCACTAAAATCGTTGAAACCACAGAGGCTAATGCAGCATCCGGTGCAAGTGCTGCACCGATGTTCATCCAGCCTAATGCAAGAAGTTCTAATGAACCACCTACGATGATACCCGTTTTCATATCGCCTAATACGATACCAATTAAGGTACAAGCAATTAATGGACGGTGAGTTTGCCACTCATCTAAAATTGATCCCATTCCCGAAATACAGGCAACAAGGAACACTAACACGATTTGTAAGGTAGAAATTTCCATCATAATTTCCTTAGATTAAGTTATTTTTCTTTAACAGATCCATCATATACTGACGGCTGTCGTTCGATACTTTACGCACATCAAGTTCAATGTCTTTCGCATCTAACACCTTGAAGGCTTCGATATCTTTTTCGTCCACGGCAACCGCACTGGTGATCATTTTCTTGCCGTCTTTATACGCCATACCACCAACGTTGATCGATTTAAACTCAACGCCCGCTTCCATTAAACGTACGACATCAGTTGGGTTCGTGAACAATAACATCATTCGCTCGCCGGCGTATTCCGGGTTGTTATATACGCGGATCATTTTTTCTACATCCACAACGTGAGCGGTTACCCCTGGTGGAGCCACACTTTTCAGCATTGTTGAACGTACGCTGTCTTTCGCCACATCGTCATTCACCACAACGATACGGCTCACACGACTCTCTTTCGTCCAGCGAGTTGCCACTTGACCATGGATTAAACGGTCATCAATACGTGCCAAGCCAATTTCTAAGTGCCCAACACCGTTTGGCGTTACCACAGCAGGCTCGCTAGCGGTCGGTTTTGGCTCTTCTTTTGCAACTGAAGCTTCTTCAGGCTCTTGATAACGTAACGCACGCACGCCACCACGACCTGATTCTAACGCCACCTCAACCAATTCTTCAAGGCTTGGACCATCATCCCGAGCCATAAAGGTTTCCACTAACATCGGCACATTCACGCCAGTGACGATGTCCATATTGGTTTGCTCACCGATCACTCGGTTTGCCGCATTAAACGGACTACCGCCCCAAGTATCGACCAAGAACAACACTTGATCGCAGTGAGCTAGATCCGTTGCCAATTTCTGCTGATATTTGCCCATAATGGTTTCAGCATTTTCACCTGGCACAAAGTCAATAAACGCCACATCGCTCTGCTCGCCGATCAACATCTCAGTCGTTCTGAGAAGCTGCTCCGCTGCAACGCCGTGGGTCGCGATGATAATCGCAATACTCATAGTGTGGTTTCCTTTTTGAATAAAAAAATGAAAAAGATAAACTTATTCTCAAATAGAGTAAAATTTCGGGCGAATTGTAACTTTTTGTACAGTTACAACAACTGAAATCGGACAATAATGTGATCTAGATCGCATTTTATTTTTTTGACGCTTCATTTGGCTTCTTTTTTGAGCAGATTTCGCCCCTTTATTTACTTTTTATTTAAAAATAATTTTCAAAATATTTTCACTTTTAAGGCTTTAAGCTGAAACTGGTAAGCCATTTGCAAAAAAACAAAAGGAACTGACCGCTTGTAGATATACAAGCGGTCAGTTCCTTACGATTTTTTACCTATTATTCTTTTGGTAAGTTTGCTACGGCTATAAGTAAACCACCCCAAATAATAATCAATGACGCTGACATCATTAAAATTGCACCACCACTCATTATTTTTCCTCCTCAAATTTTTGTTCATTTTTCCAGTTCAGGCGAGAGAGTACAAATCCGATTGCAACCAATCCAATTGCCATACCCCAGCCAAAGATACCGACAAACCACGTCGGGTAACCACCATAGCCTTCGCTTAACACTTTAAATACTTCGCTGAATAACATATAACCAAGCACCACTGGGATTACGCCACCGACTAATACACGCCATACTACGCCAAGTTTGAATGAAGAGACTTCGTTTAAGTGGTCGGAAAGCACCGAGAGCTTTTTGCTAAATGAGATTGCAACTAATGAGAAGAATGCTACTGCAACGATACCAAAGCTATTTACGAATTTATCTAATACATCAAGCACCGGTAAGCCAGTCGTTGTGCCAAATAGCAAGATTGAAACAACACCCATTGGAATACAAACGATTGTTGCTGCTTTCACCCGCCCAAGCTGTAATTTATCTTGTACTGCGGCAATAATGACTTCCAAAATAGAAATGAGAGAAGTAATACCTGCAAAGAGCAATGAACCGAAGAATAGGACACCAATAGCACTGCCAAATGGGGCTTGGTCAATAATCGCCGGGAAAGCGATGAAAGCTAAACCAATGCCTGACGTTGCCACTTCACTGACTTCTTTACCCCCTGCCGTTGCCATAAAGCCAAGGGCTGCAAATACCCCGATACCTGCAAGTAACTCAAAGCTACTGTTAGCAAAACCAACTACTAAGCCAGAACTGGTTAAGTCGGTTTTTTTCTTCAAGTAAGATGAATAGGTGATCATAATCCCGAAGCAGATTGAGAGCGAAAAGAAGATTTGACCGTAAGCTGCAATCCACACACTAGGATCTTTTAATTTTTCCCAGTTTGGTGTGAATAATGCATTCAAGCCTTTTTCTGCTCCCGGTAAAAACAAGGCCGTAATGACAAGCACGATGAACATAATGGTCAATAACGGCATAAATAAAGCTGATACTTTACCAATCCCTTTTTGTACACCGAGAGCTAAGATCACCAAAATCCCCACCCAAACCGCAATTAATGGACCTGTCACTGTACCAACGAAATCAAGGCTTACACCCGCTCCATCTGCCATTTGTAAAAATTCTTTGAAGAAAAAATCAGCAGGATTCGCTCCCCAAGCACTATTTAGTGAGTAATACGTGTAAGTTGCTGCCCAGCCTAAAATCACTGCATAGTAAATACCGATGATCACGTTGATCAACACTTGCCACCAACCAAATGTTTCAAAATTTTTGCTGAAACGGCGGAACGCAAGCGGTGCAGAAGCACGATATTTATGCCCTAACGCATAATCCAAGAAAAGCAGCGGGATCCCCGCAGTAAGCAAGGCGACAAGGTAAGGAATAATAAACGCACCGCCACCGTTATCATACGTTACATAAGGGAAACGCCAGATGTTTCCCAACCCCACCGCAGAACCGATTGCGGCTAAAATAAAGACACCACGTCCAGAGAACGTTTCTCTATTCGTGGTATTTGATGCTGAATTTGACACGGTAAGTCCCTCAAATTATTGTTTTAATCGGATAAAAATTTGTTACGAAAATTCGTAATTGCTCGCAATATGCCCAACAAACTCAAGAAAGTAAATAGTCAAAAATAATCAATATGCTTATATTATCAAAATCATACCATAAAAAATGCTAGATTTTCTGCCCATATAAAGAATAAAAACCTAGCATTCCTGTTTATATAGCACTTTATATAAATCAACTTTTAGAAAAATAGCACAACAATTTTTTTAAATTTTTTTTACATTTTATGTGCATTTTCGTGATCACGCCAAATAACTTCACACTCTACTGTCACATTTTCTGGTTTCTTACCCTGTAATTTTTGGCGAATCGTAGCAAAAATTTCGTGAGCGATCTGCTCGTGGTTTTGTTTAATCGAATGAATATGAAAAGGTAAAGCATTGAGCAGATGATGATCGTCAAACGTGGCTAAATGCAGCTCTCGGTTGAGCAATTTATCCATCAATTTATGTTCCGTCAAATAACGCAACACGCCTTCTAAAAGGGTGTAAGAAGCAGTAAAAATCGCTTCAGGCAAACGTCCTAATTGCTCTACGACTTGCTGCAACATGTGATAACCCGACTCCGATTGGTAATCTTTATGTAAAATCCAACCGCTTGTTTCGCTCAGATTGGCTTTCTGCAAGCCTTGGCGAAAGCCTGCCAAACGTGATTGACTCGGAGAAAGGGAAAGCAGCCCACCAAAATAGTAATATTCAGACAGCTGATAACGCTCCGCCGTTTGCTGTACGACTTCCGCAATTTTCGGCGTATCCGCACTAATAATATGACAAAGTGCCAAATTCGGCACATAGCGGTCGATCAATAAAATGGGGACGTGCTTGAGAATACTTTTGTAATAATTTGGATCTTGGTGAGTCGGAGCGGTAACCAACACATCAATTTGCCGATCCAACAGTCGATCAATTGCCATTTTTTCCTGCACAGGATTATCATCCGAACAGGCAATGACTAACTGCAAACCATTTTCCCGACATAACCGCTCCAATGTTTTTGCCGTGGACGCAAAACCGTAGTTGGTAAGATCGGGGATCACCAACCCAATCACATTAGAACGCAACTGCTTCAACGCTTTCGCATTCGCATTCGCTCGGTAGCCGTACTGCTTGGCAATTTCTCGCACTTTATCGCACGTTTCCGCTTTAATCCGAAATTGATCCGCCTGCCCGTTTAAAATCATACTGACGGTGGTTTTAGATACCCCGCTCAGCTGAGCAATATCATTTAACGTAATGCGTTTACGCTGTTCCAATGCTTTCTCCTTTTATTTATATGTTATCGCTCGCACTTTAGCGATTTCTATCTCAACTGTATTTTCACTTATCAGCACATTTTCCCGTTCGGCAATGAAGAATCGTGAAGTGAGCACTTTTTCACCATCATTGACGAAAATTTCTACAACAGAGCGATCAAAAAATAACTCGAGTTTATCTAACCGCGCCAGTTTACACTGCCGCACCGAGCCGAATTTTGCCATGATTTCGGTTTGTTCCGTAGCCGTGCGATCCAAACTCAACACGCCATCGTCATAGCGTAATCGTAAGGTTTGCCCTTGTGAGTTGCGGAAAAAATCCAATACAAGCGGTCGGTTTTCAACAGAAATTTGCAAATAGCACGTATCCAAATCGGCAATTGGTTGCTCGCCTGCAAGGTGAAGTGTTTCTCGCTCACCCATCTCGACCAACGGCTGTTGATAAATTTTACCATTTTGCAACGACAATTTGCGGGGAAGTGTCAGCATTGAATGCCATTTGTAGCGATCCGTTGGGTATTGCAGATCGGGCAAGCCCACCCAGCCGACCAAAATCCGATCACTGTTTTCGATCGTCTGCGGGGCATAGAAATCAAAACCATAATCCAATTCGTCAATCTGATCCGTCTGCAAACTCGAGCCCACTAATTTGCCCAACGCGTAAACGGCGTGGAAATTATTTTGATATTGATAAGCTTCGCGATTTTTACCTTGCGGCGACCAAACAAATACCTCCTTCCCACCCAGTTGGAATAGGTCAGGGCATTCCCACATAAACACATTTTGATTATCAAATGCCTCCACCGCCAACTCCGATAGCAAACGGGGCGTGCTGTTTAAATCGTCCATTTCATACAGCAATGCGGTTCCCGTTAAATCATTGCGTTGTGCCCCAACCACAAAGCGAATTTTGCCTTCTGGGGTGATGAACGGTTTGGGATCTCGGACGTGTTCAGTGTAGCCCGCAGGCGGTTCGCTGATGATGCAACGTTTTTCGAGCAATTTGCCTGATTTGTCAAAAATCGCCATATTTTGATGCGGTACCCGTTGATTATCGCTCGCTCGGCGGACGTTACCCGTATAAAACGCCACGATGTTATCCTGCCACAAAATCGCTCCGCCCGAATAACAACCATGGCTTTCAAACCGCTCATCGGGGATCAACATATCACCTTCGTGGAAAGTACGAAAATCACGGGTGATGTAATGTTTCCAATGCTTCATTCCGTGCATGGCATCGTAAGGGAACCACTGATAAAAAATATGGTAGTGCTCACCGTCAAAAATCAGCCCATTCGGATCATTCAACAGACCCGTGGGTGCAGCTAAATGATAGGTTGGGCGGAAGTCTTTATCTTGTAAAACTACGTCACGTACAGCGGCTAACTCTCCCGCTGCCTGAGCATGCAAACTTTTGTATTTGCCTTGATTGAAAATATGCATAGTGTTGTTCCGTATCTGATTTGCAAAATTATTAAAGAAAGTGACCGCTTGTTGTATAAAATCGTAACGGCCAACTGATGGGTTGGCCCATATTTTAAGCTAACAGAAATGCATCCAACTGAATTCTGTTAGGCAATGCCGACATCGCCCCTTTCGCCGTGGTAGCCAACGCGCCCGACGCATTCGCTTGGCGAATCACTTGCACCAATACATCACGATCTTCTTGCCAGTTTTGATATTGCGACAGCCCAGCCAGCAAACCACTGACGAACGCATCCCCCGCCCCAGTGGTATCAACAGGCTGCAATGCTTTGCCCGCTACGATTTCACTTTTGCCATTGAGATGATACACCGCCCCGTCTTTGCCAAGGGTGATGATGATGAGTTTCTCAGGATATTGTGCGGTGATTTTTGCCGTTGCAACGTCCAAATTGTCGCTATCGGTCAATAAGGTCAGCTCTTCTTCCGAGAATTTCAGCACGTCCGCCAAGGCGACAACACAATTCACCACTTGTTTCATTTCATCGAGCGATGCCCAAAGGGACTCGCGTAAATTTGGGTCAAAGGAGAAAAACCCCCCCGCTTGTTTGATACGGCGGATCGCCTCCAAAGTGGTTGCACGAGACGGTTCATTGATTAACGCAATCGAACAACAATGCAACCATTCGCCTGCTCGAAAATTCGGTAAATCATTGATTTCTAAGAATTGATCAGCACTTGGATTGACCATAAAAGTAAAACTGCGTTCGCCATTATCCAAATCGACAATCACCGTGGACGTGCGTTGAGCAGGATCTAAAATCATCTGTTTGGTGCAGACGTTTTCCGCTTGTAAGGTCTGCTGCATAAATTTACCCAGCGGATCATCCCCCACTCGCCCGATAAATCCCGCTGGTACGCCAAGGCGAGCTACTCCTACCGCCACATTTGCTGGTGCCCCGCCAGCACAACGTAAATAGTGATTTTCTCCGTCTGGAATTAAATCCACAACGGCATCGCCTAACACCCAAATTTTGTTCATAATTAATACTCTTTTGACTAAAAAACTAAACAAAATAGTAGCTAAAACGATTTAGTTTTGCAATTTCCAGTTTAGTATTTTGTGACGTCGCTCACAAATTTGTGTAAAGGGCGTAGAGCTAAAGGTGGGTCAGTGCGTGGCATTCAAAAACGTGCGAGCAAGTCAAGTGGTTACAAGTGAACCGCTTAAAATTTGGTAAAAAAGCCATAAAAACTGACCGCTTGTCACAGTACAAGCGGTCGTTTCCTTAAAAAGTTTTGCAAATCGAGACTCACAACGAGCTAGTGTAGCTTGTCTCTACCGAATAAATGTGTTGAGTCACCGACTCAAGTTGGGCTACCTGTGTCTTAACAGCAAAACGATAGTCAAAAGAAATAAACTCACACTCAACCACAGCGGCATCGCTTCAAATTTCCAAAAGATCCCAGCCAACAATCCACCAATAAGTAAGGTCGAACCAAACTGGGACGGGCGATTTTGTTGCAAACTCTGATTAATTTCTGCTAGGCGTTTGTTGATCTGCTTTTGTTGTTGTAACGCTTGGAAAACGGCTTCGGGAAATTCGGCGAAATGTTCACGAAATTGCGGTAAACGTTGGCGAACTTGGCGAATCATCGCTTTGACGCCCATTTGCTCATCTAGCCAATTTTGTAAAAAAGGCTTCGCTGTTTGCCATAAATCCAACTGCGGATAAATCTGTCTGCCTAAGCCTTCAATATAGAGCAAGGTTTTTTGCAGCAATACCAACTGAGGTTGTACTTCCATATTGAATTCACGAGCTACGTTAAACAAATTCAGCAGAACCTGCCCGAAAGAAATTTCTGACAGCGGCTTGGCAAAAATCGGTTCGCACACTTCCCGAAAGGCTTGCTCAAAAGCATCAATATTCGTGTCTTCTGGCGTCCAGCCCGACTCAACGTGCATCAACGCCACGCGGCGATAATCTCGGTTGAAAAACGCCACAAAACTCTCGGCGAGATAGCGTTTATCGTGTTCATTCAGCTGCCCAACAATGCCACAATCAATGCCGATATATTGCGGATTTTCAGGGTGATTCGGGTTCACGAAAATGTTGCCCGGGTGCATATCCGCATGGAAAAAGCTGTCGCGAAATACTTGGGTAAAAAACACCTTCACCCCTCGCTCTGCAAGGAGTTTCATATCAGTGCCGTTGGCTTCAAGTTCGGCAATATTCGCCACGGGAATGCCGTAAATCCGCTCCATGACAATCAGATTTTTATGACAAAAATCAGGATACATTTCAGGCACATAGAGCATTTCGCTGCCGTCAAAGTTCGCTCGCAAGCGGATCGCATTCGCCATTTCTTTGCGAAGATCTAACTCGTCCAACACGGTTTTTTCATATTCCCGCACCACTTCCACCGCTCGCAGCCGTTTACCGTCCGCAGACCATTTCGGGATCAAGCGAGCAAGACGATACATCAATTCAAGATCGTCTTTGATCACTTGCTCGATCCCAGGGCGGATCACTTTTAGCACCACTTCCTTACCCGCCAATTCAAGCGGTTGGTTTTGATTGAATTTTGCCGTATGAACTTGTGCGATAGACGCCGATGCCAATGCAGTTTCCTCGAATTCATCAAACCACGTTTCAAGGGAACCACCCAAAGCTTGCTCGATACGCTGGCGGGCTAATTTGCCGTCAAACGCATCAACTTGATCTTGCAGTAACGCCAGTTGATCGGCAAGTTCAGGAGAAAACAGATCACGGCGGGTGGAAAGCATCTGCCCGAGTTTGATCCAAACAGGGCCTAACTCCTGCAACGCAAGGCGTAATCGCACACCAAGCGGTTCATTTGGGAACTGATTTTGCACCCAAAATAGCGACTTCCGCCCCAACCGCAGTGAGCGTGTGCGAGGCACATCGGGAATAACTTCATCAATCCCATAACGTAAAAAGGTGTGAATGATTTTGTAGAGACGGCGGAAATTTTTGATATTCATTAAGGTAATTCTTTCAGTTTACTCACATCTAAAGTCAGCGGTTGCTCTGCTTTTGCAAGCGTTCTCCATTTTGTTTCTGGACGATGTTCTTCTGACGCACTTTGGTTAATTCCAGTGGTAAATTTTTCCTTATTCGTTAGGTAATTTACGCTACTATGTTCTTCCATTAGGCTCGCACGGTGTAACGATTGGCTTTCTTTGCCAATGAGTTCAAATTTTGCGTTTTTATAGCGAATTTGATAGGTCGCATTTGTTGTCCACCAACTCCCACAGCTATGGAAGTAGTGTAAGCTAACATATAATTGACTTTTGCGGATAGTTAATGAGCCATCGGCAAGCGGATCCTCAAGGCAATGGCTATCTGGAGTGCTTGCACTCGGAAGAAAACCATCACGTGTTTGTAAGGCTTGGCGATAACCATCTTGCTCAGATAAAAACACCACAAGGCGACGTGGATTAAAATTCTCTTCGCCCCATTCGTCTTTCTTAATTAACGTTTTATCCTTTTTTTGCAAAATCAAGGCGAAATCTGACCGCTTGTCACCATTCAACTCGCCTTCAACCTTTAGCTCAATCTCCCACCCTTCAGGTGCTTGTTGGAGTGCTTCAAGGCTCCAAAGCTCTGCAGCTACGGTGTTGGTCAATAAACTTAGCCATAAAAAAAGAGGATGTACTTTCATTTCATCTCCTTAAATTTGCAAGTTTTTGTTCTAATCTGACCGCTTGTTGTTCCAATGCTTTGACTTGATCACAGAAATCGGCAAGCTGTAAGCGGTGTACAAGGACAGGACGCTCAGTGGTTAAATTATCGATTAAATGGCGGCTATTTTGCTCAAATTGCGATGTCACTTTGTAGAAAATGCCTTTGGCGAAATCGGTGGAAAGTTGAGCAGGTACATCGCCGATCAAGTATGAAAGCCATTCGGCAGGATCTTTTTCGAGCTGTTCCAGTAAAGCCGTGAAATGTTGTAGCACCTGCAAATCACCGTTTAAAATCAATCGTTTGTCGTTAATGAGATCGGTTAATTTGGATTTGTCCGCCAATTTGGGTAAGGTCGTTGCTTCAAGCTGCACGGCACAATCGACATCACCTTCGTAAACCGAAAGCCAATCAGTGCGGTTATCGCTAAACAGAATAAAAAACGTGAGTTCGGGACGAGTTAGCCGAATTTGTAGTACTTTTCCCGAGAGTTTGCGTAATATCGGGGCAAGATGAGCCGAACGGGCGAGCAGAGTGTTAAATGCCGTTTCAATGCCACCGATTGCCAACTGCGGCAGCATCAATTGTTGAAAAACGCCGTTCATTAGAATTTATAACCCCGATGAAGTGCCACAATACCTGCACTTAAATTGTAGTAATTGACGCTTTCAAAGCCCGCATTTTCCATCATCGCTTTGAGCTCATCTTGTTTTGGGTGCATACGGATCGACTCCGCCAAATAGCGATAACTGTCGCCATCATTCACCACCACCTCACCCACTTTAGGCAGAATATTGAACGAGTAGAAGTTGTACACTTGGCTGATCGGGTCAATAATCGGCTTAGAAAATTCCAACACCAACAAACGACCGCCGGGTTTCAGCACACGGAACATCGAACGCAAGGCTTTGTCTTTATCAGTAACGTTACGCAAGCCGAAACTGATGACAATGCAATCAAAAGTGTTATCGGCAAACGGCAAGCACTCCGCATTCGCCTGCACATAATTGACGTTGCCTACCACGCCGAGATTACGGAGCTTTTCACGCCCAACCTGCAACATTGAGCTGTTAATATCCGCCAACACCACTTCGCCTGTTTCACCTACAATGCGAGAAAATTTCGCGGTAAAATCGCCCGTTCCGCCGGCCAAATCCAGCACTTTCTGCCCCTTTCGCACACCACTACAATCAATGGTAAACCGCTTCCAGACACGATGAATACCAAAGGAAAGCAAATCATTCATCAAATCATATTTGCCTGCAACACTATGGAAAACATTGGCGACTAGTTGCTGTTTTTCGTCTTTCGCCACGGTTTTAAAACCGAAATGGGTGGTTTCTGGGGAAGATGTGTCAGATGGGAGGGATTGTGGTTGTTGAATATCGTTCATTGTGCCTTTCTCTACTCGAAAAAATTGGCACATACCATAACAAAAAAGCGGTCAGATTTCCTTAACAATTTGCAAAACTTTTCGGGAAACTGACCGCTTGTCATCGAGAAATTCTTGACGAACTGGCTTGAAATCTGTACCATTCGCCCGTTTTTTTCACCTTGAGGATACAGCATTTTGGACAGTCACAGTCGATACTTATCAGCTTTCTAACCCACCTCGTCCAAAATCCTTTCGCCGACGAGTGTCGGTATTTTCCCTGTCAGTATCTTAATTTTTGTTCATTTTTGTTCATCGCCTCATACCTTGTTGTAACTATAGGAGTATGAAATGATTCGCGCTTTTTCGTTGCAAAACGACCGCTTGATCAGTGTTGATGAAACCATTCAAAACCAATTTAACGACGCCATTTGGATCGATTTGATCGACCCCACCGAGGAAGAACGGAGCGTGCTCGAACATCGCTTAGACCAAACGCTCGCCGAAGAGCACGAATTGGAAGATTTGGAAGCATCAGCACGTTTCTTTGAAGATGAAGACGGCCTACATCTGCACTCGTTTTTCTACTGTTTAGATGATGAAGATTATGCCGACATCGCCACCGTAGGCTTTACCATTCGTGATGGGCGTTTATTCACCTTGCGTGAGCGGGATTTGCCCGCGTTTCGTTTGTATCGAATGCGTTCCCGCCGTGAAAAGTTGATCGATGGCAACGCTTATGAATTATTGCTCGACCTATTTGAAACTAAAATCGAGCAGTTGGCAGACGTGATTGAAAATATCTACGCCGATTTGGAAAAACTCAGCCGTGTGATCTTAAAAGAGCAAGAAGAACAGAAAGAAAAGAAAGGCGATCACAACTTTGATGATGCCTTGGCGGAACTCACCGAGTTGGAAGACGCCAGCTCAAAAGTACGGCTATGCTTGATGGATACGCAGCGGGCGTTAAGTTTCTTATTACGTAAAACCCGCTTGCCAAATAATCAGCTTGAACAGGCTCGCGATATTTTACGCGATATTGAATCCCTACAGCCGCACAATGAATCGCTGTTCCAAAAAGTGAACTTCTTAATGCAAGCTGCAATGGGTTTCATCAACATTGAGCAGAACCGTATTATGAAATTCTTCTCTGTTGTGTCAGTGATGTTCCTGCCTGCGACGCTGGTTGCATCCACCTATGGAATGAACTTTGATGTCATGCCCGAATTGCGGTTAGAATACGGCTATCCTATGGCAATTGGTTTGATGATTTGTGCGGCAGCCACGCCGTATATCTACTTTAAACGCAAAGGCTGGTTATAAATTTGCAAAAAATCCTGAAAAAATGACCGCTTGTCACAACACAAGCGGTCATTTCCTTCAAAAAGATGGCCAATCCGAGAGTTATTGGCTTTCGTTTTTTGTCTCGTTCTGATTCTCTTCCCGTTGAGACTCCGTAGCTTGAGTCGCTTTTTGTATCTCTGATTTCATATCAGAACCCATGTTTTGAATCGCCTTACCTGCATCTTGCATCGTATCCGCAATGGCTTCCTTCGCATCTTTTAAACTGTTGCTGATAGACGATTTAACGTCTTCAAATGCTTCGGATAGTTTACTTTTCTTATCTACAGCCATCTCTTTCGCTCGTTCTGTAGCCAGTTGTGATTCTGCTAATTGAGCTTCTAAAGACTGTTTCAGCATTTGCCATTTCTCTTCTGAGATTTTTTTCGCCTCTTCCAACTGAGCATCTAATGATTTCTGCATTTCAGCCACTTTAGCCTCTGCTGCTTTTTGTGCTTCTGACACTTTCAAATCAGCTTCTTTTTGCACTTCTGCAGCTTTCTCATCTGCGATTTTTTGAATCAGAACCATTTTTTCTGCCGTTGTTTTTTCTAACTCTGCAACTTGAGATTCCGCTCCTTTTTTCACTTCTTCAAGTGTGATTTGTAATGCGGCTAACTCTGCTTTCGTTGCACTCAACTCGGCTTCAATTTTTGCTTTGCCATTATCACAAGCGGTAAGCAGCACAGATGATCCCACAACACTAAACGCTAATAATGATTTCTTCATCACATTACTCCTATATAAAATAAAGAAAAGGCACCTTGTGATGTGCCTTTTCTGGTTTAGTTATTATTTGCTTTCAACGGAAGATTTTATCTCTTCGGTTTTTTCACCAGCCGCTTGTTTCACCTCTTCCATTTTCACCGCCGCCGCATCTTTCATTTCACCTGCTTTGGTTTCTGCCGCTTTCATTGCATCGGTTGTTGCTGCTTTGGCTTCTTCTACTTTTGCCGCCGCAGCGTCTTTCATTTCACCTGCTTTGGCTTCTGCGGCTTTCATTGCATCGGCTGTTGCTGCTTTGGCTTCTTCTACTTTCACCGCAGCCGCATCTTTCATTTCACCTGCTTTGGCTTCTGCCGCTTTCATTGCATCCGCCGTTGCTTCTTTTGCTTGTTCCATTTTCGCCGCAGCCGCATCTTTCATTTCACCTGCTTTGGTTTCTGCCGCTTTCATTGCATCCGCCGTTGCTTCTTTTGCTTGTTCCATTTTCGCCGCAGCCGCATCTTTCATTTCACCTGCTTTCGCTTCTGCCGCTTTCATTGCATCGGCTGTTGCTGCTTTGACTTCTTCCATTTTCGCCGCCGCAGCGTCTTTCATTTCACCTGCTTTCGCTTCTGCTGCTTTCATTGCATCGGCTGTTGCTGCTTTGACTTCTTCCATTTTCGCCGCCGCAGCGTCTTTCATTTCACCTGCTTTCGCTTCTGCCGCTTTCATTGCATCTGCTGTTGCTTCTTTTGCTTGTTCCATTTTCGTTTCTGCAGCTTGTTTAACTTCAGCAGATTTCTCTTTTGCTTGATCGCACGCTGCTAAAGACACACTAGCACCTAAAACGAGTAATGTTAATAATGATTTCTTCATGAAAATCTCCTTGTTAATTAAAGAGTTAAGGGTTAAAACATCTAATTAGAACAGGGATTCTGAGAAAAGTTCAAAATCCCTATCTTGTGCTTATTCAACACTGCTAGCAACACGGGCTACTGAGTAAACGTGGCTGATCGCACTGCTGTGCCCACCGAATCCTTTACCATAGAAATAGTATTTGGAGTGTTGCCACTCTTGAATTGGAAACGCAGGGCTTTGCTCCACAGGGGCAGCGGCAACCGACATAGCTGCTTTAGTATGTGGTACGCGAGAGAATGTGCCGAGTTTACCTTCAAATTGATAACTGCTTTGATAAACGCCAATGGTTTTTGCTGGCTCTTCCACTACGGTACTTTGTTCCGCTTGAGCCACGCTGGCAGCAGATTTAACGCTACGACGGGCGTGATTTTCTTTCACTAAATCACGGTTGGTCTCTTGCGTAACCACAAAGCCAAATGGTTGGATTGCATCAGGTAACGGTTTTGGCTCGGTATCTGATGAAACAACATCGACTTCTTCATGATTTTTACGTTCATGATTTTCTTTGACTAAATCACGATCCGTAGCTTGTGTCACCACACCACCAAAAGGTACGGCAAATTTCGCATCAGGGTTCGGTTTTGCTTTCACAATCTCTTTCTGTTCAGGTTGAGTTTGTTGTTGCAACATTTCATCCACAGACAAGAAGGCGGTTTTCTCCTCCGCTTTCGGTGTTTCGCAAACTTTTACCCAGATCTTACCGCTTGCAAACTCGGGTGATGCGACCGCTGCCGCTAATGGCATTACAGCTTTGACTTCATCACGGCGTTCGCGACGGCGTTGATTTCCACCCACACGCAAATGACGTGGCAAACGACGCTGACGACCATTTTCTTTCGAATCGTTAGCATCGTCTTTGCTGTCATTATTTGCAAATTTTTCAGTGGAAGTGACCGCTTGTGCTTCTGCCATCTCGAATTGTTCAGTTGGCAACATCGGTGAATCTTGCACAACAAATTTTGCTGGTGTCTCTGTTTCAGCAACGACTTGCATCTCACTTGCTTTTGATTCTACATCGTTGCCTTCTACTCGAACTTTTTTGCGTAAATCACGACGTTGGCGACGTTCTGCCACTTTTGCCGTTTCACGCTGTTGGCGTTCACTCACCACTTCTTCGACCACATCACGGCGTTTTTTGCTCTCGGCTTTTGTTTCTGCTTGAGCTTCTTTTTGTAAAGCTTTGTTGTCTTCAATCGCTTGATTTTTGCGTTCTTGACGCTGTTCATTGCGATTTGGACGCTCACGACGTTGCTGACGACGATCACGTGGATTGCGTTTATTATGTTTACCTTTTTTCTGCGGTGCTTTTTCTTCTTCTGAGAACCAAGATTTGATCTTGGCAATCAAACGGCTTAGTAACGATGGCTTCGCAGGAGCCGCTGGAGTTGGAGCCGCTTGTAAATTTAACTCCGCATTCTGCAAGACCGATTCCACCGTGAGCACAGGCTCATTACGGGTGACTAGCACATCTTCGCTCTGTTGCGAGATCAAGCTATTTTCTTCACGCTCTTGATAGCGTTTGGCTAAATCATAACTTAAGGTTGGTACCACTTCACTTTCACGCAAGCGATAAACACTGAAATGTGGTGTGTGCATCGATTCCGTTGGTACCACAACCACTTGTACGTCGTGACGTTTTTCAATATCACTAATCGCACGGCGTTTTTCGTTCAATAAGTACGAGGCAATTTCTACTGGCACGATGGTATGCACTTGTGCGGAATTGTCCTTAATTGCTTCTTCTTCAAGTAAACGTAAAATCGACAACGCAATCGATTCATTATCACGAATCTTGCCAGTACCTTGGCAACGTGGACAAACGTGGCTTGAGGCCTCACTTAAGGACGGACTCAAACGCTGGCGGCTCATTTCAAGCAAGCCAAAACGAGAAATACGACCAAATTGAATACGAGCCCGATCTTGGCGAGTGGCTTCACGAATGCGGTTCTCTACTTCACGCTGGTGGCGAACTGGCGTCATGTCAATGAAGTCGATGACAATCAATCCTCCCAAGTCACGCAAACGTAATTGGCGTGCGATTTCATCAGCCGCTTCCAAGTTGGTGTTCAATGCGGTTTCTTCAATATCGCCACCACGAGTGGCTCGAGACGAGTTGATGTCAATAGCAGTTAAGGCTTCCGTAACATCAATTACGATTGAACCGCCTGATGGTAAACGCACTTCACGTTGGAATGCGGATTCAATTTGCGATTCAATTTGATAGTGGCTGAACAACGGCACTTCGCCTTCGTATAAACGCACACGATTGATGAAGTCAGGACGCACCAAGCGGATATGATTTTTCGCTTTTTCGAACACTTTTTTGTTATCAATTAAGATTTCGCCAATATCACGACGGAGATAGTCGCGAATAGCACGCACGATCACATCACTTTCTTGGTGAATTAAAAATGGTGCAGGACGAGATTGTGCTGCTTGTTTAATGGCTTCCCAATGGTGTAGCAACACTTTTAAGTCCCACTGCAGCTCCTCTGGCGACTTGCCGACACCGGCAGTACGCACGATCAACCCCACATCGTCAGGCACCGTCAAGCAATCAAGGGCTTCTTTGAGTTCCAAACGCTCATCACCTTCAATGCGGCGAGAAATCCCACCTGCTCTTGGATTGTTTGGCATTAACACTAAATAACTGCCCGCAAGGGAGATGAAAGTCGTCAGTGCTGCCCCTTTATTGCCACGCTCTTCTTTTCCGACTTGGACGATGACTTCTTGCCCTTCTTGGATAATATCTTTGATATTCGGGCGACCTTGGAACACATAACCTTCAGGGAAGTATTCTCGAGAAATTTCTTTGAGAGGAAGGAAACCGTGACGTTCTGCACCGTAATCGACAAATGCCGCTTCTAAACTCGGCTCAACGCGAGTGATTTTTCCTTTGTAGATATTCGCTTTTTTCTGCTCGTGCCCCGGACTTTCAATGTCCAAGTCGAACAGTCGCTGCCCATCGACAAGGGCAACACGCAACTCTTCTTTCTGAGTTGCATTGATTAACATTCTTTTCATTGTGTTTCTCATTATTGTTGTTGATTATGTCATCCTTTCGCCCTTTCTCCGCTTCAACGCGTAAGCCAATCTCCCGATTGTCTGGAATTAAAAGGCACTAACATCATTTACGAAAGGATGTTAAAACGATTAATTACCGTCTTACACTCAAAAAATGGTTGCAGAATCAATCCGTTAGCACTTGCAGAAATGGCTTGCAAGCGGTGCGATTTCGCCTGTTTTTTGCAAAACTGCCGAGCAGCCTGACAGGCAAAAAAAGCGAATCATTATGGCATTTTAAGCAAAAAATAGAAAGGCAAATAGGCATAAATTTGGAAAAAGAAAAAGCGGAATTTGCAAAAAATTCCGCTTATCTGACCGCTTGTCGGCAATTACGCTTTACGCACAATTTCCACGTTATCTGGCAAATGCAGATCTAATTGGTTAAATGGAATGCCAATGCCGGCTTTATCAAACTCCATTTTCACTTTTTCCAGCAAATCAAATTGAGTTGACGCATATTTGGAAGTTTGCACCCACGGGCGAACAAAAAGCTGTACGCTGCTTGGTGCAAGACTGCCCACCGCAATCGTTGGTTCTGGGTGATTTAAGACATTTTCGTCATCAAACAGCACTTTCGCAATAATGCTTTTCGCTTTTTCAATATCCGCATCGTAACTAATATCAAAAATCAGATCGATACGGCGAGTTTCGTTGCGAGAATAGTTCACAATGCTGTCGGCAAAGACTTTGCCATTCGGTACTAGCACGGTTTTGTTGTCACCTGTCCGCAACTCCAATACCAATAGCCCCATTTGCTCCACTTTTCCGCTGGCTCCTGCGGCTTCAATAAAATCGCCTTTGCGAAAAGGTTTGAAGATCAAAATCATCACCCCCGCTGCAAAATTTTGTAGCGAGTTTTGTAATGCTAAACCAATCGCCAAACCAGCCGCACCAATTAAGGCAACAAGAGAACTGGTGTTAATCCCAAGTTGTGAAAGGGCGGCAATCACCACAATGAGAAGGAATAAAAAA
This sequence comes from Frederiksenia canicola, assembly GCF_011455495.1. Lineage (NCBI taxonomy): Bacteria > Pseudomonadati > Pseudomonadota > Gammaproteobacteria > Pasteurellales > Pasteurellaceae > Frederiksenia > Frederiksenia canicola. The sequence continues at coordinate 238,694 of NZ_CP015029.1, forward strand.
TAGGCAATGGATGTCACAAAACTTTGCAACATCTCATCTTTGCTAGATGCCAAGACCGCTCGACCAAGTAATCGGCTAATGATTCGAGCTAAATATTTACCGAATACAAAAATAGCAATCGCAAGGACGATTTTCGTGCCGTAAGGAATAATGTAGTCGTACAAAAAATGGTCTAATTTCGCCAAATCCAAAGTTTTTACTTCTTCTAATACCTTCGTTGCCGTGGCTTGAACATCAATTTGCTGCACAGTATCCGTAGCTTGTGTTTCTTTACTCATCTTATCTCCTGTTCATATAAAAAAAGAGCAGGGATTCTATCACAAGCGGTCAGATTTTCGCTATTTTTTGCAATTGCAACGTCCGCCAACCACAAAATATGATAGGATTTATCCCATTTTAGTAAGACAAAAAAATGCCATGACAACCGATAAAATCATTTCTGCCAGCGTACAATTTTTCACCATTAGCGAAGACGAGGCAGGGCAACGTTTAGACAATTTCCTGCTCAGCAAACTCAAAGGCGTGCCGAAAAGCCTGATTTACCGCATCGTTCGCAAAGGTGAGGTTCGAGTAAACAAAGGTCGCATCAAACCTGAATACAAATTGCAAACCGATGATGTAGTGCGAGTACCGCCTGTCCGTGTCGCTGAGAAAAACGAAGCTCCGATTTCGACTAAATTGAACAAGGTGGCAGAGTTAGAAAGCCAAATTTTGTATGAAGATGATGTCTTGTTGGTGATCAACAAACCATCAGGCATCGCGGTGCACGGCGGCAGCGGCTTGAGTTTTGGCGTGATCGAAGCCCTGCGAGCATTACGCCCCGAAGCCCGTTTTTTAGAATTAGTGCACCGCATCGACCGCGACACGTCAGGCATTTTACTTGTGGCCAAAAAACGCTCGGCGTTACGCAACTTACACGAGCAACTGCGTGAAAAAGTGGTACAAAAAGATTATTTAGCGTTGGTGCGTGGACAGTGGCAATCGCACACTAAAGTGATCAAAGCCCCATTATTGAAAAATGAACTGGCGAGCGGTGAACGAATCGTCAAAGTGAGCGAAGAAGGCAAACCATCCGAAACCCGTTTTTCGATTGAAGAACGCTACGCTAACGCTACGCTGATCAAAGCGTCCCCTGTTACGGGCAGAACGCACCAAATTCGTGTGCATACTCAATTTGCTGGCCACCCCATCGCCCTAGATGACAAGTACGGCGACCGAGATTTTGACAGCAAAATACAACAAGCGGGCTTAAACCGCCTATTCCTACACGCCTATTCCATCCGCTTTCAACACCCCAAAACCGATGAGGAAATAGTCATTACCGCCCCACTGGATAGCACGTTGAAAGGTGTATTGAAAAAATTGAGAGCGGAATAGCCGTTACAAGCGGTTAGATCCGCCAAAAGTTTTGCAAATTTATCAAGATGGGTTAAAACCGCCACTACAATGGAGCGATACCTTTTAGCTATGAAAATCCATTTCAAAAATCAGCAAGGATCTGACCGCTTGTTAGATCTCACCTCCCCGAAAATTATGGGGATTTTAAACTTCACGCCTGATTCGTTTTCCGATTCGGGGAAATTCTTTTCGCTCGATAAAGCACTTTTCCAAGTAGAAAAAATGCTCAATGACGGGGCGGATATTATTGATATCGGCGGGGAATCTACCCGTCCAAATGCACCGATTGTGACCCTTGAAGAAGAATTGCAGCGGGTAGTCCCGTTGGTGGAAGCCGTTCGCCAACGCTTTGATTGCTTGATTTCCGTAGATACATCCAAGGCTGAAGTCATGCGGCAATCGGCTCAAGTTGGGGCGGATATCATCAACGATATTCGAGCATTGCAAGAACCGAATGCGTTGGAAACCGCCGCCGAACTCGCCCTGCCCGTGTGCCTAATGCATATGCAAGGCAGCCCGCAGACGATGCAACAAAGCCCTGATTATGATGATGTGGTGGAAGAAGTCAGCGAGTTTCTCAATCAGCGAATTTTTGCCTGTTTAACCGCAGGCATTGCCAAAGAACATATTATATTAGACGTTGGCTTTGGCTTTGGCAAAACGGTGCAACACAACTATCAACTCATGAAACATCTGCCATTATTTGCTGACTCTGGCTACCCTGTGCTTGCAGGGCTTTCTCGCAAATCAATGATCGGTGCAGTGCTAGATAAACCCGTCGATCAACGCATCATCGGCAGCGTGGCTGGAGCCTTGCTCTGCATTCAACAAGGGGCAAAAATCGTCCGCGTCCACGATGTCGCCGAAACCGCGGACGCCTTGAAAATTTGGCGGGCGATGATGGAAGCTTAACTTCAGGAACGGATCTAAATGCTCACCCGCAACAAGCGGTCAGTTTCACCATATTTTTTGCAAATGACAAACGGGTGGACACTTAAGTCCACCGCGACTAATAGGAAATAAAAGATGACAACAGTTTACGGCATTAAAAACTGCGACACGGTTAAAAAAGCACTGAAATGGCTAGATGACAACGGGCTCAATCCACAATTGCACGATTATCGTGTGGATGGCTTAGATCCACAATGGCTGGCAAAAATGGCAGACAAATTCGGCTGGGAAACCTTGATCAATAAACGCAGCACCACTTGGCGTGGGCTATCGGATGAGATCAAAAACACTCTCAACAAAGACACGGCGTTACAAGTGCTGAACGAACAACCAACGTTAATCAAACGCCCGATTGTCATTGCAGGCAATGTGGCGTTAATCGGCTTTGATGCAGCGGAATATCAGGCAAAGTTAAAATCATGAAAAATGACATTATTACCTTAGCACAACAACTTATCCAAAGAAAATCCATCAGCCCTGATGATCAAGGCTGCCAGCAACTAATTGCTGAACGGCTACAAGCGGTCGGTTTTGAACTGGAATGGCTCCCCTTTGGCGATACCCTCAATTTATGGGCGACCCACGGACAAGGCGAGCCTTGCATTGCGTTGGCTGGGCATACGGACGTTGTGCCAGCTGGCGATGAAACGGCATGGCATTATCCACCGTTCGAAGCTCGCATTGTGGATAACTTGCTTTACGGGCGTGGGGCGGCAGATATGAAAGGCCCACTCGCTGCACTGGTGATCGCTGCCGAGACCTTTGTGAAAAACCACCCGAATCACAAGGGCAAAATCGCCCTGTTGATTACCTCTGATGAAGAGGCCGCCGCCAAAGACGGCACGGTGAAAGTGGTGGAAACCTTGATGGCTCGCAATGAAAAAGTCGATTATTGCATCGTGGGCGAACCGTCAAGTAGCCAGCAGTTAGGCGATATTCTCAAAAACGGACGGCGTGGCTCAATCACCGCCAATTTATACATTCAAGGTGTGCAAGGGCACGTTGCTTATCCCCATTTAGCCGATAACCCTGTGCATAAGTCGCTGGCATTTTTACAGGAACTGACGACCTATCAATGGGATAACGGCAACGACTTTTTCCCACCGACCAGTCTACAAATCGCCAATATTCAGGCTGGCACGGGCAGTAATAATGTGATCCCTGGGGAACTTTATGTGCAGTTCAACTTGCGTTACTGCACCGAAGTGACCGATGAAATCATCAAAGCCAAAGTTGCCAAAATGCTGCAAAAACACAGCTTATCGCACCGAATTGAGTGGAACTTGTCAGGAAAACCGTTTTTAACTGCAAAAGGAAAATTAGTCGAAACGGCGGTACACGCAGTGGAAAACGTCACCAACATCACACCGCAGTTAGACACGGGAGGCGGCACTTCAGACGCCCGTTTTATCGCCCTAATGGGCACCGAAGTGGTGGAATTTGGACCATTGAACAAAACTATTCACAAGGTCAATGAATGTGTTGATGTGGACGATTTGGCGAAGTGTGGGGAAGTGTATTATCACATAGTCGAGCAAATTTTGAACTAACAAGCGGTCAGATCAATGAATCATTTTGCAATTCTCACCGGCAAAAGCCGAGCCCATTTAGTGCCATTGCCCAATCCGCTTTCACCCAATCATTTTTTGCAAGCGGAAGCTGTGTCGGCATTTTTAACCATGCAAAAAGCCGCGAAAGCGGCGGGGTTTAATTTACAACCCGCCAGCACCTTTCGTGATTTTGAACGGCAGAAACTGATTTGGAACGGCAAATTTTGCGGCGAACGCAAGGTTCACGATGACAACGGCTGTACCATTGATTTGAGCGGTTTGGATGATTGGCAAAAAATTCAAGCCATCGTACGTTGGTCGGCAATGCCGGGGGCGAGCCGTCATCATTGGGGGACGGAAGTGGATATTTTCGACCCTGATTTACTTCCCACAGGACAAAAATTGCAGCTTGAGCCGTGGGAATACCAAACAGGTGGTTATTTTCAACAGCTGACCAACTGGCTGTTGGTCAATGCCGAGCAATTCGGTTTCTCTTTTCCGTTTATGGAGCGAGACGACAAAAAAATCGGAGTGGAACCGTGGCATTTGAGCTATTTCCCGATTGCTGACCTTTACGAGCGGTCATTTTCACCCGATCTTTTGCAAATGGCGTGGCAAGGAGAAGAAATTCAAGGCAAAAGCACACTGATTGCCCATTTAGACGAGATTTTTGAACACTATATTCTATGACAGCTATTCAACTGATTAACGAGAGCGACAACCTAGACAAATTTCAAGCCATTTGCGACAAATGGCAGCTTGTTCACGACAGCTCTGCGATTTTAGCCTTAGTTTTAACCAACGAACGTTTGGAACTCCGCAAACTGGATGAGCCAAAATTAGGGGCAATCGCGGTCAATTTTGTGGATGGTACAATGGCTCATCGGCGGAAATTTGGCGGCGGACGAGGTGAAGCCGTTGCCAAAGCGGTGGGGATCAAAGGCGACTATTTGCCAACGGTGATCGACGCCACCGCAGGCTTAGGGCGTGATGCCTTCGTACTGGCGGCAATCGGCTGCAAAGTGACATTAGTGGAACGCCACCCTGTGGTTTGTGCTTTGCTGGAGGACGGCTTAGTGCGAGCCTATCAAGATGCGGAAATCGGCGAATTTATGCAACAGCGGATGCAGCTATTGCCCGTTCGTTCCATTAGTGAGCTCGATCCTGCGACGGATTTTGCCGATGTGGTCTACCTCGACCCGATGTATCCGCACAAACAGAAAAGTGCGTTGGTCAAAAAAGAGATGCGCGTATTTCAGCATTTAGTGGGGGCGGATTTAGACAGCGATGATTTCTTTGCACCTGCCAAACAGCTCGCCTGCAAGCGGGTAGTGGTTAAACGCCCCGACTATGCCCCCTTCTTAGCCGCACAAAAACCCGATTTCAGCCAAGAGACCAAAAACCATCGGTTTGATGTGTATCTTTCGCATCTTACTAAAAGCTAATACAAGCGGTCACTTCCCTATCATTTTTTGCAATTATTGCCGTGTTATAAATAAATTGTGACAGTTACTATAAAAAACTGACCTAATTATTTATAATATTTAACCAATTTTTGTATCTTTATATGATTAAAGGGGAATTTATGAGCACTTTATTACGCAGTGGTGATATAAAGGACTATACGGCACTTGGACGAGATGGACAGGCAGTCTATACCGTTGCAAGCCAACTCCGTGACGCCATTCGATTTAAACGTGGTCGCATGATGGCGGAATATCTTGCCATTCCACAACGTAATGATTCAGGCAGTAAAATTGATTGGTATGTTCCCTTTGAATCAAGTAATCCAGACGGCTCCTATTTTATTATTCCCTGGACATCCGCCACCCAAGAAGAACGCGATAAAGCTTTAGCTGAGTTGGATATTTTTAAATCCAATATGTTAGATTTAGGCAAAGAGTTAGCCCATTCGCCCAATACACAAAAAGGCGACCAGCTGCTTTTTTCTCGTCTGCTCTACTCCGAAAATGCACCGTTCAATGAACAACTCAAAGCCATTCGCTTTCCCAACGAAGAACATATCTATTTAGTCAATGATCGCCCCGTAATCACTGGTTGGGGATTTATTGAGAAAAATAAATCACCTTATGATGACCCGTTTTTAGCGTTACGCCCAGCGATTCGACCGCCCGTTGCCCCTGTCGCAACACCAGAAGTCGCTCCTGCCCCACCCGTTATCGAAGAACACAATAAATGCCGTTGGCTGCTTACCCGTTGGTGGTTCTGGCTTCCACTATTGTTACTGCTTGGTTTACTTGGGTATTATTTATACACCAAATGGTGGATTCCAAAAGCCAACATCAAAAATGCGGCGACAACGACACAAACAACATCAAACAATACCGCCAAAGCTAATCCGAACAAAAAAGCACCGTGTGTGCTTTATCAAGTGGACGGCATTCTACGTGATGAGAAAGGCAAAATTGTGATCCGAAATAGTGAAAACTGTCTGGTGATTACGGATGCCAACAAAATTCCGTACCGCTGGGTAAATAATCGTTGGGTAAATACTGCAACAGGCGAAGCGATTACGGATCCGACTCTTTTGCAAAATTTAGCCACAAACCCACCGCTTGCAGAGCAAAACCTGCCGACGGATCCAACGAAATCCACCGCACCAGTGGTTGGAAACGATCCTAATAGTGGTAAAACAGATGAACTCAAAAATGGCACACAAACACTGCCAGAAACCGCTACGCCAAATGCCGCTCAAAATACAGCAAATTCTCCTGCAAATAATGCCGCCAATGGTGGAAATCCAAATTCGCAGCCATCGAATACTCCAGCGGCTAAAGAATTGGCGTTGGATCCAACTGCCTTAGCGGCAGGCAAAACGGATTTCTTGAACGGCAATTGGAATGCCGGTGCAGGTATTCAAGATAAAGCAACAGGTAAACCACTTAAACTGAGCTACAGCTTTAAAGATGGTCAAGGCAAAGTAACCTTAAGTCGTGGTGATGGCGTCACCTGTTCAGGTGCGGTAAATGCTGCCGCAGCCAAAGGCGGGTTGAATATCAACAATGCTGGTATTGCGAATTGTACTGACGGTTCAACCTATCAATTGCCAAACGTTGTTTGCAAACCGACTACATCTGGTGTGGCTGACTGTAGCGGTAGCTATGGCTCAGGCAAAGCCTTTCCAATGTCAATGAAAACAAATTAATCCAAATTAAGAAGGTAACTCATGCTTCCAGATTTACAACAATATGGCAAAGAACTTTCCTTAGTAATGAATAGTGGTATTCAATTTATTGATTTTGCTCTGAAAATTGACTGGAAAGACAAAGTATGGCGTGAGAAGAATATGGGTAACTTTATTTCTTCTGCTAATCACGGACCATTGCGTCGCTTACTGTTGAGCAAAACCGGAGAAGGATATTGCGATTCCGCTAAGCCTGACATGATGGTGCGTGTTGAACAGGAAATTAGCGTTGAAGACTCACTCAAACTGTTTGATGGCGTTTGGTTACCCGTCCCAGTATTACGCAGTATTCCACCTGATCGCTTTGATGAAGGCCCTTATAACTGGGCAAGAATGCGAATTATCAAACTGGATACGCCAGATAATGACGGTAATTCACATCGAGTTACCCTTGCATTTGATACTAAAATTTTCAGTAATAATCAAAACACGGCCTATTTAGCCCCAACAGATGAAGATGTCCGTTCAGGGACAACTTTCTCTTTTGCCTATCAATCGAACCATATTTCTTGGTTCTTGGATTTCAAATGGATCAATGATTGGTTACTTGAACTGTTTACCGAACTTGCTCCAGAGCCAGATCGCTTAAAAATTCACCCTGATGATTTAGCACTCGATATCAACAACCGTGTTCATCAAGGGCACTATCTCAATTTACTTGCCTTGGTTGGCGAAGAAATTGAAATTCCTCGCTTTAAAATTGCCTCAAACAAACGTGATGACATTACCAAGGCCATTCCCGTTGATATGATTTTGGATGTGGGAAACTCTCGTACCTGCGGTATTTTGATTGAAGATCACGAACAAGAACAAGACGGAATGAAAAAACGTTACGAGCTGGAAATTCGTGACCTTTCCCGTCCAGAACATTGCTATAACGAACCGTTTGAAAGTCGGGTAGAATTTGCCCAAGCCTTTTTCGGTAAGGAACATTTTTCCGTACAAAGTGGACGTCGTGATGCCTTCCAATGGCCGACTATTGTGCGTGTTGGTAAGGAAGCGGGGCGTTTAGCATCTCGCCGTGAAGGGAATGAAGGCTCAACGGGTTTATCCAGCCCGAAACGTTATCTTTGGGATACAGAACGCTACGAACAAGGCTGGCGTTTTAATTCATCTTATGTAAAAACCGATGCAGAACCTTATGCAACCGCAGCGCCACTGTCAGGGTTGATTAACGAATATGGTGAAGCGTTATACCGCTTACGTGATGATGTTGAAGAAGAATTTGAACGTAAAATGCCCGTGTTCCAACCGCACTATTCACGCAGCTCCTTGATGACTTTTATGCTGTCTGAAGTGTTATTACAAGCCTTGATGCAAATCAACAGTCCTGCTCAGCGTTCAAAACTAGAGCATGCTAAAACACCTCGATTTTTGCGTTCAATTATTTTGACCGTTCCGCCTGCAATGCCAAAACCCGAGCGAGAAATTTTCCGTGGCAATATGTTAGAAGCTATTGGTTTAGTATGGAAAAGTCTTGGCTGGGATAAAACCGACAACGATATTGATTTCTTTACGAAAGAGAGTCGTGAGCAGTATTGGCCAGTATTGCCTGAAGTACATATTCAATGGGATGAAGCAACAAGCGGTCAGATTGTGTACTTATTTAACGAAACACAAAATAACTATGCAGGTCGCCCTGAAGCCTTTATTTCAGCGATAGTTCGCCCTGATAAAGCCGATAAGACAAAAATGACAGTTGCCACGATTGATATTGGTGGCGGCACTACCGATCTAGTGATCAACGACTATCATCTTGACTACGGTGAAAACGGGCGTTCTGGCAGTAATGCTTATATCATTCCAACGCAACGTTTCCGAGACGGTTTTAAAGTGGCAGGGGATGATATTCTGCTTGATATGATTCGTGATGTGGTTATTCCATCATTGGCGGACGGACTAAAAGCGGCGGGCTTAAAAGATCCTGATCCTATTTTATCGGAACTGATCGGCACCCAAGTTTTAAAAGTCCAAGATCGTTTACTTCGCCAACAATTAACCTTGCAAATCTTCAGCCCTATTGGGCTTCGTATTCTCAAAGAATATGAGGAATATGATATTTTCTCGACAGAAAATCGCTTGTCTGGAGCCACTTTTGCAAGCTTATTGGCAGAAGCCGATCCGCCAACAGAAAGTGTTTTAAACTATATTAACCAACCGATTTCACGCGAATTGGGCAAACCATTTAATATTTTGGATGTGCCTGTCAAAGTGAACCTTGCGCAAATTCACTTCCTATTTATGAATGAACATTACGACATTTGTAAAACCTTCAAATCGTTATGTGAAATCGTGAATAGCTACCAATGTGATGTGTTGTTGCTGACTGGGCGACCGTCTCGCTTACCAGGGGTTCAAGCCTATTTTAAATCTCGCTTACCGCTTCCTGTTGGGCGAATTTTGCCATTACATCATTATAAAACAGGCAGTTGGTATCCATTCCATAAACAAGGCAGAATTGATGACCCGAAAACAACGGCAGCCGTTGGGGCGATGTTATGTTTCTTGAGTAAAAACTCTCGGATTCCAAATTTCTTCTTTAGATCCATTGCAATTAAAGCTTATTCAACGGTGAAATACATTGGCTTATTAAGTAACAACAATACCATTCAAGAAAGCGATGTCTATTACGCCGACGTGAATTTGGATAATGAAGATTATGATTTCCCTGATCATGAATTTGAAGTGCGTGGTAAAACTCGCCTTGGTTTCCGCCAATTAAATGTTGAACGTTGGACCGCTGCACCACTTTATACGTTAAGTATTGAAAACCCTGAATTAAGGGAACGTTTAGCGGGAAGTGGCGTGGTGCTTAATGTTTCACTCAAAGTGGCGAAAACCCGAGAGAAAGGCAATTACAGCGAAACCCTTGAAATCAAACAGATCCAAGCAAGTGATGGCAGAAGTGTGCGTAAAGACGATGTTAAGCTGCAATTAAATACAATGTTAGATGCTGGATTAAATGATTCACAATATTGGCTTGATAGTGGAAGTGTAAAAAGATGAGTAATACAGAAAAACTAGTTGGCTCTTGGCATAATCTCTTTGAAGGTTCACAAAGTGCGATTCAGTGGGTGTCAGATAACCGTACACAAAGCCAACGACTAGATAACGAAGCAGACAGCCTAATTTTAGAGCTACGTCGTTTACGCAATACGGCAAAACGCTTAGGGGAATCTTCATCACATCCTGTGACAGCAGGCTTTTTCGGACTTTCACAAGCGGGTAAATCCTATCTCATTTCTGCACTTGCTGCCGATAAACAAGGAAAACTCCAAACAGAGTTTGATGGTAAAACCTTGGATTTCGTTGAACACATTAACCCTGAAGGTGGCGGTAAGGAAGCTACGGGGTTAGTGACTCGTTTTAGCCGCAATGCCACTGGCGGTATTCGTGGTTATCCGTTGAAACTGCAAATTTTCAGCGAAGTGGAAATAATCAAAATCTTAATAAACTCCTTTTTTAACGATTTTGATAAAGAGAAATTAGACTACGTTTGCGATCAAAACAAAATCAACGACATTTTAAAGAAAGTCAGTAACAAAGCCGTAACCCGTTCATTTGGCGGTTTAACCGAAGATGATGTGGTGGATTTACAAGATTACGCGACGGATAACTTTGGCAAATCGCTCTCGGCATTAAATGCAAATTACTGGGCAAAATCGACCGCTTTAGCCCCGAAATTAGCCATTGAAGATCGTGCAACCCTCTTCTCGATTTTATGGGGTGAGTTTCCTGAATTTAATGATGTGTACATCCAGTTTGCCAAAACATTATCTGTACTTGGACACGCTTCAACGGTCTATGCGCCGCTAACTGCCGTTATCAAAGAAAAAGAAGGTGGCGGTATTTCGAAAGCGGACAGCATTATGAACGTCGATATGGTGGAGCGACTAGGCACAAGCCGTGATGAAAAAATTACGGTATGCCCAAAAGCCAGTGAAGACGAAATTGCTGAACCTGTTGAGATCTCACTTTCGCAGCTCACCATTCTCACCGCTGAATTGGTATTCCCGCTAATGAATGCAACCCGAGTGCCTGTCGTTGAGAATATCGATTTATTGGATTTCCCTGGCTATCGCGGGCGTATGAACATCACTCAAATTACTGCAGATAACCCTGTTTCGCAGCTCATCTTGCGAGGTAAAGTGGCTTATCTGTTTGAGCGTTATACTGATAGCCAAGAAATGAATATCTTAATCATGTGTACGCCAAGTAATACACAGTCAGAAGTAAACGATGTTGGCCCAGTCTTAGAGCGTTGGATCAACAAAACACAGGGCGAATCCGCTGAAATTCGTCATGGACGAAAACCGGGCTTACTTTGGGCAGTCACCAAATTTGATATTCGCATTCAAGATAAACTGACTACGACCGAAGAAAACCTAAAAATTAGCTGGGGTAGTGATGGTCTTCTTAAACAAACCATTTTAGAGCGTTTTGGCCACTACGACTGGTTTAAAAATTGGGCGGACGATAAACCGTTCAACAATATGTTTTTGGTGCGTAAACCAGGATTCAAAGTGCCATTTCTCAATGTGGAAAACGGTCAAGAACTTAGCATTAATGACAACGAGCGAGCTCAGTTAGATTTAATGAAAAAGACCTTCACCCAAGATACCGAAATTCAACGCCACGTTGAAAACCCTGAAGCTAAATGGAATGCTATGTTAGAACTCAATGATGGCGGTATGAAAGGGATCAGCGATTATCTTGAAACGATTTCATCGCCCGAAGTAAAGCAAAAACGTATTATTGAGCAACTAAACCAAGCCATTCAACTAGTTGAACAACGTTTCAGCTCGTGGTATCAAAGCGACGGTGCAGAAGAGGTCAATAAAAAGCGTCAGCTTGCACAAGCAATCATTAAGGAATTACAAGGTCGCTCCTTATTTCTTGGTGAATTATTACGCTTATTCCAGCTCCCATACGACACCATTTTCTCCTTGTACCACTCTGTCGATTTAGATGAGAGCAGTGAAACGGGCGAAACAACTGTGGATAATGCTGCTGTGGCAAGCTTTGATATGAGCTTTGATTTTGGTGATAGCAACACACTAGATATTTTTGGTGAGGCACCGACGTTAGATCCTAGTGCTGAAAAGCAAGAAAATACCGCACCCGCGATGAAGTCACGTTTTGCTCAAGCCGTGTTCAAAGCATGGATTGAGCATCTTCGCAGCTTCTCCGCAAACGAGCACTTAATGCGATTCTTCCGCTTTAATGGTGAAAACCGCAAAGTTCTTGATGAATTAGTCGGCGAATTAATTACCGCCGCCACCCGCCTGAAATTGCAAGAATCACTTTCTGAAGCCATTTTGCAAAATGAAAATGCGGGCTATAAACGTGACCAAGTGGCAGAACGTCAAGTGTTTACCGTGCATACCCAAATTTCAGATTTCTTGGCATGGCTCGGGTTTATTCAACAACCAACGGCACAACGTCCAGCGAGCCGTGCGGTTGCAGGGCAAGCGGTTTTTGAAACCAAAGCAGTAGAAATGGTCAACGGTTTACCGAAACTCAGTGAACAACCAAGCACCTTTACCCGTGATTATCTGTTCGACTGGTTTGTGGCCTTTGGGGCAATTTGTGAACAAAATGCAGGGCACAGTGCGGGTCGTGAGATTGATGCGGCTCAAAATGCCAAATTAGGCGACATTTTAAACCGCTTTACCACATCAAAAATTTAAGCAGAGGAAATTATGCCAATTATTGTCGAATTAAAAGAAAATAGACCTGGCTATGCGGATATCGAAATTAAACGCTGGAAAGGCAGTGCTGACTTAGAAATTGCAGTACAACGCAACCAAGATCAACACTATTTTGCCCAAGGTGAACAATGGAACCCCGAACCCGTTTGGCACAAGGTGAGTGGCTTAACCGAAACTGGGGAAGCCTTACAAGGTACTGTTGGTCCTTGGCTGATTGACGCACTCGTTCAACAGGCAGGCAATACCCAATATTTGCTGTGGGCAAAAAGCGACAATTTGACGGATCGTGGCGTGATCCGCTTTTTAGGTAATATTTTGGCCTCTTCCGCAGGTGGTGATTCATCTCGTGAAGAAGATGTTCGAGATATTGTCGAACCAGATATCGCCACGGAAGTGAAAGAAAATATCAGCGTAGAAGAGCCAATTGATGTGATGGCTGAGCCAGAAATTGTAACGGAAGTTGCTGCTGAACCTGAAATAACAGAAGCCAACGTTGAAGAGCCTGCCATTGAAGAACCTCCTCTTCCTACTGTACCTGAAACGAAAAAGAAGAGCCCTGTAGCCCTTATTACGTTGTTCATTCTCTTGTTAGCCATTGCAGGGGGCGTTGCTTGGTGGCTATTAAATAAGAACCCCGATGAAGTTGCAAAAAAATCGCCAGAAGTGACCGCTTGTGAGATTCAAGCAGGTGGCGACGAGCTGAGCTTTTTGCAAACCTGCTTAAAAACCAATCCAGACACCAAACAATTATTAGCTATTATTGAGAATGCAAAAAACGCCAAAGCCTGCGGTATTGCTCAGCGTCTTTATGCCAATAAAGCCGAAAGTGGTAATGCAGAAATTGCCTTTGCTTATGCCAAAGAGTATGACGCGGCTTTCTCTAAAGGCGATGGCTGCTTTAAGTTAGACAAAGAAAGTGCGTTGTATTGGTATGAAACGGGATTAGCCGCCAATCCAAACAATGAAGAAGCCAAAAAACGTATTGAAGAGTTGAAAAAATAATGAAACAGAAACTAAGCCTTTTAGCCCTAACGACGTTTGGATTATGCAGCGCCGTTTTAGCTAATCCACAGCCTCTCAAACAAGAAGGCAAGCAAACCTTATTTCAACGAGTGCTAAGCACCCCAACCTGTGCCTTATCTGATGTTGCGGGAAAAGCAGACGGCAAGAAAATCCCTGCCTTTTCTCGTTACTATGTTTATGCACGCCAAACAGTGAATAACCAAGAATGGTTGCAAGTGGGGCCTGATGAATTTGGAAAAACCGTTGGCTGGTTAGATGCAAACTGTGCAGTACCTTGGAATATCCAAATGACATTGACGTTTACCAACCCAGTTGGGCGAGATCCGCTCCTCTTTTTTAAAGATAAAACCGCACTAGAAGGTATAATTTCATCAGATAAAAAAGCTGATAGCATCAAACAGATTCGCGACAACTTAGCGAAAACAGGCAATGCCGAAAACATTGTGGCACAAGAGCCAAAAGAGTTTGTCGATTTCCAAAAGAACTTCTACTTGTTGCCCATTTTGCAAGGCGAAGAAGTGATGAATAATGACGGTTTCTACGAGCGAATTTTAGAAATTGCCTCCGTATCGAAAAAAGAGCCAACGGCACAAACTAACCCAGCCACCGCAAAGCCTGCAAATAACAATGCTCAAACGGGTGAAGTCACTGGCTTCAAAGCGGCGGTGGTATTTGTGATCGACTCTACCATTTCAATGGATCCTTATATTAACCGCACTCGAGAAGCCGTTAAACAACTTTACGCTCAAGTTGAAAAGGAAAATCTACAAGAACAGGTGAAATTTGGCTTAGTCGCTTTCCGCTCTAGCACTAAAGCGGTTCCAGGCTTAGAGTACACATCCAAAATGTTTGTGGATCCGAATACGGTGAAAGATGGCAAAGACTTTATGGACAAAGTCGCTTCCCTAAAACAAGCCAAAGTGTCTAGTAAAGAGTTTAGTGAAGATGCCTATGCCGGTATTAGCCAAGCGTTGAAAGAGATTGATTGGAACAATTTTGGCGGCCGCTATATTGTGCTGATTACCGATGCGGGGGCGATCGAAGGCGATAACCCAATTTCCACCACGGGAATGGATGCCAAACAACTGAGATTAGAAGCTCAGCACAAAGGGGTTGCGGTTTATGCCCTGCACTTAAAAACCCCATCAGGCAAAAACAATCACGATAAAGCAGCAAGCCAATATAACGATTTGGCATTTAATAACTACATCAACAAAGCGTTGTACTACCCAGTGAATGCAGGCGATGTGAATGAGTTTGGTGAAAAAGTTAGCTCTCTTGCCAAAGCCTTAACTACGGATGTGAAGCTTGCCTATAAAGGCGAAATGGCAGCGGGCAGCTCCTTAGGGGCAAAAGAAGAAGAGAAAAAGCCCGCTAATGAGCTAGAAGAAGATGCCGTATTAGTCGGTAAGGCGATGCGTCTCGCTTATTTAGGTCGGACAACAGGTCAAACTGCACCACCAGTGTTCAAAGCATGGATCAGCGACCGTGATTTTGTTAAAGAAAATACCCCAACTGCCGAAGTACGGGTGCTGTTTACTAAAGCACAGTTAAGTGAACTCAGCGAAGTAGTGAAAAATATTTCAGATGCCGCAACCAGCGGTTTAATTGCACCTGACGATATGTTCAAACAGCTGCGTTCCGTTGCAGCAGCAATGGGGCAAGATCCGAATAAAATCAAACAAGGCGGAGCAACGAAAATTGCAGATCTTGGTTTGTTGGGCGAATACTTAGATGGTATTCCGTATAAAAGCCAAGTAACTAGCATTGATGAAGATTCGTGGAAAAGTATGGGGGCTCAGCAACAAGAAAAATTCATTATGGATTTGAAGAAAAAACTCCGCCACTACAAAACCTATAATGATGATGTTGATCGCTGGATTTCGCTCACCGAAGGCAGTGATCCAAAAGATAATGTCTACCCCGTGCCGCTTGAAGCGTTGCCATAAATTTGCAAAAAATACCGAGAAGCTGACCGCTTGCAAGGATAGAACTGATGCTGAACATTCAAGATTTGGCGATTACACGAGGAAGCAACGCCAATCCATTCCACATTCATCTGCCTTCACTGCATTTGAAGGCAGGTGAAGCCGTCGCACTTTGCGGCAGCAGTGGCTGTGGAAAAAGCACCATTTTGGAAATGGTGGGGTTGATTTTGAAGCCTGATCGGCTTGTAAGCTATCAAATTTACGATCGCAATGCCTTCCAACAAATTGAGCAATCTATTGCACAGCAAGATCAAACACAGCTTGCTCGACTGCGTGCAGAATGTTTCGGCTTTATGTTGCAATCAGGCGGGCTGCTGCCTTTTCTGTCTGTGCAAGAAAATTTAGCGTTACCCAACCAAATTTTAGGCAATGCACTTGATCAAGAATGGCTAGATTATTTAGTCGCAGAGCTACAAATTTCGCACTTGCTACAACAATACCCTAAACAGCTTTCGATTGGCGAAAGACAACGTGTTTCGTTTATTCGCTCCATCTCTCATCAACCTCCCGTGCTATTAGCCGACGAGCCAACCGCTGCCTTAGATCCATCGAATGCAGAAAAACTGTTCGATATTATTTTAGACGTAGTACAGAAAAATCAAATCGCAGCATTGGTGGTCACTCACGACTGGGATCTGATTACACAGAAGTCAATTCGTGTTATTCAAGGGCAAGTGTCGAATAACCAAGCGGTGTTTCAGGAGTAACGATGCGATTTTCATTACTGTTCAAATTAGTCGCAAAAGATTTATGGCAAGACCGCAAAGTCTCCTTTTTTATTGTATCGGCATTAATGGCAGTCATTGCCCCGCTGCTCTTATTATTCAGTTTAAAATTTGGCATTGTGTCGAAGCTGCAGCAAGATCTGGTTAACGACCCACAAAATCTTGAAATCAAAATGGATGGACTGAATTACAATCTGGACGACAAATGGTTAAATGAGATCAAAAACAACCTGCTTGTTCAGTTTGTGGTACCGCTCACTCGTGCATTAAATATGCAGGCAGATGTACGCTCTACTCATACCTTTGAACGTGATGTGCTGTTAATTCCGACAGCAGAAAAAGATCCGTTAATCCCAGAAAATATGGTGCTCTCGCAAGATAAAGGCATTATTTTGTCCGCCTTAATCGCAGAAAAATTACAAGTTCAGCAAGGTGATAACATTGATCTGTTTTTCAGCCGCAAGCTTGAAGGTGTGGAACAAAAAGCAAGTATGACCTTAATGGTCGAAAACGTGTTGCCAGAGCGTTATTTCAATCGCAAAGGGGCTTTTGTTCGCTTACCCATTTTGGTGGAAATCGAAAATTTCCTTGATGGTTACCAAGTCAGCCATTATGTCAACCAACCAATTACATCAGGCAAGGCGTTGGAAACGCCACGTCGGACCTATTCGAAAGCCCGAATTTATGCCGCCGATCTGGATAGCGTTTTAGCGTTATCCGCTCAGCTGAGAGATCAAGGCATTTCAACCCTTACCCAAGCCAATGCAATTGCTAATGTAAAATCGATTGATAAGGTGCTAACTATCCTGTTTGTGATTATTGCAATCACCTCGATCATCGGTGCGATTTTATCGCTGTCAGGTTCTTTTTTAGCGAACATTGAACGAAAACGAAAAGAAATTTCATTGCTCTACTTATTTGGTTTGAAACCGAGCGAATTGAAAGTGTATTTAATGATGCAATCGCTTCTGTTATCTTCTGCTGCCTTTGTGTTGGCATTCATTCTATTTATGATAAGCAGCACAATCATTAATACTGTTTTCAGCCAGCATTTATCAGAAGAGATTTTTTTGAGTGTCTTATTGCCAATTCATTACCTGATTGCTTTTTTAGCGACAAATAGCGTTGCCGTGGTGGTCGCTATATTAGGCGGAAGCAACATTGGAAAAATTCAACCTGCGGAGATCTTGCGTGAAGTGTAAATTAACCCATGTGACTATGTTGTCCCTATTGGTTTTGTTCAGCCAAGCCATTATTGCGGAGCCTTGGGACAAGAAATTTTATAACCCAAAAGAACTTGAAGGAGATGTTGTCTTACCGATGCCATGCGAAGGGGCGATAATTTTCCGTATGGTGAAAACTGGTTCACATAATCTCCTTGGCGATAAAGCGATCGTTCTTGGCAGCGAAAGTGCCGAACAAAAATTTGCCGAATATGCGACACCTAACTATATTTCAGGCAGTTTTTCGGAAAAAGGCGAGCGGTACTTTTTGATGTCAAAATATGAAATTACCCGGCTTCAATATCAAGCGGTAATGAACGAGAGCTGCCCAAAAGCCGAAATAAAAGCTCGCTTTCCTGTTACCAATGTGAGTTGGTTTGATGCCGTGGCATTCAGCAATAAATATAGCGAATGGTTGTTGAAAAATCATGCAGATAAACTCCCAAAAGAAGATAATAAAGTTGGCTTTGTTCGTTTACCAACCAATACCGAATGGGAATATGCTGCACGCGGTGGAGCCACTGTCTCTGATTCTGAATTTCGTGAACGACTTTTCCCGATGACAGAAAGCAGCGATAAGTACATTTGGTCAACTAAAAATGCCAATGGCAAATTACAGCTTGCGGGTCAGCTTAATCCAAACTCGCTTGGCTTATTTGATATGCTAGGCAATGTGAATGAAATGACTTTTGATGCTTTCCGTGCCAATAAACTTGACCGTTATCACGGACAAAGCGGCGGTATTACAGTGCGAGGTGGAAGTTATTTAACTGGCGAAAACCAAATGTCTAGTGCATATCGCATCGAACAGCCATATTACAACGATAATGGCGAAGGATTTAAGGCGAAGGATACTGGCTTTCGTGTGGTGTTTGTTACCCCCATTATCACCTCTAACAACCGCTTACAGCAAATTTCAAACGAATGGCAAGCTCTTGGTAAGGACAATAAGCAAGATCAAGAAATTGTATCCAACCTTGAGAAAATTGCCCAAGGCGTTGAAAATAAAGAGTTAAAAAATAAGTTGAAAAGCTTAGAAGATGCATTAAGAGCTTCTAATCAACATAAAGATGAACAACGGGATCAGGCGGTTCGCTCAGCATTACAACTCGGGGCATTTCTCTGTACCGATGTGTCAGATCTCAACAAACGCTATACGGAATACCAAAAACGTTACGATACGCTATGTAGTGATACACAAACTGCACTTGCCGCTTGCCCTGATATCAAAATTCAGACCCATGAAGCCAAAGACGTGCGTGATTTTGTCTTAACATATTATGCAGATACCTTAGTGGAAACCGCCCAAACTTATCCGCACGATATTGTTAAAAAACAGATTCAGCCAGTGATTTCAAAACTGCAGAATCAAAATAAATCAAATTTAAATCAGTACGTTGATCTTTACGCCAAACACCTTGCCGATTATTACAAAACAGGCAAAATAGCGCGTGAAGTTTGGCTACAAAGCTGTAACGAATTAAGAAAATAGTGTCCAAAATGTTCAATTCCTAGGAGAACCATATGCAATTATCTAAATTTAGCAAATCATTGCCACTTACACTGAGCTTATCTGCCGCGGTTTTAGTTTCTGGTTGCCAAAACATGGGCGGGCTAAGCATGGGCTCATCATCAAATGCTGACCCAATGCTTAACAGCGGCCGCCAAGCAGAGTTTTTTAGTGAGTCAGGGATCAGTGCCTGTGTAACTGGCGGATTAGCTGGAGCAGCGACAGGTGCTCTAACGGGGTTAGTCACTGGTGGGGACTCAAAAGCAACTGCGATTGGTGCCGCTGCAGGAGCAGTTGCAGGCTGTGGTATTGGTATGGGAGCCAACTACTACTTTGAACAACAACGCACCAAATATGCGAATAAAGAAGATCGCTTAAATGCTGAAATTCGAGATGTCAAAGAAACCAATAATGTGGCACGAGAAACCATCAGTGTGGCAAAAACCGTGTTAAATAAAGATAAACAGACATTGGCTGCCTTAAACAAACAAATTAAAAACAAATCGGTCGAACAAGCTAATGCCAAGAAAGAACTTGCTCGTGTCGATGCCAACTTAAAAACCTTAAATGAGCGTTTGTCTGTAATGAAGAAAAAACGCGATACCTTTAAAGATGTGGCGGTATTAGAAAAACGTGAAGGGGTAAATGTGAAACAGCTTGATGCTCAAATCAACACATTAAATAAACAGATTACTGAACTTGAAAGCTTGATTACCGCAGCCTCTAAGCAACGTACCGCAATTAAATTAGGATAATGTGTTATGAAATCGATCAAACTCACGCTATTTGCAATTCTTTCGGCTTATCTGACCGCTTGTAGTGCCACCCCAGAAGAATGCGATCCCACCGTTGAGCTCAGTGTTTTTGGCAAAGCGGCTTGCAGTTTCTCTGGCAGCTACGATAAGCGTATTGAACAGAAAGAAAAAATTCTGTTAGACGAAAAAGCCACAAGCAAAGAACTCAACAACATTTATAGCCAAATCAAAGCACAACAGAATGCGGTCAATCAATCTGCTGCACAAAAAAAAGCACAGTTGGCTAAGCTGAATAAATCCGTCAACTCACTGACAGCAGATTTAAAGAAAAAAGCCGCAGGAAAATCAGGCTTGATGAAACAGATCAACGAAGTTGAACAGCAGTTGAAAAATGTGAATAACTCCTCTGCCTCTGAAGCAGAAAAACAACTTGAACTGCAAAAATTGCAATCGAAGTTATCTAGTTTACAGCAAGCTATTGGTATTTAACTTAATTTGATAATATCCGTCATCGCAAGATTGCGGATATTATTTTCAGTGAGCACCTATTTATGCAACGACTCGCCCGTACGCCAATCGAACCTAACCAGCAAAATGCTCTTGCCTTTCTTGCACATTTCGCTGAAATTAAACAACTCTTAGCTAAACATTTGCCACCCAGCACGCTAAAAGTGTTTGCTGAACCTGTGGTTAAAACGGATGTGGTTGAATGGTATTCTTCTCTCGAGGGACAGCCAGTCAAACTGACAGAAAAACAGCAAGATGAAAAATTGCTCTCTGCTATTCAAAATAAGTTAACTTCTATTCAGAATTTAGTTTCCGAACTTAAACAGCAAAATGCCATTTCTGCTGAAAAAGCCGCATTAATTCAACAACTATTAACGTCTGCTACTCATAACACGAAAGAGATCTATGTCGTCAATGGCGAACCTGTAATTGTTGGCTGGGGATTAGGCAAAGTGGTTGAGCCACCTCCGCCAGTTATTCCCCCTGTTGCAACTGTGCCTTTCTGGCGTAAACATTTATGGTGTTTATTGCTACTGCCGCTTCTTTTATTGTTACTCGGCTTTTTGCTCTGGTGGTTCTTGCTCAAAGCAAAACCAGAAGCCACCCCGCCTGTCAAAGAACCCGTGAAACAGGAAGTGGTCAAACAACCAGAACCAGAAAAAGTGCCAGAACCAGTTAAAATACCAGAGCCGGTAAAAGAACTGGAGCCAGTCAAGGAGATTGAGCCCGAAAAAACGGTAGAAAAAGAAAAGCCAGTGCCAGTTGAAGAAGTAAAAGTACCTCAGCCAGAGCCTAAAAAAGAAGAAAAGGTCGTTGAGCCACCTAAAAAGCCAGCCCCAATCTGTACAAAATCCATTACGCCTGAAAAACGGCCACAAATGGTGATGGTTTTTGATAACTCGGCATCGATGCTACTTTCGCTTTCTGAAACAAAAGCCTCTATAGACGCCTTTAACGAACGTTGGGATACCGTAGGCATTACCCAAGCCGAGCTCGATTATATGCGTCGAGAACCACGCCGACTGACCGTAGCGAAAAGCTCTGCATCTACCATTATTGATAAGATCGACAAAAATATTGATATTGGACTCGTTAGCCTAACCTACTGCCCAAGTACTAGCCATGGCTTCTATAGCCCAGGCAAACGAGCGGCCTTAAAACAAAAAATCCGCTCAATGTACCCAGACACTACAAGTGATAATGCAGGGACTGCCCTTTATGACGGTTTACAAAAAGCGGCCTCAATGGTGGATGGCAAAAACCGTGATGCCTTTATTCTCTTAATTAGTGATGGAGAAGACTCTTGTAATAAAGATCAAAGCGTTTGTAGCTTGGCTAAACAACTCGCTAAGTCCAAACCAAAACTCAAAATCAATGTGGTAGATATTGGTAATACAAAAGCAGCAAACTGTGCTGCTTCTGCCACTGGCGGGAAAGTCTTCACGGCTCAAAGTAAACAGCAAGTGAGCAATATGATCAACCGTGCAATTCAACCAATGATTGAAAAAGAAGAGTGTAAATAGCCTTAAAGCCCTTTAAGCATGATCTTTAAAGGGCTTTTTATTATCTTAAACATCAATTGCAGATTAAAACACCAGCTAACCAATAGATTTTACTTCTCATTTGAGAATTTTTACGTCATATTTATTAACAATTCAATAACAAATGCAAGGGAGAAAATAATGCAAAGACGCCGTTTTATTCAGTTAAGTGCCTTAGGATTGGCAGGTTTACACTTTCCTCGTTTTGTATTTGGCGGCGAGCAGAAACCGCTGGTACTGCCTGAAAGCCTTAAACACAACCCTCTTCTCGATTTTTCGGGTTTACCGAAATTTTCCCAGTTCAAACCTGAATTTGTTAAACCCGCTATTGATTTTCTACTGCAACAATGCCGTGAGGTGACGACTCAAGTTACTAAGCAAGACACAATCACTTGGGACAATTTCTACTTACCGCTTGCCGATATTAACGATAAATTAGAACGGGCGTGGTCGGTGGTAAGCCATTTAAAGTCGGTTAAAAACAGCGATGTGCTACGTAACGCCTACGATCTTTCCCGTAAAGATCTAACCGAATACAGCACTTGGGTTGGACAGAACCCTGATCTCTACCAAGCCTATAAGAAACTCAAAGAAAGTGCTGAATTTGCTACCTTCTCAGTTGCACAACAAAAAGCGATTGACGATGCCTTGTTAGATTTCAAACTTTCAGGCATTGCTTTACCACCAGAAGAACAGAAAAAATATGCGGATCTGAAAAA
Source organism: Frederiksenia canicola (assembly GCF_011455495.1). Taxonomy (NCBI): domain Bacteria; kingdom Pseudomonadati; phylum Pseudomonadota; class Gammaproteobacteria; order Pasteurellales; family Pasteurellaceae; genus Frederiksenia; species Frederiksenia canicola. Next base: position 261,500 of record NZ_CP015029.1, read on the forward strand.
ACGATTGTCTGATCTCAGCACGAAATTTAGCAATAACGTGCTTGATGCCAATATGGGCTGGAGCAAAACCATCACCGATGTCAATCAGCTCAACGGCTTGAGTGAACGAGCGTTGGCAGCAGCGAAAGAGTCGGCGAAAAGCAAAAACCAAGAAGGCTACCGCTTCACCTTGGACTATCCAAGCTATTCAGCAGTGATCACTTACTGCGAAAATCGTGAATTACGCGAAGAAATATACCGAGCCAGCAACACAAAAGCCTCGGATCAAGGTCCAAATGCAGGTAAATGGGATAACACGCCAGTGATTGATGAGTTGCTCAAATTACGCCTCGAACTCGCCACCTTGCTCGGCTTTAAAACCTACGCCGACTATTCTCTCGCCACCAAAATGGCAGAAAATCCCGAACAAGTCATCGACTTCTTAAATGGCTTGGTTACCAAAGCCAAACCACAGGCGGAAAAAGAGTTTGCAGAGCTTAAAGCCTATGCAAAACAAACCTTTAACGTGGACGATTTACAGCCTTGGGACGTGGCGTTCTACAGCGAAAAACAAAAACAAGCCCTTTACGCCATAAGCGATGAAGCCCTTCGCCCATATTTCCCTGAAGAAAAAGCGATTGCAGGCTTGTTCGAACTCACCAAGCGGTTGTTTAACATTCACATTAAGCCAAAAGAAGGCGTAGACGTGTGGGATCCAACGGTTAAGTATTACGAATTATTTGACGAATCTGACCGCTTGATCGCCGGTTTCTACCTTGATCTCTACGCCCGTGAACACAAACGTGGTGGGGCATGGATGAGCGATTGTATCGGTCGCCGCAAACTCGCTGACGGTACGATCCAAATTCCTGTTGCGTTTCTCACCTGTAACTTCGCCAAACCTGTTGAAGGTAAACCATCACTGCTGCTACACGATGAAGTCGTAACAATGTTCCACGAATTTGGACACGGTTTGCACCATATGCTTACCCGCATTGATGTGCCAAGTGTGGCGGGGATTAACGGTGTGCCATGGGATGCCGTGGAATTTCCAAGCCAAACCCTTGAAAACTGGTGTTGGGAGAAAGAACCCCTCGCCTTTATTTCAGGTCACTATGAAACGGGCGAACCGCTGCCACAAGGCTTGCTAGATAAAGTGTTGGAAGCGAAAAACTACCAAGCGGCACTGTTTATGGTGCGTCAGCTCGAATTCGGCTTATTCGATTTCCGCTTGAATTATGAATACCAGCCAAACCAAGCCAACTATGTGCTGAATATGCTCAAAGACGTACAGAGCAAAGTTGCCGCGATTCCTTCGCCTGAATGGGCACGTCGCCCGCACTCCTTCACCCATATTTTCTCGGGGGGCTATGCGGCAGGCTATTACAGCTATATGTGGGCAGATGTGTTAGCCGCTGATGCGTTCTCGCTGTTTGAAGAAAAAGGCATTTTGAATGCCGAAGTGGGTAAAGCGTTCTTAGATAACATTTTGTCTCAAGGTGGCTCCCGTCCACCAATGGAATTATTCGAAAAATTCCGCGGACGTAAACCAAAATTGGATGCGTTGTTAAAACAACGTGGGATTCTATAAGGTGTAAACTACAAGCGGTCAGATCCGCAAAACGTTTTGCAAATCTGACCGTTTGTTAGATTTTTTAATACTTCGCCCCAATCTTCTGAATATGGCGGTTGGTGGCGATTTTAGCAGAGAGCCAGCCGAGGAAGATACTTAGGACAATAATCAGCAAAATTTCGCTGAAATCAAAGCCGTGGACTTCAAAACTGACCGTAAACATATCCGCCACATAACGAACCACACTAGTAAAATAGCTGATAGTCGCAAGGCTGAATAACATTGCCAATAGGCTGCCGAGTAAGCCGTAAATCATTCCGGTATAAATAAACGGACGTGAAATGAAATGGTCCGTTGCCCCAAGCAATTGCATTACTTCAATCGACGCACGGCTGTTCGATACGTCAGAGCGTACACTGTTACCGATCACCAAAAACACTGCCACAAACATCAATAACGTACAAGTAATTGCGACACGAGCAATGAGCTGAGTCAAGGCGGTGAGCTTTTCGAGCCAGCCATTATCTAAACGAACTTCTTGCACCCCTTTGATTTTTTGCAAACCGTCTCGAAAGGCAATCATATTTTCTGGCGACGTAAAATTTTTCTTTGGTTTCAACACGACCACTGCAGGCAATGGATTGTCGTCCAAAATATCTAACGCATCGCCAAAGCCCGACCACGAACGGAACTCATCCAAACTTTGCTGACGAGAAATATAGTTTAGGCTTTCGATTTTATCGGTATCAAAATGGCGAATGTGGTTCACCACGCCTTCAACATCTTTTTCCGCTAAATTTTTGTGCAGATAGACCGTCAACTCAGGCTCAGGATAAAACTCCGCAGCAGCTTGGCTGGTGTTTTTCCACAACAAATAACTGACCGTGGGAATAGTCAGTGAGGCAGCAATCACCAACACCGTTAAAAAAGTGCCGAACTTCCGCTTAATCAAATCTTGCCACACGGAACGCAAAATGTAGCGAGTTTGTGTCTGTAAATTTACCATTTTTTACCCCTTCAAATGCCCTTCTTCCAACACTAAACAGCGTTTCGGGCGTTGGGCAATAATTTGCGTATCGTGCGTGGCAATCAGCACCGTAGTGCCCGCTTTGTTAAATTCTTCAAATAAACGGAAAATTTCAAAGGACAATTTGTCATCCAAGTTCCCCGTAGGCTCATCGGCAAGCAACAGTTGTGGACGATGCACAATCGCACGAGCAATATCAACGCGTTGTTGCTCACCACCCGAAAGATGAAGCGGTAAGAAATTCGCTTTATTTTGCAAACCAACCCGCTCCAACGCTAAGCGAGCTTCACGTTCCACAATCTCTTTCGGTTGTCCCATAATAATGAGCGGTAATGCCACGTTGTCAAAAATTGATCGGTCGGTCAGCAAACTGTAATTTTGATGCACCATGCCGATTTGGCGGCGTAAAAATGGTAGCTCGTGCTCCGCAAGGCGAGTGATGTCGTGTCCGTTAAACACCACTTGTCCGCCGTTAGCTCGCTCAATGCCCATAATCAGTTTGAGCAAGGTGGTTTTACCCGCCCCCGAATGCCCCGTGATATACGCCATTTCGCCTTTGGCAAGCTCAAAGCTGATGCCCTGCAATGCGGGCCGGCCACCTTTATAGGCCTTGCTTACGTTAGAAAATTTAATCATTTTTCGTCCTCATGGGTGAACAATGCCTCAATAAATTCATCAGCATTGAATGGGCGTAAATCGTCGATTTTTTCACCCACACCGATATAGCGGATCGGAATATTGAACTGATCGGCAATCGCAAAAATTACCCCACCTTTTGCCGTGCCATCTAATTTAGTGAGTGTAATGCCAGTTAGCCCAACGGCTTCATTGAATAATTTCGCTTGGCTGATTGCATTTTGCCCCGTGCCTGCATCCAATGTGAGCATAATTTCGTGCGGGGCCGTTTCATCATATTTTTTCATCACTCGCACAATTTTCTTCAGCTCATCCATTAAATTATTTTTGTTTTGCAAACGTCCTGCGGTATCAGCGATCAATACATCGATCCCTTTCGCTGCTGCCGATTGCATCGCATCGAAAATCACCGATGCCGAGTCTGAACCCGTGGCTTGTGCCACCACTGGAATGTTGTTGCGTTCCCCCCACACTTGCAGTTGTTCGACCGCCGCCGCACGGAAAGTATCCCCCGCCGCTAACATCACCGATTTACCTTCCGTTTGGAATTTTCGTGCCAATTTACCAATGGTAGTGGTTTTGCCGACACCATTCACACCGACCATTAAAATCACATACGGTTTTTTGTCGCTTAATTCCAACGGTTTAGCCACGGGTTTTAGCACCTCCGCTAATTCCACTTTGAGTTGCTGATAGAGCAATTCCGCCTCTCGCAGCTGCTGTTTGCTGGCGTGTTGGGTAAGATTGTTGATAATTTTAGTGGTAGTCGGCATCCCCAAATCCGCCACAAGCAGCTGTTCTTCTAGCTCTTCAAACAGATCATCATCAATTTTTTTGCCACGGAAGAAATTGCGGAAACCAGAACCGATATTCTGTTTCGTTTTGATTAACCCTTTGATTAGACGGCTAAAAAATCCGCCTTCGCTCGCTGGTTTTTCTTGATAATGATCTGTTGGCTCAGCGGCTGAGTCATTCAGCTCATCAATTAGTTCTTGCTCAACGGTTTCAGCGGGATCGACCACGTGGCTCGCCATTTCTTCCACGGATTCAACCGCTTGTTCAACAGCTTCTTCAACGTCGATTTCCGCTTGCTGGATTTCTTCCACCACATTTTGCGTCATCGCTTTGGCTGGATCGGTAACATGAACCGCCATTTCTTCAACGGATTCAACGGCTTGTTCGACGACTTCTTCAACATCAATTTCCGCTTGCTGGATTTCTTCCACCACATTTTGCGTCATCGCTTTGGCGGGATCGGTAACATGAACCGCCATTTCTTCAACGGATTCAACCGCTTGTTCGACGGCTTCCTCAACGTCGATTTCCGCTTGCTGGATTTCTTCCACCACATTTTGCGTCATTGCCTTGGCAGGATCGGTAACATGAACCGCCATTTCTTCAACGGATTCAACCGCTTGTTCGACAGCTTCTTCAACCACATCCTCAATCTGCTCCACTTTGTCTTCCACTCGTTCAGCAAATTGTTCCCATTTTTCTCCAGCTTGCTCAATAGTCTCTTCAACCTGCTCTTTGAGCTGCTCGACTTTGTCTTCCAGCACATCAATCACCGCATCAACTTTCTCTTCGAGAGAATCAGCCGACGTTTTAGTCTCACAAGCGGTTACTTTCTCCGAATTTTTTGCAAAATTTTCTTCGGAACGGACCGCTTGCGATTCATCTTTTTTGGCTTCTGTCTCATCTTTTTTGCCAAAACCTAACCACGACCAAAACCCTTTTTTCTTTTTCTCGTCTGCCATTTTTGCATTCTCCCAAATTAAAAAATCCATTTTTGTCGAAAATAGACTACACTTGTTCTAGTCTATCATTTTTAACAAATTTTTTTGCTATAACGTATGAAAAAAAATCGAAATCTCGCTCAATCACAACCGATGGGCGAAGTGCGAGTGATTGCCGGTTTGTGGCGGGGGCGAAAATTGCCCGTGCTGAATGCGGACGGCTTACGACCGACCACCGATCGAGTGAAAGAAACCCTGTTTAATTGGTTGATGATGGACGTGCCGAATGCACGTTGCCTAGATTGCTTTGCGGGTAGTGGCTCACTTGGCATTGAAGCCCTTTCCCGCCAAGCACAAGCGGTCACTTTCTTAGAAAAATTTGCAAATGCCGCCAATCAACTCAAAAAGAATTTAGCCAACCTAAAAACGGATAAAGGCACCGTCCATCACACCGACAGCTTACAGTTTCTGGCACAAAAAAACAGTGGCGAACCTTTTGATATTGTGTTTGTTGACCCCCCGTTTCACCATAATTTCGTGCCACAAGTGTTGGTGCATCTCGCCCAAAATGGCTGGCTGGCGAACAACGCCTTAATCTATGTTGAAACCGAAAAAAATCATGCCCCGCTTCAACTCCCTGAACCGTGGCAAGTAATTAAAGAAAAAACAGCGGGAATGGTGGTGAGCAGGTTGATAAAAGTGAGTTGAAGATAAAAATGTGATCTCATTCAAATTTTAGGCAAATTTCATTACAAATGAAGTAAATTTTCTCTTATAATTCTAAGATTGAAGTTTTATTTCAAAAGCCTTTTTTATATCATAGGAGAGTATATGCGTTTAGTTCCTTTAGATAGTGCCGATCAAGTCAGTCGCTGGGCAGCTCGTTATATTGTAGATAAAATCAATGCGTTCCAGCCAACCGTAGATAAGCCATTTGTGTTGGGTTTGCCAACAGGTAGCACACCACAAAAAACCTATAAAGAATTGATTAAACTTTATCAAGCGGGCGAAGTCAGTTTCAAAAATGTTGTGACCTTTAATATGGATGAATACGTTGGCTTGCCCGCCGATCACCCTGAAAGTTACCACACCTTTATGCACGAAAATTTCTTCAATCATATCGACATTCCTGCGGAAAATATCAATTTACTTGACGGTATGGCTGACGATGTTGATACCGAATGTGAGCGTTATGAAGCAAAAATGAAATCTTACGGCAAAGTGCATCTCTTTATGGGCGGTGTAGGTGTAGATGGTCATATTGCCTTCAACGAACCGGCCTCATCACTCAGCTCTCGCACTCGTATCAAAACCTTAACGGAAGATACGCTCATCGCTAACTCACGTTTCTTCAATCACGATGTGAACCAAGTGCCAAAATTCGCTTTAACCGTAGGCGTAGGCACTTTATTAGATGCCGAAGAGGTGTTGATTTTAGTTACAGGTCATAACAAAGCTTTAGCATTGCAAGCCTGTGTCGAAGGCCCTATCAACCATTTATGGACAATCAGTGCCTTGCAACTACATCGTCGTGCTGTGGTAGTGTGTGATGAACCTGCAACACAAGAATTAAAAGTTAAAACCGTTAAATATTTTAAACAGTTAGAACAACATGTGGCTCGCTAACTCATAGGAGGAAAAATGAATCACTATGCCTTAACTAACGCCGTGATCTACACCGGCGAAAAAGTGCTGTATCAACACGCGGTGATTGTCAAAGACGATCGCATTGATGCCGTAGTACATCAAAACGATGTACCAACGAATCTGAAAAAAGTGGATCTCAACGGTGCGAATTTATCCGCTGGTTTTATCGATCTTCAGCTCAACGGCTGCGGCGGGGTGATGTTTAACGAAGAAACCACCGTTCGCACCCTTGAAATTATGCAAGAAACGAACTTGAAATCGGGGACCACCAGCTATTTGCCAACGTTCATCACGTCATCTGACGAAGGAATGAAAGAAGCCGTTAAAGTGATGCGTGATTATTTGGCGAAATATAAAAATCAAGCGTTGGGCTTGCATTTAGAAGGCCCGTATCTCAGCGTGGCGAAAAAAGGCGTACATCGTCCCGATTTAATCCGTGAAGCAAGCGGTGAGATGATCGATTTTCTTTGCGAAAATGGCGATGTGATCACCAAACTCACTTTAGCCGCTGAAAACCCAACGGCAGACCATATTGCAAAATTTGTCGATGCAGGCATTATCGTTTCGGTCGGACACTCCAATGCAACGTACCAACAAACCAAAGAACGCATTGCTCAAGGTATCGGCTTTGCCACTCACTTACACAACGCTATGTCGCCAGTTAGCTCGGGGCGTGATGGTGGCGTGGTCGGTGCAGTGTTAGACAGCGACATCTACGCAGGCATTATCGTGGACGGCTACCACGTTGATTGGGGTAATGTCCGCATCGCCAAAAAAGCCAAAGGCGATAAATTAGTGATCGTAACTGATGCCGTTGCACCAGCGGGAACAGATATGGAATACTTCATTTTCGTTGGTAAAAAAGTGACCGTAAAAGACGGTCGTTGTGTCGATGAATTTGGTAGTCTAGGTGGCGCGGCGATTACAATGATTGAATCGATCCGCAATATGACCCAACACACCGATCTTTCTCTCGCAGAAATCCTACGGATGTGTACCCTTTACCCCGCCCGTGCGATCCATATTGAAGATCAACTCGGATCAATCGAGGCTGGTAAAATTGCCAACCTTGCTGCATTCGATAACCAATTCAACGTACTCGGTACCGCCGTGAACGGGGAATGGAAAGCAAACTAGAAAACGAGTGCCATTTGCAAAATCTTTATCGGAAGTGACCGCTTGTGAGCCATTACAAGCGGTCACTTTTTCAGATTTTTTTACAATTTAGAAAATTTATGCAAATCCTGCTTGCTCTTAATATTGTTTTTGCGTAAAATTGCACACCTATTTTATATGAATTTGAGGGTGCCAAACGCAGAGCGAAAGGCACTATTTAGCGGAGTAAATATGTACGCAGTTTTCCAAAGTGGCGGCAAACAACACCGAGTAAGCGAAGGTCAAGTTGTTCGTTTAGAGAAACTTGAAGTTGCAACTGGTGAAAAAGTTGAGTTCGACTCAGTGTTAATGGTCGTTAATGGTGAAGATGTTAAAATCGGTACCCCAGTTGTTGCTGGTGGTAAAGTAGTAGCGGAAGTGGTTTCACACGGTCGTGGCGAGAAAGTTAAAATCGTTAAATTCCGTCGTCGTAAACACAGCCGTAAACAACAAGGTCATCGTCAGTGGTTCACAGAAGTGAAAATCACTGGGATTCAAGCATAATTTCAGAGGAGATCAAGTAGATGGCAACTAAAAAAGCTGGTGGTTCAACTCGTAACGGTCGTGACTCTGAAGCTAAACGCCTTGGTGTTAAACGTTTCGGTGGCGAGTCTGTTTTAGCAGGTAGCATTATCGTTCGTCAACGTGGTACTAAATTCCACGCCGGTAACAACGTTGGTATGGGTAAAGACCACACTTTATTCGCAACTACTGACGGTAAAGTTAAATTTGAAGTGAAAGGCGAGAAAAGCCGTAAATACGTAAGCATCATTGCTGAGTAATCTTCAAACCAAGAATTAAATGCCCCGCTTCTTTGCGGGGTTTTTTGTATTTCATCAAAAGGTTCATCCAATGCAACCGAAGTCCGCTCTGTTAGGTTTTTCCTTAGCTCTCACCGCTGCAATCATGTGGAGCATTTTGCCTATCGCACTGCAACCTGTGCTTACCGCGATGAATGCACAAACAATTGTCTGGTTTCGGTTTGTGGTGGCTGCTGTTGGAGTTTTTATTCTACTTGCGATCAGCAAAAAATTACCCAAGCTCCACTCACTCTCTTGGCGGCATCTGAAATTTGTCGTCATCGGAGCCATCGGGTTAGCCGCCAATTTTTACCTGTTTAACCTTTCATTGAACTACATTCCAGCCACGGTCAGCCAAGTATTAAGCCCGCTGTCATCTTTTTCGATGCTACTTAGCGGCATTGTGTTATTTAAAGAGCGGTTAGGCGTCCATCAAAAACTTGGCTTGTTGCTACTGCTTATCGGTTTACCGCTCTTTTTCAATGATCGTTTTACTGATTTCGCTGAAATGAACAGCTTTTCACTCGGTGTATTTCTTGGTACAAGCGGCAGTTTACTGTGGGTCGGTTACGGCATCGCTCAAAAAATGTTGTTAGAACGGTTCAATTCGCAGCAAATTTTGCTTTTTATCTACTGCGGTTGCGGCATTATGTTTAGCCCTTTTACAGAACTTTCTCAAGTGGGTAATCTCAATAGCTTCACCTTGGCGTGCCTGATTTTTTGCTGTTTGAACACCATTATTGCCTACGGCTGCTACGGAGAAGCGTTAAACCGTTGGGAAGTGTCAAAAGTGAGTATGATTATGCCGCAAATTCCGATTCTAACGCTGATTTTCAGCGAGCTGGCACACTGGATTGCTCCAGCCCATTTTTCTGCCCCTAATCTCAATTTGTTGAGCTATATCGGTGCAATCATCGTGGTGCTTGGAGCGTTATCCGCAGCGGCGGGGCATAAAATTTTCTATCGCCGACAACTGCGGGGTAAATAGTGGAACGTAATGCACTGCTTGGTTTTAGCCTTGCTTTACTCGCCACTGCCACTTGGGGATTTCTCCCCATTGCCGCCAAAGCAGTCTTGGAGGTAATGGATCCCACTACGTTTGTGTGGTTTCGTTTCGCTTTTGCGGGGAGCGGGCTTATCCTTTTTCTGGCATTTGTAAAAAAATTGCCTGATCTGACCGCTTGTAAAGACTCTTGGCAGTACATTCTGCTCGGTGTTTTTGGTTTAACCGCTTATTTTGTTGGCTCAAGCTATGCATTAACCCTTATCGAAGCCACTACAAGCCAAGTGTTATGGCAACTGTCGCCTTTCACGATGATGATTTGTGGCGTAGTGATTTTTAAAGAAAAATTCGGTAAACATCAAAAAATTGGCTTAGCGTTGCTCATTATCGGGTTAGTCGCTTTTTTCAACGACCGTTTTGACGCCCTTTTCCAATTGAACGCCTACGGCATTGGCGTAGTGTTCGGTGCAATCTCTTCGGTAGTGTGGGTAAGCTATGGCGTGGCACAAAAGTTATTGCTCTCGAAATTTAGTTCACAACAGATTTTGCTATTAATCTATTTAGGCTGTAGCGTGGTGCTTCTTCCCCTGGCGGAGTTTAGCCAACTACATTTATTGAACAGCTGGGCAATTGCCGCATTTATTTTTTGTTGCTTCAGCACCTTTGTCAGCTATGGTGCTTACGCTGAAGCGTTGAATTATTGGGATGCTACCAAAGTCAGTGTCGTGACGGTATTGATCCCTATTTTTACGATGGCATTTCAAGCTATTGGACACCACATTTTACCCGACAACATTCCGCCCCTAGCGATGAATACACTTAGCTATTTTGGGGCATTTATCGTGATTATTGGTACAATGCTCTCCACCTTAGGAGATAAATTGTGCAAAAAATAGCGTTGCAAGCGGTCTGATTTGGCTAGACTTTTGCAACTTAGAGGAGAACAAATGAAATTTATTGATGAAGCCCTGATCCGCGTGGAAGCAGGCGATGGCGGTAATGGCTGTGTGAGCTTCCGCCGTGAAAAATTTATCCCGAAAGGCGGCCCTGATGGTGGTGATGGTGGCGATGGCGGCGATGTCTATTTAATTGCCGATGAAAACTTGAATACCTTGATTGACTACCGTTTTGAAAAACGCTTTGCTGCAGGACGTGGCGAAAATGGTCGCAGTGCAGGCTGTACGGGGCATCGTGGTAAAGACATTACCTTACGAGTGCCAGTCGGGACCCGTGCAATCGACAATGATACCCAAGAAGTGATTGGCGACTTAACCAAACACGGTATGAAAATGTTGGTGGCAAAAGGTGGCTATCACGGTTTAGGCAATACCCGCTTTAAATCCTCGGTGAACCGAGCCCCACGCCAAAAAACCAATGGTACCCCCGGCGAAAAACGCGATTTGCTTTTAGAACTGATGCTACTTGCCGATGTGGGTATGTTGGGCTTGCCGAATGCCGGTAAATCAACCTTTATCCGAGCCGTTTCTGCCGCTAAACCGAAAGTCGCAGACTATCCATTTACCACACTTGTGCCAAGCTTGGGCGTGGCTCGTGTCGGCTCCGATCGCAGCTTTGTGGTGGCCGATATTCCAGGACTGATTGAAGGGGCAGCAGAAGGGGCTGGCTTGGGGATCCGTTTCTTGAAACACTTAGAACGCTGTCGTGTGTTGATCCACTTGGTGGATATTCTGCCGATTGATGAAAGCGATCCAGCTCAAAACATTTCAGTGATTGAGTCGGAACTCTATCAATACAGTGAGAAACTGGCGGAAAAACCGCAATGGTTAGTGTTCAACAAAATCGACACCATCGGTGAAGCTGCCGCCCGTGAACGTGCTGAAGAAATTTGTGCCGAAATCGGTTGGGAAGGCGATTATTACTTAATCTCTGCGGCGACTGGTGAAGGCGTACCCGCACTCACTCGTGATATTATGGACTTTATCGAAGCTAACCCACGCATTGAAGCAGAAGAAAAAGCTGCTGACGAAGTGGCCTTCAAATGGGATGATTACCACCAACAAGCGATGCAAAATCCAATCACCGAAGACGATTGGGACGATCTCGACGATGATGATTGGACAGAAGAAGATGATGAAGGCGTAGAGATTATCTACAAACCGTAACTACTTAAAGACAAGCGGTCTGATTATGAAAAAATTTTACCAATCAGACCGTTGTTTTATTTAAAGGAAAAACGAGCTAATTTGGAATAATTTCTCGATTTCGCTGACGTGTTTTTTGTCATTTACCAACAAAATCACACGGTCGTTTTCGTGGATTTCGGTCGATTTATGAGCAATAAGCACTTCATGGTTGCGGACAATCGCCCCGATGATCGCCCCTTGAGGTAACTTGATCTCTTTGACTTTTCGCCCCACCACTTTAGATGATTGATTATCACCGTGGGCGATCACTTCAATCCCTTCCACCAAACCTTGTTTGAACGAGGCGACTTTCACGACGTCGCCTTTGCGAACGTGGCTAGAGAGCGCCGAAATGGTTGCCTGTTGTGGTGAAAGGGCAATATCGATCGTACCGCCTTGAATGAGATGCAAATAGGCCATTCGTTGCACCAACACAATCGCTTTTTTCGCCCCTAAACGCTTGGCGAGCAAAGACGACATAATATTCGCTTCATCATCACTAGTCAGAGCCAAAAACAGATCGACGTTTTCGATATGCTCTTCAAATAAGAGCTCTTGATCGGAAGCATCGCCGCATAAAATTAAGGTTTTGGACAACCTCTCAGCAAGTTTGGTGGCTTTGTCAGGATCCCGTTCAATCAACTTAACGCTGCATTTTTCTTCCAAACTTTTCGCTAATGCCGTACCTACGTTACCACCACCGACAATCATCACCCGTTTGTGCGGTTTTTCTAACCGTTGTAGCTCCGCCATTACCGCTTTGATATGTTGCGTGGCACAGATAAAAAAGACTTCATCGCCCGCTTCGATAATGGTCGATCCTTGTGGCACAAAGGCTTTTTCTTGGCGGAAAATCGAAACGATGCGGGTTTCAATATGTGGGAGATGATCGGTCAATGCTGAAATCGGATAACCCACCAACGGTCCGCCGTAGTAAGCTTTCACGCTGACAAGGCTGACCAAATCATCGGCAAAATGGGCAACTTGCAACGCCCCAGGGTAATCAATCAGGCGGAGAATTTCTTTGGTAACCAACAACTCAGGGGCAATGATGTGGTCGATGGGCAGCACTTTATTGTTAAATAATGCATCCCGCTCCCGCACATAGTCGGGGTTGCGAATGCGGGCGATCTTGGTCGGAATGTTGAACAAGGTGTAAGCGATTTGACAAGCGATCATATTGCTTTCATCGCTGTTAGTCACGGCAACCAATAAGTCCGCATCGCTTGCCCCCGCTTCTCGCAAAGTACGAGGTGATGCCGCATTACCTTTGATGACCTGCAAGTCGTGCTTGTCTTGCAGTTTGCCTAAGCGGGCTTCATCATCGTCAATAATGGTGATATCGTTATCGTCATTGGCAAGATTTTCTGCCAACGTTGCCCCCACTTGCCCCGCACCTAAAATGATAATTTTCATCTCAACCTGCTTTTTTACTCAATTTCGCATAGAAAAAACCGTCGCCACCGTTTTCGCTCGGCACAAACTGTTTCATTGTAGTTCGCTCACCATTGAAATCCATTTCGACTAATTCTGCATCTGCCGTTTGCTGAATAAAATCTTGAATTTGTTCACTATTTTCTTCTGGCATCACCGAGCAAGTCGCATACAGCAGCACACCGTTAGGCTTAAGTCGCTGCCACAGTGCTTTTAAAATTCGCCTTTGCAATGCCGCAAGTTCTGCAATATCGCTCTCCTTGCGTAGCCATTTGATATCAGGATGACGACGGATCACCCCCGTAGCCGAACAAGGGGCATCAAGCAAAATACGATCGAACATCACATCATCAGCCAGCCATTGTGATGGCTGGCTGGCATCGCCACAAATCACTTCTGCCGTTTGTCCAAGGCGAGCTAAATTCTCTTTGACCCGTTGCAAGCGGCTGTTTTCAATATCTAGTGCCACCACTTTTGCCTGTGGTGCTCGCTCTAAAATGTGGGTGGTTTTTCCACCAGGGGCGGCACAAGCATCTAAAATCCGTTCGCCATTTTGAGCATCAAGGAGCAAGGCCGACCACTGTGCGTGGGCATCTTGCACCGTTGCCCCGCCATTTGCAAAATTTGGTAAGGAACTGACCGCTTGTGGTGAACTCAGTCGCAAGGCACAAGGCGGTGCAGTCGCGCAAGACTCGCTCGCAACGAGCAAACCCAGTTCTGCGGCATAATCTGCTACAGTAGAATGGGTAGGGTTGACTCGAATCCACATCGGTGGGCGTTGGTTGTTCGCCTCCACAATCTCCCGCCAATTTGGGCTGGCCGTCATCGGATAGGCTTTTTTCAGCTTGTTCACCAACCAATCAGGGTGCAACGTATCCCAATTCTTATCGACTTTCGCCAAAATAGCCTCTTGCTCTCGCAAAAAACGGCGTAGCACACCATTAGTTAAGGCACGGAAATTATCCAGCTTCAACGATTTCGTGGCATTCACCACTTCGTCCACCGCCGCAAAGGCTGGCACTCGCATATAAAGTAGCTGATACAGCCCAACCAACAACAAACAATGCACCAAGCGGGTTTTGCCTTTGAGCGGCTTTTCCACCAACTGTTTGATGATATGCTCCAACCGTGGCAGCACTCGACATACCCCGAAGCTAATTTCTTGCACAAGCGGAACATCTTTGCTTTCCACTTGCAATTGTGCTTCAGGCAGCAAACTTGATAGCGATTTACCTTCATCAAGTACTTGTAAAATAATCCGTGCCGCGACAGCACGAGAGGAGTGTTTTTTCACGAAATGATGTCTCCCACCTTAAACCATTCGCCTCGTCCGTTGAGAAAATCTTGCACGCTCATCGGTTTTTTGCCCGATGGCTGTAACTGAGTGAGATTCAACACGCCGTCTGCCGTGGCAATTTGGATGCCGTTTTTATCGGCTGTAAGTACCGTTCCAGCCGGTTTAGGTTGATGTGGCTGTACATCGGCTTGGTAGACTTTTACCCGTTCTTCAACGCCATTGACATTCAAGGTCAAATAGGCAATCGGTGCGGGGTTGAAGGCTCGAATATTGCGTTCAAGCTGACAAGCGGTCAAATTCCAGTCTAGTTTTGCTTCTTCTTTCGTGAGTTTTTCCGCATAGTTTGCTAATTCGTCTTGCTGTTTTTCAGGTGAAAATTGACCACTTGTTAAACCGTTCAACACCTCAAGCAAGGCGGCAGGGGCAAGCTCAGCAAGTTTGGCATATAAACTGGCAGAAGTTTCTGTTGGGCTGATCGGGCAATACACTTTATGCAACATATCGCCCGTGTCTAAACCGACATCCATTTGCATAATAGTGATGCCCGTTTCGCTATCACCTGCCCAAATCGCTCGCTGGATCGGTGCCGCCCCACGCCAACGGGGCAACAATGAGCCGTGCACATTCAAGCAGCCATAAGGAAAGGCGTTCAGCACGGCTTCGGGCAAAATCAAACCGTATGCGACCACCACCATCACATCCGCATTCAACGCCTTTAATTCGGCTTGCACTTCTTCTTTGCGTAATGACTTCGGCTGATAAACGGGGATTTGGTGAAGTTCCGCCAACTGTTTGACGGGGCTGGCTTGCAATTTTTTGCCTCGCCCTGCTGGTTTGTCGGGCTGGGTATAAACCGCCACCACATTGTGTTCTGAATTTAGCAACGTTTGCAAATGGGTCGCCGCAAAATCAGGCGTACCAGCAAAGATGATGTTTAGTTTTTTCATAAAAAAATGCCACTCAAAATTGAATGGCATTATTGTAACGCAAAATGGAATTTAACGCAGAATCAAAATCGGCTTATTACTGTTGCGAGCGACTTTGACGGTGTTCGAACTCAAGCCTTTGGCATTCGGTTTACTGCTGGCGAGCATGACGATTAGATCTACCGATTTTTCTTCCGCAATGCGGTTAATTTCTTCATAAATCGTGCCATGAGCCACAATGTGTTGCACTTTTGAACCCGCAGGGAAATGGGCTTGGGTGAAATCGTGTAGTGCTTTGTTGGCTTCGGCGATTACCGATTTATCGAAATTTTTTGGTAAGAACGAAGCAATAAAGCTGTCGTCAATCGGCTCGATGATGGTGACCACCCGATAAATCGCATCAGGATTATGAGCAGTGATATTCAGTGCTGTTTCCACCACAAATTTGGCACTTTTGAGATCGTTTAGATCAATGGCAATTAATAGTTTGTTGTACATTTTGTATCCGTTTGTTGTTATCGTAGGAACGGGTCTGTGCCCGCCCGTACAAGCGGTTAGATTTGCAAAAAATTTTACTAATCTGACCGCTTGTCACAATGTCATCTCTCTAAAGGGCTGAGCACAGGCTCAATCCTTACATCACGTTATACTCTCCGTCTGCGTTGATTCGACGCAACACCGAAAATCAGCAGTAACGCAGGGAAGAACATAAGTTCTTTCGGTAGCGAGTCTTGCGGAAGGGCAACTTCGAGAATTGTTTGATCCCAGTTCAGCCCTGCTTTTGCGGCAGGCGAGTCGATTTCCACATTATCGATCAAAATCTTCGGCGATGGATTACCGACAAACTCGATCTTTTCACCAGTATCAAGCAGCGTTAAACCAAGAGCTTTAACACGATCTTCGCCGCTTTTTCCTTCAGGCACTGCCAATTGTGAATAAAATTCGATCTCCTTGCCGTATGGGTTTAGCCCTGCCACTTTTAAGGTTAGCGTTTGCCCCACAGTTGCTTTTTCGAGTTCTTGCTGCAACTGAACGGGTTCAATATAGCGTGCCGTTGGCGAGATCTTTTCCATAAAGAAGCCTGGGCGGAACAAGGTAAACGCCGCTAACAATAAAATCAGGGTTTCCCACCATTTATTGCGGGCGAAGAAGTAGTTCATTGTTGCAGCGGTAAAAACTAAAATCCCGATGGTTGCCGTGATGAACACCAAAATGCCCTTCGCCCAGCTGACATCAATTAACAATAAATCGGTGTTGAAGATGAACAGGAATGGTAGTACCGCCGTTCGCAAGCTGTAATAGAAGGCTTGCACCCCAGTTTTGATTGGGCTGCCTCCTGAAATCGCTGCGGCAGCGAAAGACGCTAAGCCAACGGGCGGAGTGACATCTGCCATAATACCGAAGTAGAATACGAACAAGTGGACGGCAATCAGCGGTACGATCAAGCCGTTTTGTTTACCAATCTCGACAATCACCAACGCCATTAAGGAAGAGACCACGATGTAGTTGGCGGTAGTCGGCAAGCCCATTCCCAGAATTAAGCTGAAAATCGCCACTAAAATTAGCATCAACAAAATGTTGCCCATTGAGAGCATTTCGATGATGCCAGAAAGCTGCACACCAAAACCAGTCAGTGCCACCACGCCAACGATAATTCCCGCTGTTGCGGTAGCGATACCGATACCGATCATATTGCGAGCACCGGCTTCCAAGCCGTCCACTAATTCCTGTACACCTTGTTTAGCCAGTGCAAGTTTGTTGGTATTTTCGTGGCGGAAGAAAGCCAGTAAAGGACGTTGGGTAATCAAAATCACCGCCAACGCCATTGTGCCCCAGAAGGCGGAGAGCCCTGGCGACATCCGTTCGATCATCAAACACCACATCAACACGACGACAGGCAGTAAGTAGTGTAAGCCAGCGTTCACCGTCGGTTTCGTGGACGGTAATTTGACGATTTTCGCATTCGGATCATCGGGCTCTAAATCTGGGAAGCTTGCCACACGGCGAATTAACCCTAAGTAAACGGCAGTTAAAAGCACGCATACAATAGAGAACGCGTAATCAGGAGTGACGGTTTTAATCCAACCTAACCCAAAATCCATTGCAAAATAGACGATGCAGATCACCAAGAAACTGGCCAGTGCACGAATTAAGGTAATATAAATCGGATTTGGCGGATCAGTGCGTGGTAAGCCTTTCAAACCAAGTTTTTGAGCTTCAAGATGGACGATATATACCAACGCAATATACGAAATAAACGCAGGCAAGAATGCGTGGGTGATCAACTGGCTGTATGGCATATTGACGTATTCAATCATCAAAAAGGCGGCAGCCCCCATCACTGGCGGCATAATCTGCCCGTTTACTGACGAGGCGACCTCTACCGCACCTGCTTTTTCCGCACTCAAGCCAACCCGTTTCATCATCGGAATAGTGAACGTCCCTGTCGTCACCACATTGGCAATGGATGAACCCGACACCAAGCCTGTTAATGCCGATGAAACCACCGCTGCTTTACCGGGTCCACCGCTGAAATGCCCTAAATATGCAAAGGCGGTTTTGATAAAGTAGTTGCCCGCACCCGCCTTGTCGAGCAAGGCACCGAATAGCACGAATAAGAACACATATTTGGTCGAAACCCCTAACGCCACGCCAAACACCCCTTCAGTGGTGATCCACTGTTGGTTAATGATTTGCGATAGCGAACCTGAACGGTGGCTGATGATCCAATCCGTCGGCAAAAACTGCCCGAAATAGTTATACAGCAAAAATACACCCGCAATAATCACCAACGGCAAGCCAAGGCTACGGCGACAAGCTTCTAACAATAGCAAAATGCCCAAACAGCCTGCGATAATATCCTGTGTATTTGGGGCACCAAAGCGAGTCACTAATCCTTCATAAAAGAACAGATAATATGCCCCTAAAAACGCCCCAAGCGTTGCAAACATCCAGTCTTGATAAGGCACACGGTGTTTTGGCGAAGTGGCAAAAGCGGGGAAAGAGAGATACGCAAGGAATAAGGCGAATGCCAAATGCACCGAACGAGCTTTGGTATCATCAATCACCACATTCAGATCCCACCCAATGTTGCGGATCACTTCTTGCAACCAAAACGGAAACGGCGAGGTGTAATAAAGTTGGAATAACGACCACAAAATCGCCGTTACCACAATCAGCTTTTTGGTGAATCCACTCGGATTACGCCCCCCCGAATCGTTCGAGGCGACCATATCTTGTAGATCATCAAGGGTTGCTGTTTTTTCTTGTACGGACATAGGAATTCCTAAAAATGCGAAAACAAGCGGTCGGATTTTTGCAAAATTTTGCAAGAAAGTGACCGCTTGTTAATGGACCGAAAGGGCAAAATTGCCAAAGTAAAAATCGTAGAGTGGGGTTTGACCTACCCTAGCATTTTATTTCAACCAACCTTTCTCTTTGTAATAACGCACTGCACCTTCGTGAAGTGGGGCAGAAAGCGCGTTTTTGATCATATCTTCTTGTTTAAGATTTTCAAAGGCTGGGTGTAAACGTTTGAATCGGTCGAAGTTATCAAACACCGCTTTCACAACCGCATACACTTTGTCGTTATCCACATCAGCAGAAGTCACAAGTGTTGCATACACACCGAAACTTTCTACTGGGTTGTCGGTACCTTTGTATAAGCCGCCTGGGATAGTCGCTTTAGCGTAGTAAGCGTGGTCAGCCACTAATTTATCGATCGCCTCACCTGTCACAGGGACTAAGTGTGCATTACAAGATGCAGCTGCTTCTTTTAACGCACCATTTGGGTGACCAACGTTATAAGTAACGGCATCTAAGTTATTATCGCACATTACCGATGCCATTTCCGCCGGTTTTAATTCTGAAGCCACTTTGAACTCTTTATCCGTCCAACCTTTTGCGTTCAAAATCACGTTCATTGTTGCACGGGTACCTGAGCCTGGATCACCTACGTTTACACGTTTACCTTTCAAATCATCAAACGATTTAATCCCTGAATCATCACGAGCCATTACCGTAAACGGCTCTGGGTGGATAGAGAAAATCGCCCGCAATTTGTCATTTTTCTTGCCTTCAAAAGAGCTTGATCCATTATAGGCGTGGAATTGCCAGTCGGATTGCGCAATCCCCATATCCATTTGTTTATCCGCGATTGAGTTTAAGTTCGCCACCGAACCACCTGTTGAAGGAGCGTTACACTTCACCTGAGTTTTTGCCGTGTCACGATTTACTAATTGACAGATCGATTGTCCCACCACATAGTAAACCCCAGTTTGACCACCTGTTCCGATGGTGATGAATTTCTCTTCTGCGTGAGCAGAAAACGCAGAAGCCGCTAATGTAGCAACTAATGAAAGTTTCAATAAATTTTTCATCTAATAGATCCTCTTGTCAGGAAAGAATAGAATAACGGTAACACCGTGTTTTCCACTAAAAAACGCTATAGATATACTCGACTTTGCCTAGATAGGCAAACGTTTTCTTTAAAGAATCAGATAAAGATCACAAAATTTTCACAAATTTGTTACCAGAAAGCTAAATTATGCAATTTTTTATTCCAAAAGCGTACGCTATTTTTGAAGAAGAAATCAAAAAAAGCCGATTTATTACCTATGTCCGTCATACCGAAGGCATCGATCAAGCCAAAGCCTTTTGGTCAGAAATCAAAGCGTTACACCCACAAGCTCGCCATCACTGCTGGGCGTGTGTGGCGGGTATGCCGATGGATTCACAGCAATATGGATTTTCCGATGATGGTGAACCTTCAGGCACCGCGGGCAAGCCAATGTTGAATTACTTACTCGGCAGCGGTTTGGGGGAGATCAGTGCGGTGGTGGTGCGTTATTATGGTGGAATTTTGCTCGGCACAGGCGGATTAGTCAAAGCCTACGGCAATGGTGTGCAGCAAGCACTGATGCAGCTCGACACCATTCGCAAAGTATTGCGAGAAAGTTACCGCTTGCAGTGTGATTACGACCAATTCCACAGTATTCAGAATTTGATTGAGCAACGGGACATTGAGCTAATTGATCAGCAGTTCGGTGAGAAAATTGAATTAACCTTTGGCATCAATCCAAGCCAACTACCTGAAATTCAAACGGAAATCACCCGACGCTTTGCGGGTAGGTTGCGTTTACAAGCGGTCTAATTTTGACGATTTTTTGCAACAGCCACATTCTGCTTTTGGTGGAACGGGATCTTCCCCGCCCTCACTCAACGGATGACAACGAGCAATCCGTTTTAATGCGAGCCAGCCGCCTTTTACTCCACCATGAATGCGAATGGCATCAAGAGCATATTGAGAACAGGTTGGATAAAATCGGCAGCGGGGAGCGAGCAAAGGGCTTATCGCATAGCGATAAAAATGAACAATGCCAAGTAGCAAATAAGCGATTAGGCTGGGTCTTTGCGAGCTTGTTGGGCGAGACGAATGTGGCGTTGCCATAGTTTTTCGAGAGTTTCAAACAGTTCAGCGTTACTCAGTTTACCAATCCCACCTTTTGCGACAAACACAAAATCATAATTTGGTAAGTCGTGCTGTTTCAAGCGAAAACTTTCCCGCACAATGCGTTTGATACGATTGCGATCATGAGCACGTTTGAGATGTTTTTTGGCGACCGTTAAACCCAAACGGGCATTTTCGGCGTTATTTTGGCGAGCGAGAAGGGTAAGTTGCGGCGTGCTAGCCCGATTTGGCTGTTCAAAGACCGCTTTAAATTGAACGGGAGCTAACAGACGTAGCTCCCGAGAAAAAGTTAGCTTATTCACACTGGGTGTTTCGGCTTGCTTATTGCAATTATGCAGATAAGCTCTTACGACCTTTAGCACGACGACGTGCTAATACTTGACGGCCGTTTTTCGTTGCCATACGAGCACGGAAACCGTGAGTACGAGCACGTTTTAATACTGATGGTTGAAATGTACGTTTCATTGCTTCTACCTAAAAATTTAAAATTGGCAAATACCAAATAAGGAACATAAAAAATAGAGTGCGGATTTTACCGATAAAGAATCAAAAGATCAAGGTAAATACCGAAAATTTGTGTTTGATCACACTTTGCTTAATTGAAATAGATTTCTTTATTGAAAGAATTTGCTACTATTATTCACGAATACATTATAGGAGTGACTAATGATCAATAAAATCAAAGACTTTCTTAAACTTGAATCCGCAAGCGGTATGTTACTGCTCTTTTTTGCAACCGTAGCAATTGTATTGGCCAATACCCCTTTTAGTAATCTTTATTTCGATTTTCTTGAAATGCCTGTGAGCATACAAATTGGGCTTTTTAGTATTCATAAACCCTTAATTATGTGGGTAAATGATGGATTCATGGCGGTCTTCTTCACATTAGTTGGTTTAGAAGTCAAACGAGAGCTACTTGTTGGTGCACTCTCTAGCTATCAGCGAGCCATTTTCCCAGCCATTGGTGCCGTGGGTGGTATGGTTGTACCAGCACTGATTTATTGGGTCATGAATGCAAACATTCCTGAGCATCATTCTGGGTGGGCGATTCCAATGGCAACCGATATTGCGTTCGCATTGGGCGTTCTCGCCTTACTCGGCAAACGTGTGCCTTTTGCGTTGAAGATTTTCCTTCTTGCACTGGCGATTATTGATGACTTAGGTGCCATTGTGGTTATCGCCATTTTCTTCTCCAATGATCTGAGCACCACCGCTTTAGTCTCTGCTGGCATTGCTATTGTTGCACTTGTCGTATTAAATAGGATGAAAGTCAGCGCTTTATGTGCTTATATTGCGGTTGGCGTGATTTTATGGGCCTCCGTGTTAAAATCAGGCGTTCACGCCACGCTGGCAGGCGTGATTATTGGTTTTTGCATTCCACTCAAAGGCAAAAATGGGGAAGAGCCATTGCATGACTTTGAACACATGCTTGCACCGTGGTGTTCTTTCATTATTTTACCTCTTTTCGCATTTTGTAATGCTGGCGTTACCTTATCTGGCATGGGCGTAAGCAGTTTCACCTCTCCATTAACCTTAGGTGTCGCTTTTGGTTTAGTGATAGGAAAAGCACTTGGTGTCTTTAGTTTCAGCTATTTAGCAGTGAAACTGGGCATAGCAAAACTCTCTGAAGGGATCAATTTCAAGCAAATTTTTGCGATTTCCGTCTTGTGTGGAATCGGTTTCACCATGTCAATGTTCTTAGCGGGACTCGCTTTCGGTGGGGAGGAAACAGATGGTAAATTTATGTCTCTCGCTCGGCTCGGCATCTTGATGGGTTCCTTTATTTCGGCAATTGCGGGCTACTTCTTACTCAAAGCTTGCACCAAACCGGTGAGCAAGAAAGCCTAACAAGCGGTCAGTTTCGCACCCTTTTTTGCAAATCAAAACCCCATACGGCTACAGGCGGTATGGGGTTTCTCATTTTAACAAGCACTTAGTCAATCGCTGGGGTGTATTCACCTTTTGCAATCGCCTCTTTAATACGATCAGCTTCGCTTAACACTTGAGCTAATAACGCTTGAACGTTTTCAAGGGTAGCGATTGGGCTTAGTGTGGTCATTTTGAGTGATTGCACATCGCCCACTTTGGTAACACCGATATTCGCTTCACCACGTGCAAAGAGCTCATCGGCAACATTTTGGTTTAAGCTATCAATAAATTCTGTTGGATAGCCTTGCGGTACAACTCGGAATAAAACAGAAGCAAATTGTGGCTCAACTAAAAGTTCTAATCCATCAGTGGCTTTGATGTAATCCGCCACTTCACGAGTGAGTTTTACGCCATGGTCGATCATTGAACCATAAAGTTGCTCGCCGAGAGCTTCAACGGTGAACCACAGTTTTAACGCATCAAAACGGCGTGTCGTCTGTAACGATTTTGCCACTAAATTTGGCACGCCATGCTGTTCATCATACTCTGAGTTGAGATAGTCCGCTTTGTAGTCGATGTATCGGTACTCTTTTTCATCTTTGAGTAAGAAAGCACCACAAGAGATACTTTGGAAGAAGTGTTTGTGGAAATCGAGTGTTACGGAATCCGTTAGCTCAATGCCATCTAAGAAGTGGCGATATTCATTTGAAAGCAGTAATGCACCGCCCCAAGCTGCATCAACGTGCATCCAAATGCCGTATTGATCGGTAATGGCACGAATTTCTTTCAGTGGGTCGATAGCACCCGCATCAGTTGTACCCGCGGTTGCCACCACACAAGCGACAATTTTTCCGCAAGCGGTCAGATCGTCGATGGTTTTTGCAAGAGCATCAACATCCATTTGAGCGTTGTCATTGCAAGGTACGGTCACAACAGACTGGAAGCCCATTCCCATCATCGCCATATTTTTTTGCACAGAAAAGTGGGCGTTTTCTGAACAGATTACTTTGACTTTCTGCATCGCATCGGCAGGGATCCCGTCACGCTGAACCGACCATTCTGAGCCATCTTCATTTTTCCAATGTTTTGCAATGCAAGCATCACGAGCAAGCAACACGCCCATTAGGTTAGATTGTGTACCACCAGAGGTGAATACGCCCGCTTGTCCTTTGCCATAGCCAACTTTTTCACGCAGCCACTCAATTAATTGTACTTCCATTAACGAGCCAGCAGGGCTTTGATCCCAAGAGTCCATTGATTGGTTGGTCGCGTTAATCAGCACTTCTGCGATCTGGCTTGTGACCATTGTCGGGCAATGTAAGTGTGCTAATGAGTGCGGGTGATGCACTTTTAAGCTTTTGTTTAAGAATAGCTCAACTAAACGGTCGAGTGATTTTTCAACACCAAAGCCTTCTTGGGTTGGATTAAATGCGATTTCTGAACGAAGTTGTTTGATCGAACCGCCAGTGTACATTTTTTCATTTTTTAGCCAAGCACTGACCGCTTGTACGGCGGTATTCATTGCGCTTTGGTAGTCTGCAATCGCATTTGCATTGTTGCAGAACAGAGCTTGTTTGTGTTTTGAGAGAGTTGTCATGGATTGTTTCCTAAAGGGTAAAATTCTGCCCCCGCTTGCGGGGGAAGTGGTTGAGCCGTAGGCGAAACCGAAGGGGGCATTTGCAAATTTTTCAACAAATTTGACCGCTTGTTGCCCCCTACCCCTGCTTCGCAGGGTACTTCCCCCGTAAACGGGGGCAGACATTTATTATTTTTTACGATTAAGAACGTGTTACTTTCAACGCATCTTGTACTGATTGTGTGAAGCGTTTGATCATTTCTTCACATTCTGCTTGAGTGATGATCAGTGGGCAAAGGATACGCACAACGTTACCGCCACGTCCGCCACGCTCAAGTAATAATTTGTTTTTGAAGCACGCTTTTTGAATTTCAGCGGCTAACACACCGTCGGCTGGGTAAGAACCAATGCGATCTTGTGGTTGGCGCTCATCAACAATTTCAATACCAAGCATTAAACCTTTACCACGCACGTTGCCGATACAACCGTAGGTTTCTGCTAATTTTTTCAATTCTGCTTTTAGGAATTCACCACGCTCTTCCGCATTTTTCGCTAGGTTTTGCTCTTTCATCACTTTTAATGAAGCGTAACCTGTTGCCATCGCCAGTTGGTTACCGCGGAATGTGCCTGTGTGTCCTGCTGGTTGCCACGCATCAAACTCTTTCTTAATGGCAAGTACGGCAAGTGGTAAGCTACCGCCCACTGCTTTTGACATCACCACCACATCTGGCTCAATGCCGGCGTGTTCAAAAGCGAACATTTTGCCTGAACGACAGAAACCTGCTTGAACTTCGTCTAAAATTAACACGATGCCGTGTTTTTTGGTCACTTCACGGATTTTTTGTAACCATTTCACTGGTGCGGTTACTACGCCGCCTTCGCCTTGGATTGCTTCAAGAATCACTGCTGCAGGTTTAACGACACCACTTTCAACATCTTCAATAAAGTTTTCGAAATAGTAAGTTAAGGCTTCAACACCCGCTTCGCCACCAATGCCTAATGGGCAACGGTATTCGTGCGGATATGGCATAAATTGCACGCCAGCCATTAAGTTTTGAACTGCATTTTTTGCGTTGAGGTTACCTGTCATGGAAAGTGAACCATGGGTCATACCATGGTAGCCACCAGAGAATGAGATTACATTGCCACGACCAGTATAAGTTTTAGCTAATTTAATCGCGGCCTCTGTACCGTCTGCACCTGATGGTCCGCAGAATTGTAAGCGGTATTCGCCTTTCGGGAAGAATGAGAGTAATTCTTCGGTGAATGCGTCTTTTAATGGAGTGGTTAAATCTAACGTATGTAATGGTAAACCGCTCGCTAAGACATCTTGAATCGCTTGGATTACCGCTGGGTGATTGTGCCCTAGGGCTAATGTTCCTGCACCGGCTAAGCAATCAAGATACTCATTGCCTTCTACGTCCGTTACCCAACAGCCTTGTGCTTTGGCAATGGCTAAAGGTAATTTACGTGGGTAACTACGCACGTTCGATTCCATTTCGTTTTGGCGAGTTAAGTAGTATTCGTTGGTTGCTTGGTTAATTGGATTAACAGGCGTGTTTGTCATGATATGAATAGACCTTCTATAAGAGGTGAAAAAAATAAGTCGGGTGCCTTGCGGAAAGCCTAAGCTTTCTTATCCTGAAAGATAAGATGCCTTGGGGCATTTGACTCGCTACTTATTAAAAAAAGCGTTTCAGCTTTTTTGTTTTTGCCCTATTTGATCCCCAAGGAATGGGATAGGTTGGAAACAACATCTTAAACATAGAGCTATATTTAAGGCGGCTAATGGTACATTCTTTTAACAAAAATGAAAGGGATTTTTGACAACAAGCGGTTAGTTTCTACCCATTTTTTGCAAATTTGCTCCACAAAAGGCAAACGGTTGCCAACTCGTAAAATTCAGCAATAAAAAACCCAGCTTTCGCTGGGTTCAATTCGCTAAGAAACAAATTATTTGATTTTTGCTTCTTTATAAACAACGTGTTTACGCACAACTGGATCAAATTTTTTGATTTCCATTTTTTCTGGCATATTACGTTTGTTTTTAGTTGTTGTGTAGAAATGACCAGTTTCAGCAGTTGAAACTAATTTAATTTTCTCACGAGCACCTTTAGCTGCCATCTTTTAGCTCCTTAGATTTTCTCGCCACGAGCACGGATTTCAGCTAACACTGCATCAATGCCTTTTTTATCAATAATACGCATACCTTTCGCTGTTAAGCGTAAAGTAACGAAACGGTTTTCGCTCTCAACCCAGAAACGGTGAGTGTGAAGGTTTGGTAGAAAACGACGTTTAGTCGCATTCATTGCGTGTGAGCGGTTGTTACCAACTGCTGGACGCTTGCCTGTTACTTGACAGACTCTAGACATTTGAAATTCTCCAATGATTACTTAAGCTTAAGCTAAATGGTTCGGGTTATCAGCTCGAGCTGATTACCTCGTCAGGTATAGCACCCGACCCACAGACTATTTTAAAGACTGCGGATTATACTGACTTTAACGCACTCATTCAAGGGGAAATTTGTTCAAATTCATTGCGAATTTTCTCTTCCTCGAACGAAAAATACTCACCTTTACCAATGATTATATGATCAACCAGCCGCACATCGACTAAATCGCATGCCATTTCGATACGTTTTGTCATATGCCTATCCGCCTCGCTAGGCACACTGCTACCAGACGGGTGATTGTGTGCAACAAGAATCGCTGCAGCATTACATTTTAAGGCGATTTTGATGATCTCTCTCGGATGTACCACTGTTTGATTAACCGTTCCGAAAAAAAGCTTTTCCTGACGAATTAGACGATGCTGATTATCCAAAAATAAAGCCATAAAAACCTCTCGTTCGTCATCTTCCAGCATCGCCTGAAAATACAGCACGGCTAAATCAGGATCGCTGATCGTGCCGTTCATCTCCATTGCTTGAGTGAAATACCGTTTGCTCATCTCCTTGGTGGCTTGCAATTGAATATATTGCGTTTGCCCAAGTCCTTTGACTCGGCAAAAAGTGTCTAAATTCGCAGACAATAATCCCCGCAATGAGCCAAAATGATTTAACACCTTTTCCGCCAAGGCTAACACGGGTGTGCCTTTAATCCCTGTGCGTAAAAAAATGGCTAACAACTCTTCATCACTTAAAGATTCCGCCCCCGATTCCAGCAATTTTTCACGAGGCATTTGCCCTATTGTTTTTGCCATAATTCTATCCAATCAACTTGATTGATAAAAAGCATAAGGAGAGTAACTCTTTGATACAAAAGAAATTGCCCTATTTTTCGACAGAGATCGCAAAAATAGGGCGTTGTGAGTGAGTGCCTGTTTGCGTAAAATAGGTACTTTATTTTGAGACGGAATGCCAACATGCTGACCAATAAAAAAATCGTGGTGGGGATCACTGGTGGGATCGCTGCTTATAAAACCATTGAACTCATTCGCTTGTTGCGTACCGCTAATGCAGAAGTACGTGTGGTGCTGACTCCTGCGGCAGAAGCCTTTGTTACCCCGCTCACTTTGCAAGCAATTTCGGGTAATGCAGTATCAACTTCACTGCTTGATCCGCAAGCAGAACTGGCTATGGGGCATATTGAGTTAGCGAAGTGGGCGGACTTGGTGGTGATCGCCCCAGCAAGTGCCGATTTTATCGCTCGGCTGCGTGTGGGAATGGGTAATGATCTGCTTTCTACCCTTTGTTTAGCGACCGCTGCACCGATTTTACTGGCTCCAGCAATGAATCAACAAATGTACAAGCGGTCAGTTGTGCAGAAAAATTTGCAAAAATTGCGTAAGCAGGGCGTGCTGACAGTGGGTCCGAACGATGGTTTCCAAGCTTGTGGCGATGTTGGAGCAGGGCGAATGTCAGAACCGAGCGAAATTTTCCACGCTATTCATGAGCATTTTGCCGAATGTGAAGATCTTGCCGATCTCACGATCACTATCACTGCAGGCCCAACTCAAGAAGCGATTGATCCCGTACGCTACATCAGCAATCATAGTTCTGGCAAAATGGGCTTTGCGATTGCCGATGCTTTCTCTAAACGGGGAGCGAAAGTGACCTTGATTTCAGGTCCCGTGAATTTAGCAACCCCACAACATGTGCAACGCATTGATGTGGTTTCTGCCTTAGAAATGTCACAACAAGCGGTCACTTCCGCTCAACAATCTGCCATTTTTATCGGCTGTGCGGCAGTGGCCGATTATCGGGTAGAACAGATTGCTGAGCAGAAGCTGAAAAAAACCGATGACAGCGACACCTTGACGCTAAAATTGGTGAAAAACCCCGATATTATCGCCAATATCGCTCATCTTACCGAAAATCGTCCCTTTACCGTAGGCTTTGCCGCAGAAACGCAAAACGTAGCAGAATACGCCAAAAGCAAGCTACAACGCAAAAAGTTGGATTTGATTTGTGCCAATGATGTCTCTGGCGGGCAGGTATTCGGGCAAGATCACAATACCCTGCACCTATTTTGGCAACATGGCGAGAAAACCTTACCGCTTGCCGACAAAACCGAACTCGCCAAAACCTTGGTGAATGAAATTGTTGAACGTTATCGGGAAAAATAATGAAGCTAATCACCGTCAAATCTCATCAAGGCGAAGGGCAATTTCCTCGTTTTCCCAAAGGCTGTGCCGTGAATATTTTGGCGAAATGTGCTCACTATGAAAATTGGTTACAAGCCGAAATTGCAGGCTATCAAGTTTATGTACCGAGCCATTTTGTTGACGATAATCAGCTCGTGATAGATTACGATCCAACCGAACTTGTGATAGGCGAAAATGAAGTCGTTGAACTACTTGAATTACACTATGAATGGGCGGTGGTTAAGCAAGGTGACAAAGTGGGCTGGCTGCCGTGTCAGATTTTAAAAAGTATTTAATTTAGGAATAATCCAATGTTTAGAATGCTCTTTTTTATTAGTTTACTGTTCTCTGCCTATTGTAAGGCTGAATTATTATGTCCTTCTTGTTCTCAGAAATTACTAACCGAAAATGAACTCGGGAATAATATCCGCAGATTATGGATAATCAAAAATGAGATCTTTGCCATTCATGGGCATCAGTTTAACCATCCCGATCTGCAGGATTATTTTGAGAACCAAGATTGGTATCAACCAAAACCAGGGGAAGTGTCCTTAAGCGAAATAGAAAAGCAGAATGTCACATTGCTAGATAAAAAAATAAAATCATTGAATAAAGCACGGCAAGCCATAATAGAAGAGCTTAATGCGTTAAAACAGACACCAAGCAGCGAGTTATCCTCACGCTGGAATATCGACTTCCCAGAAGGAACACAAGTCGATTTTTTAGCCTTACTTCAACACCTTGATTTGAGCGCCTTTCGCAATGAGTTCTACACTGTTCGTATTGATGATGGTGTTCTCGAAAAACGCTTCCATGTTCTTATAGAAGGTGAGAAAGTGATACTTTCCTATCATGAACAAACATCAGAACAAGAACCTTGGAAAGAGTATGACGAATGGCTGATTCAATGGAATTTTAAATTAGAAAACGACAAACTTATTTTTGAGAAAGTTGAAATTGCTGGGTAAAAAAAGGAATCACAATGAAACAAATCGATTTAAAAATTCTAGATAGCCGTATTGGCAGTGAATTTCCCTTACCTGCGTACGCCACTGAAGGCTCAGCAGGTTTAGATTTACGAGCGTTGATTGAACAACCGATGACCGTGGAAGCGGGGCAAACCGTGCTGATCCCAACGGGCATGTCGATCTATATCGCCGATCCGAATTTAGCCGCCGTGATCTTACCTCGTTCGGGGTTAGGGCATAAAAATGGTATTGTACTTGGCAATTTGGTGGGACTCATCGACTCCGACTACCAAGGACCGCTCATGGTGTCGCTCTGGAACCGAAGCAACAAGCCATTCACTATTGAAATGGGCGATCGCATTGCACAACTCGTGTTTGTGCCTGTAGTGCAAGCAAGTTTCAATATCGTCCAAGAATTCACTGCCACTGACCGTGGCGAAGGTGGTTTCGGGCATTCGGGCAAACAATAACAAGCGGTCAGATCAATGAAATTTTTTGCAAAGGAGAAACTGTGATAGAACCTGTGGTCAAAATGCCGAAAAAATCAATAAAAGAACGTCGGCAACAAGTGCTTGAAGTCTTAATTGGTTTACTGAACTCAGAAAATGGGATGCAACGAATTACCACCGAACGCTTGGCAGCCGCTGTTGGTGTATCGGAAGGGGCGTTATACCGCTATTTCCCAAGCAAAACCAAAATGTTTGAAGCGTTGATCGAGCGAATTGAAATTACCTTAATAAGCCATATTAACGCCAATAAACGCAAAGAAAATACCGAAGTTGCCGTCAAAGCGATTTTGCAAGTGGTGCTTGAATTTGCTCAAAAAAACCCCGGAGTCACACGAATTCTTACTGGGCACGCGTTAATGTTTGAAGAAGACGTTCTCAAAGCTCGTGTGTCAAAATTTTTTGATGGTTTAGAGTTACAATTTGTGAACTTACTGCAAATGAGCAAGCTCCGTGAAGGCAAAGCCTTTGCTGACGAACGTGCATTAGCGGGTTATTTAGTCACCTTCTGCGAAGGGCAATTTCTACGTTTAGTGCGTTCTAATTTTACCTTCAATCAACATCAACATTTTGAAAAACAGTGGGCGTTAATTAAACCGCTGTTTTATTAGGATTCTTCATGATCATTCCATGGCAAGCTCTCGAACAAACCACGCTTTATAATGTGCTTGATTCTTTTATTTTACGAGAAGGTACAGATTACGGTGAACGAGAGCTTTCTCTTGATGAAAAACGCCAACGGTTACTGACACAATTACAGGCAGAGAAAGTAGTAATTGTGTGGTCAGAACTTCACCAAAGTCTTGATATTAAAGAGAAAAAATCTTTCTTAGGGGAATAGGTAGAATTGTGCTAAAATTCGCCTGTTATGATAATAATTTCAATGGATTAGAACGATTTTATGCAAGATGTTTCCATTTCTACGGCTCAACTTGAAAATGTGAGTCCGTTGCCATCAATCCACGATCCGATTGTTGAATGGTTTTTAAGCCACTGCCATATTCACCGTTATCCTGCTAAATACACGCTGATTCATGCAGGCGAAGAAGCTGAATCGCTGTTTTATATTGTCAGCGGTGCGGTGTCTGTCTTTATCAAAGATGATGAAAGCAAAGAAATGTTGCTAACAAATTTAGGGCAAGGCGAGTTTGTGGGTGAAATGGGCTTATTTGAAGATAAAGTTCAGCCTCGCACAGCTTATGTTCGCACTAAAGGCAACTGCGAGATTGCAGAAATTTCTTATAAGAAATTTAAACAGTTAGTGCATTTAAACCCTGATATTTTGATGTATCTTTCGACTCAATTGGCACGTCGTTTGAGAATGACCTCTCGTCAAGTGAGTAATTTAGCCTTCTTAGACGTAACCGGTCGAATCGCACAAACGTTGATGAATCTCGCTAAACTGCCTGATGCCATGACGCACCCTGAAGGAATGCAAATCAAAATTACCCGTCAAGAAATTGGGCAAATGGTGGGTTGTTCTCGTGAAACCGTTGGCAGAATTTTGAAGATGCTTGAAGATGAAGGACTCATTACTGCTCATGGTAAAACGATTGTCGTTTACGGCACACGATAATTCTAAAATGAAAAAGGCGATTAAATCGCCTTTTTTAATGCCTGTAAAACCTGATTTGGTTCAATGTTGTTCATTGAACCTGCTTGCAGATAGATCTGATTTTTCCCATAGGCTCCAATCAATTTCGGATCGGTCGCCCCATATAAAATTACATTTGGTTTATCCAATGCCGCAGTCAAATGGCTTAGCCCTGTATCCACCGAAACCACGGCTTGAGCTTGGCTAAGTTGTTGAGCCAATTCTGTCAAACTCAGTTTGGGTAACACTTGAATGAATGGATTGCCTGCCGCAAGCCTTTCTGCCCGCTGGCGTTCAACGTCATTTCCCCAAGGCAAACGCACTGCTAGGTTTTGTGCGGTGAGTGCATCAAAAAGTGCTGCCCAACGTTGTTCTTGCCAATGTTTATCCGCTCGTGTTGTTGCATGAATGGCAATGATATAGGGCTGACAAGCGGTCAGTTCCTGAAAAAGTTTTGCAATTCCGTAATCGCCCACAGCGGTAGGTAAATTATACCCAAGAGATTGCGAAAACAGGTTGCGAATACGTTCCACAGCGTGCTGTTGATAGGAAATTGCAAATTTTTTATCGTAGAAACAGGCACTTAAACCTTCACGAGCGGAATGTCTGTCGTAGCCGTATTTGATGCCTTTTGCCAAATGGGTTGCCAATGCAGCACTTTTTAGCAAACCTTGGGCATCAATCACTGCATCATACTGTTCCGTTTGGAGCTGCTGCTTGTAGGCTTGCCACTGCTGCAAAGTGTCTTTAGAAAATAACCGCTTACGCCATTTTCGCAACGCAAAGGGAATGATGTTTCGTACTGCTGAATGCCATCGTGGAATTTCCGCAAAAGCAGGTTCCACTACCCAATCAACGTGCAAGTTTGGGATCGCCATTTGGGCATCGGTTAACGCGGGCAAGGTGTGGATCACATCGCCCATTGATGAGGTTTTAACCAGACAAACTTTCATCACGGATTTTTCCAACCAATTGGTCATAAAAGGCTTGGCGATGCTCATTGCTGTCAAAAGCAGTGTGGGGAACAGCGATCAAATGCGTCCCATTGAGTATCATCACAAGATACCCTTGCATATCTAGCACCTGTGAAATAAACGAGTAACGATAAATGCCTTCGAACATCCCCGTTTTATAGAAAAGCCCTTGCGACTGAATCTCTATTTCGGTTGTTGATTCCGTCATATTTTTATTGTCACGCAAGATTTTCAGATTATAAATAGAAGGACGAATAAGCGTGGCATAAATTTCAATCAGGAAAGCATAACCAACTAGCCCCCAACCGAGCCACCACATAACGTGACTCTCAAACCAGTCATAAAATTCTTCTTGCCAATCCGCAATCGTCAAAGCCACAAAAGCTAACGCCATAATAAAAGGCAAAAAGACGATCACATCAGCAAAACACAGTAGGCGTGTCTCTTTTTTATAGATCAGCTTACCGACTTGAAATACCATTTTCTCATAGGATTTCGTATAGGGGTGTTGAAATTTAATTCGCATTGTGTTTCTCCAACAGTTGAGCCAATTGCGCCAATACCATTTCTGGTGAAATATCGATCAGGCTTTGGTGATAACCTTCCGCCGCCTCGCCCTTACGGACTTTAATCAGCCCACCTTCAATCAAGCGAATAATCACCGCATTTTTCGACAGCGGCGGGGTATATTGCGGGCTGGTTGGTCCATAAAGTGCAACAAGCGGGCGATTGAGAGCCGCTGCAATGTGCATCAGCCCCGAGTCGTTGCTCACCACCGCTGCACAATCAGCGATTAAATCAACCGCTTGGTTGAGATCGGTCTGCCCCGCTAAATTGATGCAATAACGTTGTAAATGTTCAGGTAAGGCGGAGCGAATTTGCTCGCCCACGGCTTCATCTTTCTTTGAGCCAAACAGACGCACCGAATAGCCCTGCTCGATCAATTTTGCTGCAACATTCGCGTAATGGTAGTGGGGATAGCGTTTGGCTGGTCCAAATTCAGCCCCAGGGCAAAAACCAATAGCGGTGCGATTTTCGGCATCATCAAACTGTTTGGCGAATAGCTGTTTGGTTTTGCCAATTTGCTCAGCATCGACTTGCAAATACGGATAAACTTCAGGCAAATTTTCAGCTGTGGGGATCTGATTTTGATCGTATGACAACGCCAAATAACGCTGTACCATCATCGGATAGTCGTGCTTATTCGTTCGTAGATCGTTCAAAAAGCCGTAACGCATTTCGCCTTTCCAGCCACGGCGTTGCGGAATTCTGGCGAAAAAGGGAATAAATGCGGATTTCAGCGAGTTTGGCAACACAATTGCCAAATCATACTGATTTCGCAAATTTTTGCCCAAATCATACCGCTTGCATAACGCAAAAGAGCCGTGTCCAATCGGCATAGAAATCGCCTTTCGTACTTCGGGCATGCGAGCAAGCAATGGACGACACCAGTCTGGTGCCATCACATCAATTTTGCTATTGGGATAGTTCTGCTTGAGCTGTTGATACAAGGTGTGAGACATCATCATATCCCCCACCCAAGATGGTGCAATCACTAAAATATTCATGTGCTATCCTGCTTTTTTCACACAGTTGCTCGCCAACACCCTGTGGCGGTTATCACTTAAAGTTGCCTTGCCGTCAAAGCCTTCCAACCAAGTCCAACGAATATTGCTGTACTTCTTGCCATTTTTCGCAACTGTTGGCGAAAGTTTATGTGAGACTTGATTAAACGTGACCGTCACTGTGCTGTTTTTCTTAGCCGATGATTTTTGAACACGTACAAAATACTGCTTGTCACACACATATTCCGTAACGAACTGTTTTTTCACCACATCTCGGCCTTTTACCGTTGATTGTGCTTTCTGTTCTGTTCTTTGTTGGATTTGCTCTGCTGGTGCAATTGTGGTTGCACTACAACCGCATAACCACACCCCAAAAGCTAATGTGAAGCATTTTGCTATCAACTTCATATTCTCCCCTTTAGAGAAAAAGAGCAGCTTGACGCTGCTCTAATTCATTTGATTGAGCGACACAATTTAAAATGTGCCTAATTGTTCACCAAAATCGCCTAAAAACTGACAAGTTTGGCTTTGCTGTTTGCATCGTTGTTCATTTTCTTGTTTCAGACGTTTAAGCTCTTTCGCTGGCGTATTGGGTTGATATTCCGTCCAGTAAAAATTCCAAGAACCATCAGCCAACTGCCCTCGCCATAATGCAATTCTCTCCGTTAAAATTGATCCAGAAAACTCTTTGCAACCAGAGTCAAGCGCATAGCGGATACGGTAATTTTTATGGTGGATGATCTCCTTAATGGGCAAATTCATTTCTTTACTCACACAAGCATAAACGGGATAGAAACGCTCCGAAACAAACTCACCTAGCCAGTTACTCGGTCCATTCATTGTAGTGCTGACAACGACCGCATAATGACCATTTTGTTGGTCAAACGACAGATCAATATCTCGATCAACATATAAATTGTGAATATCTTGATTTGTTATGCCTCTTGGCATTGGGTCAGATTTTGGACTACTTCCATTAGAACAAATAGGCTGAGCAACAGGTAACATTCTAAAACCGTTGCCATGCGGCAAGGGAGCAACACAATTACCGCCAGAGTAATGCCCCTGTGGACAATAACAACTCGCTGCCGCCAATGGCGAGAGTGCCACTAGCCCAAATGCCATAACAAGTTGACCTATCACATTTCTCATCATAAATTACCGCAAAACACTATTTATAAATATAACTGCCGTTTGCCTGACGAATAAATTTTCCACCTGAGCCAATGCTCATTTCTGTGACTCGGTTGTCTTTATCTAAACGCACAGTCACTTTTTCACCCGCTTTGAGCTGGCTAACAATACCATTGGCTTTGCTCATTGCATTCACATCCGCAATATTGAGATTGTTATCACGGAAAACTTGCATTAACGACACGCCTTTTGGCACAGTCATCGTTTTGCTAGATACGGAAGTAGCTGGTGTTTTCACTTTAACGGGTTCTGCTTTGACAACTGGCGCCCCTTTTGTCGGATCGACTTTTGGCTGTGGCTTTGCCTCTACCCTCGAGGTAGATGGCGTAGTCTTCGGCTGAGCGGCCGTTGTTTTTGCCGGTTGCTTTTGCTCTGGCTGATAAATCACGCTGCCAGTATTTGTTGGTTTTTTCACCGGTTCTTGAGCCGTTGGTTTTGTCGCTATCCCAACAACTTGTGGATCTTGAGGCTGTGTCGCAGTGCTTTGTGTTTGTTGCTGAACTGCGGGTTGCTGAGCCGTATTCTCTGCTGGTTGAGCCTCAGGTTGCGGATTTGCAATTTGTGCCTGTGATCCGACCGCTTGTTGAGCTTGCTGACTCTGCTCTTCTGCTTGCTTTTGAGCTAGTGCGGCTTCTTGAGCTGCTTTTGCCTGAGCTTCAGCACGTTTTGCTTCCTCTTCATCTACCGGGCGGAATTCAATTGGCAAACTAGAACCTTGCTGCTGCAGCGTTTCTACACTTTCAGGTGTTTTCGGTTTCAACAAGAAAAAGACTAATAGCAGGGCTAACAACAGTAATAGAACGATCAATAAACGGCGATATTTTGATGGCACCTTCTCTACCACTGCTTTTGCCGCCGCAGGTGCGGCGGCTGGAATCACTCGTTCAATCGGGTTTGCCGCTGTTTTTTCTGATGCTGTATCTTGTTGAGTCGTTGGGGTCGCTTCTGGTTGTGGCTGAACATCATTATTCGTTTCAGCAACTGGAGAGAAAGCAAATCCACCATTTGCTTTTTTGGCTGGTTCTGACACCTTTTCTTTTTCCTTTAATGCGTTTTGCTCTTCTAATGTAGGCAGATCCACATTGTCCGATGAGCGTTTCATCATCGGTGTGAAAGTATGTCCTACGGTTGCTTTGCTGTGCAGAGAGAGAATAACCTTCGGTTTTTCCGTATTTTCTGCAGATTTCTCAGCATTTTCTACTTTGTCTAATTTAGGTTCAGAAGGTTCACCAAAAGTGGGTTCTTTACGTTGATTTAATTGGCTCATTGGGTATTCCAAAAGGGGAGAAATAAATAAAAAATTGCCGTTATTCTAAAGGATTTCAAGATATTCAGCACGCCATTTCTACATAATTTATACAGATTTTCAGACTTGAAAAAATGCAATGCGTTTTTGCAAATTTCTCGATCTGTGTCGCAAAAATGATGTGCCACAGTTGCAGCAATTTACTAGACCGTTAAGGTAAGGCATGTGATTCACAACATTTAAGGAGAACACAATGAAGAAAATCACACAACTGGCTTTAACACTGCTGCTCGGTGTATTTACCACCCAATCTTTTGCCAAAGAAAAAGCCCAAGTTCCAACCGCTGAACCGCCTCCAATGCAACAACAGACAGAAGCCAAAAAGGTAGCACTCAATCCGAATTTAGTGAATATCAACACGGCTTCTGCGGCAGAGATCCAAGATAAACTGGTCGGAATTGGGGCAAAGAAAGCTCAAGCAATCCTTGAATATCGTGAGAAAAACGGCAAATTTCTCAATATTGAGCAATTGACCGAGGTCTCAGGTATCGGTAAAGCAACGCTTGAGAAAAACCGCGATCGCATCGTTTTAGAATAAATTTATAATGTGATTATCCTCCGAAACAACAAGCGGTCAGATCCTGCGATTTTTTTGCAAATCGGCCGCTTGTTCTTTGCATTGTAAACTTTCTCGCTTTTGTTATACTGCTTGCTTTTTAGCTATCCGAAAAATCGGGATAAACAAAGGTATCACAATGCTTAAACCGTATTCATCACCAACCTACTGGCAACGTACTAAAATTGCCATCCAATATCTTATGCCACAGCTGCCTTTAACCCGTGCAGCCGGTTGGTTAGCCGAACAAAAATGGGGTGCGGTGACCCATTTCATCAT
The DNA here is from genome assembly GCF_011455495.1 of Frederiksenia canicola. Lineage (NCBI taxonomy): Bacteria > Pseudomonadati > Pseudomonadota > Gammaproteobacteria > Pasteurellales > Pasteurellaceae > Frederiksenia > Frederiksenia canicola. The sequence continues at coordinate 299,298 of NZ_CP015029.1, forward strand.
CAAATTATTTGCGAAAAAATACCAAGTAAATTTAGACGAAGCTGAAAAAACGCAACCGTCTGACTACGCGTCTTTCAACGAGTTTTTTATCCGCCCGTTAAAAGCCAACGCCCGCCCAATCAACCAAGATCCGCAAACGCTATGTTTGCCTGCGGACGGTCGTGTCAGCGAGTCAGGCAAAATCGAGCAAAACCGGCTTTTGCAAGCCAAAGGACACCTTTTTACCCTTGAAACCTTGCTCGCCAACGATATGGCATTAGCCGAGAAATTCAGAAATGGGGATTTTATCACCACTTACCTTTCACCGCGTGATTATCACCGCGTGCATATGCCGTGCGATGGGACTTTACGCAAGATGATCTACGTCCCTGGTGAATTGTTTTCGGTGAATCCATTTTTAGCGGAACACGTTCCAAATTTATTCGCTCGCAACGAACGAGTGATTTGTGAATTTGATACTGCATTTGGACCGATGGTACAAATTTTGGTTGGTGCCACGATTACTGCAAGTATGAGTACCGTTTGGGCTGGGGTGATCAACCCACCACGCAGTAAAGACGTGTTGGTGTATGAATATCTCACTGAAGGCGAAAGTGCCGTCCATCTCAAAAAAGGCGAGGAAATGGGAGCCTTCCGCTTAGGTTCAACCGTGATCAACCTGTTCCCACAAGGCAAAGTCGCCCTTGAATCGCATCTCACCGCAGGCGAACCAACCCGAATGGGCGAACCTTTGGCGAAGATCAAATAACAGTACACGAGTCGTTTTGAACGGCTCGTTTTTTCTTTATAATTTGCAAAATTTTCTGCGAAAGTGACCGCTTGTATGACCAAGTTTTTATTTATTTCTAGCGTCTGGCTGTTCTCTGCAACGAGTTTGGCTTTTTCTCCCGCGAAGTTGGTGGATTCTGCTCGGCAGCAAATTGGCGTAACGCAGTACTACGATGCCGCTTATAGTAAAATCGCCTACCCAATGGGGGATGTTCCGATGATCAAAGGTGTGTGTACCGATGTAGTGGTACGTGCGTTGCGAGAACAAAAAATCGATCTGCAGCAGCTTATACATGAAGATATGCAGAAAAATTTCGGCCTATACCCTAAAAAGTGGGGATTGAAGCGAACCGATCGTAATATCGATCATCGCCGTGTGCCCAATATCGCCACTTATCTCAAACGTCAAGGTTTTGAGATCAAAGATGGTGACTATCTCGCTGGTGATATTGTAACTTGGGATTTAGGAAAAGGCTTAACCCATATTGGTATTGTGTCTGATAAAAAAACGGCAGATAACACGCCGCTGATTATTCATAATATTGGTCGTGGCACGCAAGAAGAAAATATTTTGCATCAGTATAAAATTACTGGGCATTTTCGTTACTCTCAATAACTCTCTAATGATATGAAAACCAAACTGTTACTCCCTTTAATTCTCTTTTTTGGCTTGGTGGCTGCGTTTGTGGTGCAGCTACGCTGGAACGCTGACGGACACGATCCGAAAGCCTTAGAGTCGGCATTAATTGGTAAACCTGTTCCCGCATTCCAACTGGAATCCTTATATGATCCAAACAAGCCGATCGATGTTTCCGTGTTGAAAACCGGTACGCCACGTTTGCTCAATGTGTGGGCAACTTGGTGCCCGACTTGCTATGCCGAACATCAATACTTGACCGAGCTTGCCAAACAAGGCGTGGAAATTGTGGGGATCGATTATAAAGATGATCGTACAAAAGCCTTGAAATTCTTAGCCGACAATCGCGATCCTTATAAAGCGGTGATTTTTGATCCGAAAGGATCGCTTGGGTTAGATCTGGGTGTGTATGGCGCTCCTGAAACCTTTATTATTGATGGCAATGGTGTGATTCATTACCGTCACGCAGGCGATGTGAATGCGAATGTGTGGAACAACGTGCTAAAACCAATTTATGAGAAGTTGAAATAATGAAAAAATGGCTTGTTCTTTTGTTGCTGCCTGCATTTGGTTGGGCTGCGATTGAAACTCACCAATTCGACAATGCACAGCAGGAAGCAGATTATCGTTCGCTAATTCAAGAGCTGCGTTGCCCACAGTGTCAAAACAATAATATTGCTGATTCGAATGCGACGATCGCCACCGATATGCGTTACAAAACGTTGGAGCTGCTCAAACAGGGCAAAAGCAAAGATGAAGTAGTGCATTATATGGTGGAACGTTATGGCAACTTTGTGACTTACGATCCACCACTTACACCTGCAACAGTGTTACTGTGGCTGATGCCATTGCTGTTAATTGTAGGCGGATTTTGGCTTATTCGACGAAAAAAAGCTGTGCCACAAGCGGTCAGTTCCGAGCAAAAATTTGCAAAGCCACTTGACCAGCAACGTCTCGATCACATTCTCAATGACAAGGATTCCGAATGAATTTCTGGCTAACTATCGGGCTGATGACCCTCGTAATTTGCGTGATTGCGTTCTCTCCGCTACTTAGAAAAACGACCAACCGAACCGCACAAAAGCGAGACAATCTCAATAAAGCCTTCTATTTTGATCGTTTGCAAGAAGTAGAACGTGAAGCTAATGAAGGCGTGATTGATGATCCTGAACAGACGAAGCGTGAGTTGCAGCAAAGTTTGTTGGACGATATTCCTGAAAACGCGTCTGAGCAACCACTTACTGCACAAAAATCCTTCGGCAAAGTGTGGTTTGTCGCACTGATGTTGTTCGTTGGTGGTGTTAGTGCAGGTATTTATTGGCACGTTGGTTCGTGGTTTACTGGCACAATGCTTGAAATGAGCCATAAAAAACTCGACTACTTCTACGAGCGTTTAAAAAACGAAGAGGCTGAGCCGTTAAGTGAAACCGAAATGAACCAATTCGCCATGGCTCTGCGGGTGGAGCTGCAAGATAAGCCACAAGACGCTGAGTCTTGGTTTCTCTTAGGGCAAATTGGGATGGCTACTGAAAATTGGGATATGGCGTTAGATAGCTATGCGAAAGCCAACAATTTACAGCCTGAGAACTTGTTGTATAAACAAAAACTGGCTGAATTATTGATGATGTCGCAAGATCCTAAAGACAAAGCCAAAGGTGAAGATCTGGTGAAAGAGATCATTAAAGTGGATCACACCAATCTCAGTGCGTTACGTTTATTAGCTTTCCACCTGTTTGAGAAAGAAGATTACAAAATGGCCGCAATGACGTGGGGAATGGTGCTCAAACTGATGCCTGATAATGACCCAAGCCGTGCCACCATTGAACGCAGTATGCAAGCGGCAATGTCGATGCTTACTCCTGAAGAAAAGCAGGCTCCCCCTGAGCCAGAGACGCAAAAATAATTTGAAGGCTTGTTCACTATAGCGGAGCGAGCCTTTCTCTTATTGGTAAAAAATTGAGCGGAACTGACCGCTTGTTGAAAGAAACTATCGGAACCTATTATGCAATTCTTATCTCAACTCCTTCCCGACTTTATGCAGCATCAGCTCTTTTGGGTGCTGGCGTTACTCGTTTTTGCGATTTGGCAATTTATGGCGAACAAATTACGAATGGATATTGTCGCCTTGCTCGTCATTGCCTTTTTCAGTTTAAGTGGCATTTTAACCACCAAAGAAGTGTTTGCTGGATTGAGCGATCCAAACGTCGTGTTAATCGCATTACTGTTTGTAGTGGGCGAAAGTTTGGTGCGTACTGGCATTGCGTATCAAGTCAGCGAATGGCTAATGCGAGTCGCAGGTGCAAGTGAGGTTCGCGTACTAGTACTGCTGATGCTGTCAATTGCAGGACTTGGATCTTTTATGAGCTCAACGGGGATCGTCGCCATTTTTATTCCTGTTGTGTTGGCCATCTGCTCGGGTATGGGGATTTCACCTAAACGATTGATGATGCCGCTAAGTATTGCAGGGCTAATTAGCGGGATGATGACCTTGATCGCCACGCCGCCAAACTTAGTTGCTCATTCGGAATTAGTCAAAGCGGGTTTCGAGGGCTTTAATTTCTTCAGTTTCACCCCAATTGGCGTAGCGGTATTAGTGCTCGGCATTGGCTATATGTTAATCGCCAGACATTGGCTAGATAACGGTGAAGCCCTATCAACTGAACGCAAAGCAGGCTCATCTATCGCCCAATTTATTGATGAATACCAACTGCAAGGCCGAGCGAAAATGGTCTTGATTACTGCCGACTCGACCTTCGTTGGCAAAACGATCAACGAACTCAATCTACGTTCTGAATATGGCTTAAATATCGTGGCGATCCAACGGATGAAACGTTTCCGCCGTGTCTCTCTAAGTGCTTACGGTAATGCTACCTTGCACGAAAAAGACGTTTTATTATTAGATGTTGGCGTAGAAAGCGACACTTTTCTCGCCTTGTGTGAGCAGTTTGGCTTAAAGCCAATTGAATTAAAAGGCGAGTATTTTTCAGCACATGCTAAATCAATTGGTATGGCAGAAATCTCTATTCTGCCTGAAAGTGAACTGCTCGGCAAAAGTGTGAGTGAATTGAAATTTCGTTCCCAATTCGGTCTAAGCGTAGTTGGATTTAAACGTGAAGGCGAAGTGCTGCGGGATAATATTATTTATACACCGTTACAAGTGGGGGATGTATTATTGGTCATGGGCGTATGGAACCAAATTCTTTCCATTAACAGCAGCCGTGATTTCTTCTTGTTGAACGCCCCTGAAGAAAGTAAAAATGCCGCCCCAGCATTGAGCCAAGCGCCGCACGCACTGTTTTCCGTGCTCACCATGGTCGTGTTAATGATTACAGGCATTGTGCCAAACGTAATTGCAGCGTTGATCGCCTGCTTGATGCTCGGTAAATTCCGCTGCATTGATATGAAAAGTGCGTATGATTCCATTCACTTTCCAAGTTTGATTTTGATTGTTGGCATGATGCCGTTTTCCATTGCTCTACAAAAAACGGGCGGGATCGACTTAGTGGTTGGCTGGCTTTCAACCACCATGCAAGGAATGGACATTCATTTTGTGTTGGTCGCATTATTTGTGTTCACCGCCGTTATCAGTGCCTTTATTTCCAACACCGCAACCGCAATTTTAGTGATGCCAATCGCCATTGCTATCGCTCAACAGATTGGCTATTCGCCTGCTCCATTTGTGATGATCGTCGCCATTTCTGCCTCTGCTGCCTTTATGACCCCAGTTTCGTCACCAGTAAACACCATGGTGCTTGCTCCGGGTGGCTACAAATTTATGGACTTCGTCAAAGTCGGTGTACCATTTACGATTTTAGTGATGCTACTTTCCGTCTTCCTCGTGCCAATTTTATTTCCTTTGTAAATTTCAACAAAAAAGTGACCGCTTGCATTGCCTACAAGCGGTCACTTCCGCACAAAATTTTGCAAATCGCTTGGCTATTCCACCGTCACCGCTTTTGCTAAGTTTCTTGGCTGATCCACGTCGGTACCTTTAATTAAAGCGATGTGGTAAGAAAGCAGTTGTAGTGGCACTGTGTAGAAAATCGGAGCGGTGACCGCATCGACCTTCGGTAACACGATAGTTTTAAAGCTCTCCATGTCGCTAAAACCCGCTTCGTGATCGGCGAACACATAGAGCTGACCGCCACGGGCACGGACCTCCTCAATGTTAGACTTCACTTTTTCCAACAAGTCATTTTCAGGAGCAACCACAATCACAGGCATATCGCTGTCGATCAAGGCTAACGGACCATGTTTCAACTCGCCTGCGGCATAGGCCTCAGCATGAATATAGGAAATTTCCTTTAATTTCAATGCTGACTCCATTGCGATTGGGTAAAACTCACCACGCCCTAAAAATAAAGTATGATGTTTTTCAGCGAAATCTTCCGATAATTTTTCAATCGCTTTATCAAACACTAACGCACTTTCAATTTGGGCTGGCAAGCGTTGCAACGCTTGTACAATGTGCTGTTCTTCGCTTT